>JAZRVE010000015.1:0-18752 GCA_045598975.1 Eubacteriales bacterium
CAGAAATCGTATAAGCCCGCCTTGTCCGTCCCCGGATTTTTCAAATCGTCAAGCGGCGTATCGAGCGGCACCGTCCGGCAGATCTCCGCTAAAAAGCGGCTTTCGTAGGCGCTGTCCTTGCCCGTTTCGAGCTTTGTGCGAAGCGCGCCCTTTAAGGAAGCGTCCCCGCTTTCCAGTGCCGCGTATACACCGTCGAGCGAGCCGTAGCGCACAACAAGCTCCACCGCCGTCTTTTCGCCGACACCCGGCACGCCGGGGATGTTGTCCGACGTGTCGCCCATGAGCGACTTGACTTCGATGAGCTGACGCGGCGCAAGCCCGTTGTAGGTCTCCGCGATGCGCGCGATATCGAAAACCGACGTTTCTTTGGTGGAAACGTACAGCACATTTGCCTTTTCGGAAACAAGCTGATAGGAGTCGCGGTCGCCCGTCATGAGAAAGACGTTAAGGGTTTCGTCCGCCTGCGCCGCCAGCGTGCCGAGGATATCGTCCGCCTCGTAGCCCTCTTTTTCGAGAACGGTGAAACCGAGAAGCGCCGCCGCCTTTTTGGCGGGTGCGAGCTGTTCGGCGAGCTCGGCGGGCATACCCTTGCGGTTGGCTTTATAATAGGCGTACGCCTTGTGGCGGAAGGTCGGCGCTTTGAGATCGAAGGCGATGGCGGTATGGGTGGGCTGTAACTCGCAGAGCTGTTTGTACAGCATCCGGATAAAGCCGAAAATGGCGTTGGTATTGCGTCCGTCACGCGTGGTAAGGGGCTTGACGCCGTAAAAGGCGCGGTTGAGTAAGCTGTTGCCGTCCACGACAAGTAACGTGTTCATCGTCAGTCCTCCTTCGCTTCTCTTTGCATCCCGCAGAGTCTTTTCAGCACGTCCGCCGCGTCGTCGAACAGCGCATAGGCGCTGTCGGCAAGCAGCTTGTCGCCCGTGCGGCGGGCAAACGTATAGGCGGCTTTCGCGAACACGACGCGGTCGTTATACCCGTCGCCGAGCGCCGCCGTTTCCCCGGCGGTGACGTAAAAGACCGCTTGCAGAGCCGCAAGCGCCGTGCCTTTGTCGGCGTTGGCGGGTGTGTATTCCCGCCATGCGCCGTTTTGGTACGCTTCACGGAGCGTACCCGGTAAGAACGAAAAGGCGGGCGGCTCGCTTTTGCCGTCGGGCGAGCGCACACCGAGCTTGAAAACCGGCTCGCGCATCTCGTAAAGCTTGCTTATGGGGCGCACCTCGTCGAGATTTTCCCGGCGCACATCCGCAAGAAAGGCTTCGTCGGCGTCCAGCGCATAGGAAAACGATCCGGCGAAGAACAGTTTCGGACAGCCGGCATATGCTTTTTCTCCCGCAAAGGCGGCGATCTCCCGCTCGGCGATCTGTTTGTGATATAAGACCTTCCCGTCTGCGAGGCACAGCGCCCCGTCGTCGGCGATATAGCAAAGCGCCTCCTCAAACGGGAGCCCCGCCGTGAGCGCCTTTATGCCGTGCAGGGAACGTCCCGAGGCGAGCACCACCCGTGCGCCCGTTTTGACAAGCGCCGACAGTCCCTGCACGACGCCGTCGGATAAGCGCGTCTGTCCCGCCGGCAGCAAGGTGCCGTCCACGTCGCATATAACAAGTTTTAACAAGGCGATCCGTCTCCTTTTACAAAACAGGCGGGCGATCGCGCCCGCCTGTCCGAAAATTTCCGTTCTGTCATCAAATCCGAAATCTTAAATCTTAAAATGGAAGAAAAACCGGAAAAAGTGTCCGTCCTCGCAGAGATACAGCAAAAACGGCGACAGCAGCAGTACGCTGTCAAACCGGTCGAGCACGCCTCCGTGTCCCGGGAAAAGCGTTCCGAAATCCTTGACGCCGTACGCACGCTTGATGACCGACATGAGCAAGTCTCCGCACTGCGCGAGCGCCGACATGACGAGCCCTATGACGGCAAGCCCGAGATAATTGGGCGTGATGGTCGGATAGAGCAAAGCCAAGATCACGCCGTACAGCACAAACGCGGCCATGCAGAACAGCATCCCGCCGACAGCGCCCTCCACCGTTTTCTTGGGGCTGATGGTGGGGCACAGCTTATGCTTGCCGACAAAAAAGCCGGTAAAGTACGCAAAGGTGTCCGTCACCCACGCCCCCACAAGCACGAGCAGGTAGACAAAATGTCCGATGCGTTCGCCGCCGTCGGTGGTGACGTAGCGCAGACGCAGTAAGCAGGTGAAGCAGACCACGATGTACAGCACCGTCGAGAAAACGACGCACGCCTTGGTCACCTTGACCTTGTCGGAAAAGAACACCGTAAACAGAAACAGCACGCACAGATAGGCGAACGTCACGGCGACAATGGCGCCGTACCGGTAAAACACCGCAAGAAGCGGGCACGTCAGCGCGTATACGAGGGAGGGCACCGTATAAAACGGATTCGCGACACCGCCCACACAGCGTAACATCTCGAACGTTCCGATGAGCGACAACAGAATAACGGCGGTCGGATAGACAAAGGTGCCGGAAAGCGCCAGCACGGCAAGCAGCACGACGACGGCGATAACGCCGGTGATCACGCGCTGTTTCATGTCCCACACCCCTTTCCCCGTTGTCGGAACACAGACCTTTTCCGCGTTGTGCGTTGCGTCTGTGTTATATGTTTCTTACGGCTTTGCCGCCGCAGTCGGCAGTTTTTCGGCGGTGTCGTAGCCGCCGAAGCGCCGCTTGGTCTTGGAAAATTTATCGAATATTTCGTACAGCTCTTCTTTGGAAAAATCCGGCCACAGCGTCGGCGTGAAGTACAGCTCCGCATAGGACGCCTGCCACAATAAGAAGTTCGACAGCCGCATATCGCCGCCCGTGCGCACGATGATGTCCGGGTCTCCCGTCGGTGCGGTATACAGCTCGGCGGCAATATCTTCCTCCGTGACGTTCTTTACGCCCTTTTCGGCAAGCCTGTCAAAAGCGCGGCACAGCTCGGCGCGTCCGCCGTAATTCAGGCACAGATTCAGGTTATAATGGTTGGTCGCCGTCTTTTCCTCGGCGATGCGGATCTTCTCCTGAATATAGTCGGGGAACCGCGTGTTGTCACCCAGTACCCGCAGTTGGATATTCTTTTTGTACTTGACCTCGATCAGATCGTCCAGATAATTCTCCAGAATCCCGATGATGCCGCCGATCTCCTCGTCCGAGCGTTTCCAGTTCTCGGTGGAGAAGGCGTAGGCGGTGATGGTCTGCACGCCCGCCTCGTGGCAGTATTCGGTGATCTCCTCGAATTTGGTGGCGCCGGCTTTATGTCCCGCCGTACGCGGGAGCGCCCGCCTTGTCGCCCAGCGTCCGTTGCCGTCGAGCACGAATGCAATGTGCTGCGGCACACGTTCCGGCAGAACGAGCTCTTTCTTCCTGCCGAGCGGGGAGCCGACTTTCAAAAAATCGAAGAATCCCATATCAGAGCGAAAGGATTTCTTTCTTTTTGGTTTCTGCCGCCGTATCCATCGCCTTGATGTACTTATCGGTGAGGTCCTGCGTCATCTTTTCGGAAGCCTTCTGTTCGTCCTCCGTCATTTCGCTGTTCTTCTTCATCTCTTTGATCTTATCGTTGGCGTCGCGGCGGATATTGCGGACGGCTACCTTGGCTTCCTCCGTCATCTTTTCGACCTTCTTGGCGAGCTCCTTGCGGCGCTCTTCGGTCGGCTGCGGGAAGGCGAGGCGAATGATCTTGCCGTCGTTTTGCGGGTTGATGCCGATATCGGCCGCCAAGATCGCCTTTTCGATATTTTTTAAGCACGAAGCGTCCCACGGCGAGATGACGAGGGTGCGCGGATCGGGCGACTTGATCTCGGCGATCTGGTTGATGGGCATATTGCTGCCGAAATACTCCACCTGCACGCGGTCGAGCACGGCCGCCGACGCTTTGCCGGCGCTGATGGTCTTGAATTCGCTTTCCAGACTGGAAACGGATTTCTTCATTTTTTCTTCGTATTCTTTGAGTTCGATTTTCATGTGTTTTCCTCCTGAATCCTGAATATTACTGCTTTTTTTCGCCGTTATTAACGATGGTACCGATCTTTTCGCCGCAGACGGCGCGGTAGATGTTTTCGGGATCGTTGAGACCGAAAATGAGGATGGGCAGGTGATTATCCCGTCCGAACGAGGAAGCCGTACTGTCGATGACGCCGAGATCGTTGTGGATGATATCGTCGTAGGTCATGGCGTCGAGCTTCTTGGCGTTTTTATCTTTTTTGGGATCGGCGGTATAGACGCCGTCTATGTTTTTGGCGAACAGCACGATGTCGGCTCCGATCTCCGCGGCACGCAGGACGGCCGCCGTATCGGTGGAAAAGTACGGGTTACCCGTTCCGCAGGCAATGATGACGACGCGTCCTTTATTCATTTGCGAAACAGCGCGGTTGCGGATGTAAGGCTCGGCGAGCTGGTTCATTTGGAGAGCCGTCATGACGCGGGTGGGAAGTCCCTCCTCTTCGAGCACGGACTGCACGGCGAGAGAATTGATGACGGTCGCGAGCATTCCCATATGATCGGCGCGGGTACGGTCGATCCGTTTTCCGGCGCCGCGCCAGATATTGCCGCCGCCGATGACGATCCCGAAGGAAACGCCCTCATCGGTACAGCGTTTGATCTGTTTTGCGACCTTGGTGATGAAATCGAAGTCGAGGATCCCGTCGCCGGAGTTTTTCAGTGCTTCTCCGGATAGTTTGAGCAAAACGCGCTTATATTTCGGCATTTTTACATCTCCCTGATTTTTACTTATATCCGATTCTTATTATAGCAGTATTTTCTCCAAAAAACAAGAACTATTTGTTAAGTTTTCCCCGTGCCGCCTTGCGGCACGGGGGGAAAACGTTTTACTTTTTTCTCGCAAGAGAAAGAAAAGTAACTCTTTTTTTCTTACAAAAGAAAAGAAGGGAACCACCTTTTTTCTCACAAGAGAAAGAAAAGTAACTCCTTTTTTCTTACAAAAGAAAAAAGGAGTGCAAAAAAGATTGCCGGGGAGCAGCCCCGGACCCCCTTACGTCGCAAATGCCGACTGCGCGCGGAGCGCTCCGTCGGGAGATTTGCGACGGTGCGAGGCGTTATCACGGCGGCTCCGACGAAAATTTGCAGATACCCCCAACCGTGCGGCACGGATACGTTACATAGCACAAACGGCGGCGTAGTTCCGGATATTGATGATATGTATAAAAGGATGGGCTATACCAGATGTTGTTCTATCCGGCTCTGTGCCTCTGTCCAACGCGGCAGGTTTGGCAAAATTTTTCGGGCACTCTGCGCGCGGAATGGGTGCAGCGTGCCAAGCAAGTACAAAACAGACATAAGCGGCACGCGAAAAAGTTATGCGTCGTCACTGCCCGCGTTATGGCAGTGACGACCCCTGACCGCGGGACTCTGCGGCAGTTGTTTTCGCTCGCTCACGCTCGCGGTTTGCTCCGCGCATGCGGCGCGGAATGGGTGAAGCGGCACGCTTCCCCGAGCCAAAGGCTCGGGAAGAGGAAACCGGCAAACCTTTCGGTTTGCCGGTTTTCTGATTGTCTGCTTATTTGACCAGCTCGATGATCGCCATTTCGGCGCCATCACCGCGTCTCGGTCCGATTTTGAGCACTCTCGTGTAACCGCCGTTGCGGTCTGCATACGAGGGAGCGATCTCGTTGAACAACTTGACAACGACTTCCTCTTTGGTGATGAACGAAAGAGCCTGACGCTTTGCGGCAAGCGTGTTCTTCTTGCCCAGCGTGATCATTTTATCGGTGAGAGCACGGACTTCTTTTGCTCTGTATACGGTCGTTTCCAGTCTGCCGTTTTCCAGCAGATAGGTGACAAGACCTCTGAGCATGGACATACGAATGTCTGTCGGACGTCCAAGCTTTCTTGTTCCTGGCATGGTTGTTGCCTCCTTCTTGCTTCAAATTGTGCGGCTCGTCTGCCGCTCTGCGTGTTGTGAAAAAACCGATCCGATTCAGTCTTCGTCCTTCTTCAAAGATAGTCCGAGCGAATGAAGCTTCTGAATGACTTCTTCCAGCGACTTCTTGCCAAGGTTACGCACCTTGATCATTTCGTCCTCGGTCTTGTTGACAAGGTCTTCGACTGTATCTATGCCGGCACGCTTCAAACAGTTAAACGAGCGTACTGACATGTCAAGCTCCTCAATAGTCATCTCCATGACCTTTTCTTTGATGGTTTCCTGACGATCCACCATGATCTCCGCCTTTCCGGCGTTTTCGGATAAGTCTATGAACAGACTGAGATGCTCATTGAGAATCTTGGCAGCAAGGGAAATTGCTTCCTTTGCCGAAATGGTGCCGTCCGTCAGAACTTCCAGCGTCAGCTTGTCGTAGTCGGTCATGTTGCCGACACGCGTGTTCTCCACCGTGTAGTTTACCTTGTAAACCGGGGTGTAGATCGAGTCAACGCAGATAAGTCCGATCGGCGGATTCTGCATCGCCGCTTTATTCTTTTCGCCCGATACGTAGCCTCTGCCGTGTCCGAAGGTCAGCTCCATTTTGAGCGAGCCGCCCTGTTCGATGTAGGCAAGGTGGTGATCCTTGTTGAGGATCTCGATGTCCGAGTCGCACTTGATGTCACCGGCGGTGACTTCGCCTTCCTCGGTGGCTTCGAGAATAACGGTCTTGGGTGTTTCGGTATGAAGCTTTGCTGTTATGCCCTTGATATTGAGAATGATTTCCGGTACGTCTTCCTTGACACCCGGTACCACGGATATTTCATGCAGCACGCCGTCGATCTTGACGCTCGTTGCCGCAACGCCCGGCAGAGAACTCAACAGCACCCGACGCAGCGAGTTGCCGAGCGTCGTGCCGTAGCCTCTTTCCAGAGGTTCAATGACAAACTTTCCGTAAGAACCGTCGGATTTCAATTCTAATGTGGTGATATTCGGTCTTTCGATTTCGATCATTGCCTGATACCTCCCCTTTATTCAGTTGTTTCTTCCTTCGTTCAAGGGTTACGCTTTCTTGGAGTACCACTCAACGATAAAGTGCTCTTCGAACGGGAAGTCGATGTCTTCTCTCTTGGGAAGTGCGGACACAGTCGCGGTCACGTTCTGCTTGTCAACATCGAGCCATGCGGGGTTCTGACGGTTTTCAAGGTTTTCGACGAGCGACTTGATCTTTTCGGATTTGCGGCTGGATTCCTTGACGGATACCACGTCGCCGGGACGAAGGATGATGGAAGCGATGTCTGCCTTCTTGCCGTTGACGAGGAAATGTCCGTGGGTGACGAGCTGTCTGGCGTCGCGGCGGCTTTCGCCCATGCCCATACGGAACACGACGTTGTCCAGTCTTCTTTCGATAAGCGTCAGCAGGTTTTCACCCGTCATGCCTTCCTTGGCATCGGCGATGGTGAAGTAGTTGCGGAACTGTCTTTCCGGAATACCGTAGTATCTCTTTGCCTTCTGCACTTCACGAAGCTGTAAGCCGTATTCGCTGACTTTCTTGCGTGCGGCACCGTGCTGACCCGGAACTCCGGTACGGCGGTTCATCGCACACTTTTCCGTGAAGCAGCGTTCGCCCTTGGCAAACAGCTTGACGCCTTCCCGGCGGCACTGTCTGCATGCGGGTCCTGTATATTTTGCCATGAGTCTTACTCCTCCTTAATCTTTCTTCGGTCGCTTATACGCGTCTTCTCTTGGGAGGACGGCAGCCGTTGTGCGGGATGGGCGTCACATCCTTGATGGATACGATTTCCAAACCTGCCGTTTGGAGAGCGCGGATCGCCGATTCTCTTCCCTGTCCGGGACCTCTCACATAGACTTCGACCGTTTTCAGTCCGTGTTCCATAGCCGCCTTGGCTGCGGTCTCGGCTGCGGTCTGTGCCGCATACGGCGTCGATTTTCTCGAGCCTCTGAAACCCATTTCGCCTGCCGATGCCCACGAAAGCGCGTTGCCGTCGGTGTCGGTGATGGTGACGATGGTATTGTTGAAGGACGAACGGATATGTGCCGAGCCCTTTTCGATGTTCTTACGTTCGCGGCGTCTCTTGGTTGCCGCTTTCTTTGTTACCTTTGCCATACTTTGTTTGTCACTCCTTCCTACGTGAGTCCCCTCACGCAAAAGTCCTTATTTCTTCTTGTTTGCGATGGTCTTTGCCTTACCTTTACGGGTTCTGGCGTTGGTTTTGGTGCGCTGTCCTCTTACCGGAAGACCTTTGCGATGGCGGACGCCGCGATAGGAGTCGATTTCCACCAGACGCTTGATGTTCATTGCCACATCGCGACGCAAATCACCTTCCACGGAATATTCGTGTTCGATGACTTCACGCACTTTTGCGATGTCTTCTTCCGTCAGATCCTTCACTCTCGTGTCGGGGTTGATGCCGGTTTTAGCAAGTATTTCGTTAGAACGTGTCCGTCCGATGCCGTAAATATACGTCAGTCCGATCTCGACTCTTTTTTCTCTCGGAAGGTCCACACCTGCGATACGTGCCATATTTTACACCTCGTTTTCTCGTCTTTCGACGCTTATGTCAGAGCGATCAGCCCTGTCTTTGCTTGTGCTTCGGGTTTTCGCAGATAACCATGACCACACCGTGTCTCTTGATTATCTTGCATTTTTCACAGATTTTCTTTACCGAAGGTTTTACTTTCATTTTTCTGACCTCCATGTTCCGCCTCGCGGCGGATTCGTTCGGGTTATGCCGCACGCAAAGCCTTTACTTTGCGCGCCATGTGATCCGTCCCTTTGTCAGGTCGTAGCTGGATACCTCCACCGTGACCTTGTCGCCGGGCAGAATCTTGATGAAATTCATGCGCAGCTTGCCCGAGATGTGAGCCGTTACCACGTGCTCGTTGGGAAGCTTTACTAAAAAGGTCGCATTCGGAAGGGCTTCGGTCACGATCCCTTCGAATTCGATTACATCGTCTTTGGACAAATCCAATTCCCTCCTGCTAAATACCTTCGTTTCCGCTTTCGGCATATGCCGCGAGGAACGCGCTTACCGCCTCGTCCGTGAGGCTTTCCGCGATCGCTTCCGCGCTTGTTACGTGTGCCGCGCTCTTCTTTTTGGGTTTCTTCGCTTTTACGCGCGTCCCGTCGAAGAGGTAGGCGAAGCATTTGCCGCCGGCGTCCGTTTCGACCGATCCTATCACATACGCACGACCGCGATCCCGTCCCGCCCGCGACACGACGACCGTTCCGACCGCCGTCTGCGGGGTGACCGGGTGTGCCGGTCTTTTTAAGCGCCTTTTCTTCTCAAAGCTCATAGCCTGTTAAGATTTCCGCGCCGTGAGATGTGATGACCACGGTGTTTTCGTAGTGTGCCGAGAGCCTGCCGTCGTCCGTCACGACCGTCCAGTCGTTGTCGAGAACGTGGATGTCCTCGCGTCCGGCGTTGATCATGGGCTCGATGGCGAGCGTCATGTTTTCGTACAGCCGCGTCCCGCGTCCCGCTCTGCCGTAGTTGGGAACCTCCGGGTCCTCATGCAGATGCGCGCCGACGCCGTGCCCGACAAATTCCTTCACCACCGCGAAGCCCGCGCTTTCCGCGTGCTCCTGAATGGCGGCGCTGATGTCGCCGAGCCGGTGTGCGGTGTCGGCGTACCGGATACCTTCAAAGAAGCTCTCGCGCGTGACGCGCTCCAATTTCCTTGCTTCCTCCGATACGTTCCCGACGAAGAAGGTGCGTGCCGCATCGCCGTGGTAGCCCTTGTAGCAGGCTCCGACGTCGACCTTGACGATGTCGCCCTCTTTTAACAGCCGCGGTCCGGGAATGCCGTGAATGACCTCGTCGTTGACACTGATGCAGGCGCTCGCGGGGAAGCCGTTGTAGTTGAGAAACGACGGAACGGCTCCGTGAGACGTGATATAGCGGTGGATCTCACTGTCGATGTGAAGCAGTGACACGCCCGGTTTTACGAGCGTTTCGGCAAGGGCGAGCGCCCCGCCTGTGATCTTGCCCGCTTCCCGCATGAGCGCAAGCTCTTCGCTGTTCTTGATCCGGATCATGCCGGTCAGTCCTTGATGCCGAGCGCTTCTGCCGTCAGACGGGTGGTGTCTTTCAGTTCTTTCTGACCGATGACGGTCTTCAAGATGCCCTTTTCCTCGTAGTAGGCTTTCAGCGGTTCGGTTTCGGTGTGGTAGACCTGCAATCTGCTCTTTACGACCGCCGGATCGTCATC
The DNA here is from genome assembly GCA_045598975.1 of Eubacteriales bacterium. GTDB lineage: Bacteria > Bacillota > Clostridia > Oscillospirales > CAG-382 > UMGS882. Next base: position 10,111 of record JAZRVE010000015.1, read on the forward strand.
CTTGCGGATGGTGAGCGGCTCGCCGCAGGCGTCGCAGACGCCGTCTGCCTTGGGGGGATTGAATTCCACATGGTAGGTGGCGCCGCATTTGAGGCAGGTACGTCTGCCGCTCATGCGCGTCACGATGTCCTCGTCCTTTACCTCGATGTTGAGCACCACGTCGATGCCCACGCCCATGTCGTCCAGTGCTTTCGCCTGTGCTATGGTGCGCGGGAAGCCGTCGAGGATGAAACCGCCGCGGCAGTCGTCTTCGGCAAGTCTGTCTTTGATGATGCCGATGACGACCTCGTCGGGAACGAGCTTGCCGGCTTCGATATAGCTCTTTGCCGATTTGCCCATTTCGGTTCCGGTTTTGATGGCTTCACGGATGATGTTGCCCGTCGAGATGGTGGGAATGTTCAGCTTTTTGCTGACGATCTCCGCCTGCGTGCCTTTACCGGCACCGGGCGCTCCGAAAAAGATTATCTTCATGCCGTTTTCTCCGCTTATTCAAGGAAGCCCTTATAATGACGCATGGTCATCTGTGCTTCGATTTCGGTTGCCGTCTCGATGACGACGCTGACAAGGATCAACAGCGAAGAGCCGCCGAACGCAAGTCCGGAAAGCTTGGGGTTGATGATGCCGAGAATGAGCGGCAGCGTTGCGATGATCCCGAGGAAGATGGCACCGATGAGAGTGACACGACCGAGGATCTTGGTGATATAATCGGTTGTCGGCTTACCGGGGCGGATGCCGGCGATGAAGCCGCCGTTCTGTTTGAGGTTGTTGGCTACTTCCATGGGATTAAAGGAGATCGCCAGATAGAAGTAGGAGAACGCGATGATCAGAACGAAGTACAACACCATATACACGACCGAACGCGTCGAGAAGAAGTTGACGATGGACTGCCAGACGCCCGGGCCCTTCGGCGGGAAGATAGCCGCGATGGTGGTCGGGATGGCAGCGATGGAGCTTGCGAAGATGATCGGCATGACGCCGGACATATTCAGCTTGATCGGAAGGAAGGTGCTCTGACCGCCGTACATTTTGCGGCCGACCTGGCGCTTGGCATACTGAACGGGAAGCCGGCGCTCGGCGTTGGTCACAAAGACGATGAACACGATCATGGCGATCATGATGACGATGAAGAGCGCGAGCAGCAGCAGCTTGCCGGCAACGGTCCCGCCGTTCTGATAAGCGGTGAACGCCATGGACGGGAAGGAGGCGGCGATACCGGCGAAGAGGATGAGGGAGATACCGTTGCCGATACCGTACTCATTGATCTTCTCGGCGAGCCACATGATGATCGCTGCGCCTGCGCAGTAGCACGCGATGATGACGATGCGCTTGAAGAGGTTAGGCTGATAGATGATGCCGAGCCCCTTGTCGATGTAGGTGCAGTAACCGATACTGGTCACCAGCGCCAGCACCACGGTCGCATACCGCGTGATCTGGGTGAGCTTCTTTCTGCCTTCCTCGCCCTCTTTGGAGAGTCTTTCGAGCGGCGGGATGGCGATGGTGAGAAGCTGGATGACGATGGATGCCGTGATATACGGCGAGATGGAAAGTGCAAACAGCGTTGCCTTGTTGAAGGCATCACCGGACAGAATGTTGAAATACTCGAACAAGCCCGTGAGTCCTGCGCCCGCCTGGATCAGCCCGGTGTACACGAACGGAACCGGAATGACCGATCCGATGCGGAACAGGATGAGGATCATCAGCGTAAATAACATTCTCTTGCGGAGCTCGGGAATTTTCCAAGCGTTCTTGAATGTCTGCAACACTTAGATCACCTCGGCCTTTCCGCCTGCGGCTTCGATTTTTTCCTTTGCGGAAGCAGAGATCTTGGCTGCTTTTACGGTAAGTGCCTTGGTGATTTCGCCTCTTCCGAGGACTTTGAGCCCGTCGAGTTCCTTGCGGATAACGCCCTTTTCGAGGAGCGCCTCTACGGTTACCTCTGCGCCCGCGTCAAAGACCTTGTCGAGCGTTTCCAGGTTGACGATAGCATATTCCTTCTTGAAAAGGAAATTGCTGAAACCTCTTTTCGGGAGGCGTCTGTAAAGCGGAATCTGTCCGCCTTCGAATCCGGGTCTGACACCGCCGCCGCTTCTGGCGTTCTGACCTTTGTGTCCGCGTCCGCCCGTTTTTCCGTTGCCGGAACCCGGTCCGCGTCCGCGGCGCCATGCGCCTTTGGTGGAGCCTGCTGCCGGAGAAAGTTCATGAAGCTTCATGATTAACCCTCCTTTACTGAAATCAGATGGGAAATGGCAAAAATCTTGCCTTTCGTTGCGTCGTTGTTTTCGTGAACCGCAACATCGCCGATCTTGTGAAGACCAAGGGAGTTCGCCGTGATGATCTGGTTCTTCTTACAAGCGATGAGGCTCTTGGTAAGTGTGATCGTAACCTTTGACATGACGTTTTCCTCCTCAGCCTAAAATTTCTTCGGCGCTCTTGCCTCTCATTCTGGCAACTTCTTCTGCCGTGCGGAGGCTCTTCAATCCCTCAAAGGTTGCTTTGACAACGTTGATCTTGTTGTTGGACTGCAAGCACTTTGCGCGGATATCCTTGATGCCCGCCATTTCCACCACCGAACGGACCGTGCCGCCGGCGATGATGCCGGTACCTTCGGCTGCCGGTTTGAGAAGCACTCTTGCCGCTCCGAATTCTCCGATGATGTCATGCGGGATGCTCGTATTCTTGGTCGCAACGGTGATGATGTTCTTCTTGGCATCTTCCATTGCTTTACGGATGGCTTCCGGTACTTCGGCGCTCTTGCCGATCCCGTAGCCGACGTGTCCGTTGTGGTCGCCCACGACGACGACTGCGGCAAAACGCATGATGCGTCCGCCCTTGACCGTCTTGGACACACGTCTTGTGTCGATGACCTGTTCCTCTAATTCTAAGGTTGCCGGGTCTATTTTGACTGCCATATTATCCCTCCTACTCTCAGAACTTCAAACCGGCTTCACGAGCCGCGTCTGCCAGTTCCTTTACACGTCCGTGGAAAATGTAGCCGCCTCTGTCGAAGACCACTTCCGTGATCCCCTTTTCCAGAGCGCGCTTGGCTACGGCTTCTCCGACCTTTTTGGCTGCTTCCTTGTTTCCGCCGTATGCGCCGAATTCCTTTTCCACGCTGGACGCGCTCACAAGTGTTTTGCCGCACGTGTCGTCGATCACCTGCGCATAGATGTTGGCGAGGGAGCGGTATACGCACAGTCTCGGACGGGAGGTCGTGCCGCTGATTTTGGCGCGGACACGAAGGTGTCTCTTTTTACGCTGCAAGTTGCTGTCTTTTCTGCTTACCATTACTCTGCACTCCCTTCCCGTTATTTACCGGCCTTGCCGGACTTACGGCGAATGTGTTCGTCGTCATATTTGATACCCTTGCCGAGGTACGGCTCCGGCGGACGCTTGCTGCGGATCTCCGCTGCGATCTGTCCGACCCGCTGTTTGTCGGCGCCGGCTACGATAACGGTGTTGGTGTCCGGCACATCGAACGTGATGCCTGCCGGCTCGTCGATGTTGACGGTGTGCGAGTAGCCGATGGTGAGGACGAGCTGCTTGCCCTGCTTGGCGGCACGGTAGCCGACTCCGTTGATTTCCAGCTTCTTGGAGAAGCCGGTGGTCACGCCCGTTACCATATTCGCGATGAGCGAGCGTGTAAGTCCGTGAAGTGCTCTGTTTTCCTTTTCGTCGTCCGGACGTTCGACCGTGATAAAGCCGCCGTCGACCTTGATGGTCATTTCGGGCTTGAAGGTCTGAGAAAGCGTACCCTTGGGACCTTTGACGGTCACGCAGTTGGCGCTGTCTACCTTGACGTCTACGCCGGCAGGAATGGCAACAGGCATTCTGCCTATTCTTGACATAGTGTTTCTCCTTCCGTAAATTGCGTAATCTTTCTTGCATGTACGGGTTTTGACCCGTGCACTTTTCTATGCGGCATGCATATGGATTGTGTGCTTTTTACCTTGCAAGTACTCCGAATTTATGTCGCATGAAACAGCTTTTACCTGAACGTAAGCAAGCTTTCCTTACCAGACGTAAGCTAAAACTTCTCCGCCTACGTTGTTGGCTCTTGCTTTTTTGTCTGTCATGATACCTTTGGAGGTAGAAACGATCGCGATTCCGAGACCTTTCATGACCTTCGGCATATCTTCACAGCTCGAATAAATACGAAGACCGGGCTTGGAAACACGTTTGATGCCCTGGATGACTCTCGTCTTGTTGGCGCCGTATTTCAGCGTGACGCGGATAACGCCCTGCTTGCCGTCTTCGATTACCTGGTAACCGTTTATATAACCCTCTTCCGCGAGAATCTCGGCGATCGCCTTCTTCATTCCCGAGGCAGGGATATCCACCGATTCGTGCTTTGCCGAATTGGCGTTGCGGATACGCGTGAGCATATCGGCAATTACATCTGTGATCTGCATAAATTGTGACCTCCTTACTGATTTCTATAAGCCATCGTTTGACTTTTACCAGCTTGCTTTCTTGATGCCCGGGATCTCGCCGTTGTAAGCAAGCTCTCTGAAACAGATACGGCAAATGCCGTAACGGCGCAGATAAGCATGGGGACGGCCGCAAATTTTACATCTGTTATATTCGCGAGTAGAGAATTTCTGCGTTCTCTGCTGTTTTAATATCATCGCTTTTTTTGCCATTGTGATAACCTACCCCTTTTCTTACTTGGCGAACGGTGCGCCCATCAGAGAAAGCAATTCGCGGGCGTGTTCGTCGTTTGTCGCCGTCGTTACGAATACGATGTCCATGCCGCGGATCTTCTCCACTTTGTCGTATTCGATCTCCGGGAAGATGAGCTGTTCCTTGATACCGACCGAGTAGTTGCCTCTGCCGTCGAACGCGTTGGGATTGATGCCCTTGAAGTCACGGACGCGCGGCAGTGCGAGGTTGAAGAAGCGGTCCATGAATTCGTACATCTTTTCGCCGCGAAGCGTTACCTTGGCGCCGATCTTCATACCCTGACGGATCTTGAAGTTTGCCACCGACTTTCTTGCGAACGTCGGAACGGCTTTCTGGCCGGTGATGATTTCCAGGTCGGCAATGATGTTGTCGATGACCTTGGCATTGTCCTTGGCGTCACCCGCGCCGATGTTGATCACGATCTTTTCGAGCTTCGGGATCTGCATCGGGCTCTTGTATTCGAATTTCTTCATAAGAGCGGGAGCGACTTCGCTGACATATAAGTCTCTTAATCTTGACATTTTCATATCCTCCCGTCAATTAAAGAATTTCGCCGCATTTAGCGCAGATTCTTACCTTTTTGCCGTCCTCGAGGGTCTTGTGCGCGACGCGGACGCCTTTGTCGCACTTGGAGCAGTAGACGTTGGCTTTGTCGGCGTAGAACGCCCCTTCCACCTTCACGATACCGCCCTGTTCGCCCTGTTTTCTCGGACGGACGTGCTTGGTTACCATGTTGACTCCCTCGACGATGATCTTGCCTTCCTTGGGAGACACTTCCAAAACCTTGCCCTTTTTGCCCTTGTCGTCGCCGGAGTTGATGACGACCACGTCATCGCGGCGTACGGCGAGCTTTTTCTTTTCTGCCATACTTCTACCTCCCATTAAAGCACTTCGGGAGCAAGAGACAGGATTTTGAGATATTCCTTCTCACGGAGCTCTCTTGCCACCGGCCCGAAAATACGGGTACCTTTGGGGTTTTTGTCTGCGTTTATGATGACTGCCGCGTTCTCATCGAATCGGATATAGCTTCCGTCCGCACGGCGAAGGCTCTTGACGGTGCGTACCACGACCGCCTTGACGACCTCACCCTTTTTGACCACGCCGCCCGGCGCTGCCTTTTTAACGGAGCACACCACGACGTCGCCGATGCTGGCGTACCGTCTGCCGGTACCTCCGAGAACACGGATGCACATAAGCTCCTTGGCGCCGGTGTTGTCGGCGACCTTCATGAGCGATTGCTGCTGGATCATGTTATGTGACCTCCTACTGTACTTGTTTTCTCGGCTTATTTAGCCTTTTCGATAATTCTCACAAGACGCCATCTCTTGTCGCGCGAAAGCGGTCTTGTTTCCATGATTTCGACCTTGTCGCCAATGCCGCACTCGTTGTTTTCGTCGTGTGCCTTGAACTTCACGGTTCTCTTGATGACCTTGTTGTAAAGCGGGTGCTTGACGCTGTCGCGGATGGAGACGACGATCGTCTTGTCCATCTTATCGCTCGAAACGATTCCGACTCTGGTTTTTCTTAAATTTCTTTCCATGATTCGTTACTCCTTCCCGCTCACGCTTTTTTCTCGGTCATCACCGTAAGGATCCGGGCAATGTCCTTTTTGGTCTCAACGATCTTCTGCGGATTGTCAAGCTGATGGATTGCGTGCTGGAAGCGGAGATTGAAAAGCGCTTCCTTCTGTTCCTTCAACAGATCGGCGAGCTGTTCGGAGGTTTTTTCGCGGATTTCTGTGATTTTCATATCGGTTACGCCTCCATTTCCTCTTTCTTCACAAACTTGCACTTGATGGGAAGCTTGTGAGACGCAAGACGCATGGCTTCACGCGCCTGATCTTCCGAGACGCCGTCCATTTCGAACAGTACTCTGCCCGGCTTGACGACGCTTACCCAGTATTCCGGCGAGCCTTTACCGGAACCCATTCGGGTTTCCGCCGGCTTTTCGGTAACGGGTTTGTCCGGGAATATCTTGATCCAGACCTGACCACCTCTCTTGATGTAACGCGTCATGGCGATACGGGCGGCTTCGATCTGATTGCTGGTGATCCATGCCGGTTCCATGGCTTGGAGACCGTAGGTTCCGTTGCTGATGGTGTTGCCGCGGGTGGCAACGCCCTTCATACGTCCTCTCTGGACTCTTCTGTATTTGACTCTTTTCGGCATTAACATGGTTATCTGGCTCCTCCTTCTGCCTTAGAAGGCGCATTGTGGCGTTTTCTTGCCGCCGTCTTGGCTGCCGTGGCAAGCACTTCGCCCTTGTAGATCCATACCTTGACGCCGACTTTTCCGTAGGTGGTGTTTGCCTCCCAGAAACCGTAGTCGATGTCGGCGCGCAGCGTCTGCAACGGAATGGTTCCTTCGTGGTACTGTTCGGTGCGGGCGATTTCCGCGCCGTTCAGTCTGCCGCTGAGCTGGATCTTGATGCCCTTGGCACCCAGCTTCATGGTGCGGCCGATCGCCTGCTTCATGGCACGGCGGAAAGCGATACGTCTTTCGAGCTGACCGGCGACCGACTCCGCAACGAGCTGTGCGTTGAGGTCGGGCTGCTTGATCTCGATGACGTTGACCGATGCCGGGATGCCGGCAAAGGCTTCGATCTCGCCCTTTAACTTGTCGATTTCCGCGCCCTGCTTGCCGATAATGATACCGGGCTTTGCGCAGTGGATAAATACTTTGACTCTCTTGCCGTCGCGTTCGATTTCGATCTTCGGAACGCCGGCACCCTGAAGCTTCGTCTTCAAAAATTCTCTGAGATTGTAGTCCGCCACGATGGTATCACCGAATACTTCGTCTTTGACGAACCATCTCGAATCCCAGTCTTTGATCACGCCTACTCGTAAGCCGTGAGGATTAACTTTCTGACCCATACTTCGTGATAAGCCTCCTTCATAGAATTTGCCGTCTGTCTGACAGACGCAACAATTTTTTCGGTGTCTGCGGTATTATTCTTTTTCCTTTACCGCAAGGGTGATGTGCGAGCTTCTCTTGAAAATGCGGTATGCTCTGCCGTGAGAAACCGGCTGGATACGCTTCGCCGTCTTTCCGGGCGTCACGAAGCATTCCGAAACATACAGCTTGGAAACGTCCATGCTGTGGTTGTTCTCGGCGTTGGCGACGGCACTTTTGAGGAGCTTTGCCACGGGCTCGCTTGCCGCTTTTCTTGTATTGGCAAGGATTCCTGCCGCAGTTGCCACGTCCTTGTTGCGGATGAGATCCAGAACGATGGAAACCTTTCTCGGCGAAATCCGGATGTCGTATAAATACGCTTTTGCCTCCATGATAAGTTTGCCTCCTTTCACGAATTGCCCCGGCGGTCATGCCGCACGCGGAGCGATTGGTGTTTTTATGCAAAGATTACTTGTCTGTGTTGGATGTCTTGGAACCGGAATGTCCCTTGAACGTTCTGGTGGGAGCGAACTCGCCGAGCTTGTGTCCGACCATATCTTCCGTAACGTATACCGGCACGTGTTTTCTGCCGTCGTGGACCGCGATGGTGTGTCCGACGAATTCCGGGAAAATTGTGGAAGCTCTCGACCAGGTTTTAAGGACTCTCTTTTCGCCCTTGTCGTTCATTTCCTTGATGCGGGCGAAGAGCTTGGCTTCGACAAACGGTCCTTTTTTAATGCTTCTGCTCAATTTCTATGCCTCCTTTACGGTTTACTTGTCGTTTCTTCTCTTGATGATGAACTTGTTGGTGCGTGCCTTCTTGTTACGGGTCTTGTAACCCATCGTAGGCTTGCCCCAAGGGGTGACCGGCGTCGGGCGTCCGACGGGAGCCTTGCCTTCACCACCGCCGTGCGGGTGATCGCACGGGTACATGACCGAACCTCTGACCGACGGGCGTACGCCGAGGTGGCGCGTCTTGCCGGCTTTGCCGAGGTTGATGTTCTCATGTTCGAGATTACCGACCTGTCCGATGGTCGCCTTGCAGTTGAGGCGGACGATGCGGACTTCACC
>JAZRVE010000016.1:0-4657 GCA_045598975.1 Eubacteriales bacterium
GGTGCAGCGGCACGCTGCCCTGCCGCCCGCAGGGCGGCAGAATAGAAGTTGAGCCCGCCAAGCAAAAGCTTGGCGGGCTCGACTTTTTCTATTCGATCACAGTCGGTGCAAACCGCAAAAAGTCCGCCGCAATGAGATGAAAGCGGATTCCCAGATACTCTTTGTCCAGCTTGTCGGCAGACGTGTTGTGCAAGTGCCCGTAATATACGTCCTCTACCCCAAACCGGTATAAGATATCCAGTGCCTCATAGTTGATGAAATCCCCGAACACCGCCGGATAATGCATGAATACCGTGATCGGCGCATCGGGATGCTCCTTTTTCAGCGCCTGCCCCGCCGTAAGGGACAGTTCCAGTCTGCTCGCCTCCCGCTTGCGGATGCGCTCGTCCTCCGCGGCGTTGCCGAATTCATTCATCCAGCCCCGTGTGCCGCAGAGGATATGCCCGTCGGCATAATGCGCGTTGTTATAGAGAAAGGACAGCGTGTGGATGCCGTTCTCGGTAAAAAACGCCGTCATTTTGTTGACCGTCGTCCACCAGTAGTCGTGATTGCCCTTGCCGATGAGCTTCTTTCCCGGAAGCGCGTCCAGAAACAGCAGATCCTCCCGCGCTTCTTCCAACGAAATGCCCCACGAAAGATCGCCCGGCAGCACGACCGTGTCTTCTTCCCGGACGACGGCGCACCAGTTCTCCCGCAGGCGCTCGGCATGGTTTTCCCAGCGTGCGCCGAAAATGTCCATCGGCTTTTCGACGGAGAATGAGAGATGCGTGTCGGCTATGGCGTAAAGCATATGTCCTCCCGGAAAATGATATGGAAATAAGATCGCCGTATGCATAAAACAGACGGATACGGGCATACTCTGCCATATAGGAAACATATAGGGGAAAGGAGTTTGCCGTATGAACGATCCTTTGTTTGATAAGAGTCTGGAACAGAGCCTGTCCGCACCGCCGCACATCCGCGGCGTGTCCTGCTGCGTCAAAAACTGCCTGCACAACGACGAAAGCGGGTATTGCACCGCTCCCTCCATCAGCATCGGTCCCGGCTACGCGTCGAGCTGTACCGACACCGTCTGCGCGTCCTTCAAAAAGAAGGCGTGAGCGCTAAAACCCGAAAAAGAAGCGGCTTTTCACCTTGATCGCCTTCGCCGGGCAGAACTCCTGACAGCAGTAGCACCGGATGCAGTTTTTATGGTTGATGTGCGCCTTGCCGCCCTCCACGCGGATGGTGGAAACGGGGCAGTTGCGGGCACATTCGCCGCATCCGACGCATTTTTCCGTGTCGACCGTCGGGCGTGCCTGCAAAAACGAGCGCAGGCGTCCGCCGAACAGGACGGGTATCTGCTTCATCAGCCCGCCCGCCGAAGCATCGGGGCGTTTGAAAGCCGAAGCAAAGCGTGCCGGATCCTCGCCGACGAGCGTAAGCTCCGCGAGAGACGCCGGACACAGTCCGCGGCGCACGGCGCACGAGATCGTTCCGACCTCTTCGGGGCGGTAGCCCATGATGTGGGCACAGACGAGATCGGAAGCAAAGGGGTTGGCGGACGCGATGACGGCGCCGACCTCTTTGAGCGTGCCGCCCGCAGGTCCGTTGCCCTCCATACCGACGACGCCGTCGGTGATGTTGATCTGCGGCGCACACAAAAGGCACAGATCACACAACATATCCGCAAAATCATTTTTAGCCGGGAAGCGTGCGTGCTGCTCGGCTTTTTTCAATCCCGGTATCGCGCCGAACAGATTCTTGACCGATGCCGATATCTCGCACAGCGCATGGGTTTTGAGCCGGTTGAGGTTGACGACGAGATCGGCGTTTGCGACAGGCATCAGCACCGTGAAGGCGTTATGGGAAATTTCCGGATCGAAAGCCGTTTCGAAAGCGGTGTCAAAATTGAGCGACGCTCCCGTTCCCTCGACGGCGGCTTTGAGCCCCGTCGTCTGATAGATGCCTTCGAGCGTCTGCGGGTTATAAACGCCGCCGGGGCTGTCGCAGACGAGCACGTCTGCGCCGAGCGATACGAAATACCGGCACGCCGCCTTGACAAACGACGGATGCGTCGTGATGCCGGCGGAGGCCTCCCGTTTAGCGAGCAGATTGGGCTTGATAAGCACCTTTTTGCCCGCAAGAGAAGCCGCCTCGATACCGTTGTCGGCAAGAAGCGTCCCGAACAGCGGGACAAGCACCGCTTCGACCTGCTCTTCCTGATAGGTGGACAGCGCCTTGACGTACACCGTCCGGACGTCGGTATGGATGCGTTTCATCTTTTTCGCCCCCGTTTGCGTATTTCGTTCTTATTTGATCTTCCGCACGAACTGATCCAGCCGTTCGAGCGCTTTGCAGATGTGATCGACGGAATAGGCGTAGGAGATGCGGGCGAAGCCTTCGCCGCTCTCGCCGAACGCCGTGCCGGGCACGATGGCGCAGTGCGTATCGTACAGCATTTTTTCGCAGAATTCTTCGGAGGTCAGTCCGTAGCCGCCGATATTGGGGAAAACGTAGAACGCCCCCTCCGGCTCGAAGCAGGGAAGCCCGATGTCGGAAAGCCCTTTGACGATAAGCCGTCTGCGCTGATCGTAGCAGTCGCGCATATATTCGATATCGGCGTCGCCGTCGCGGGCGGCACAGATACCGGCGTACTGGCTCGCCGTTGGGGCGCACATGATGGCGTACTGATGGATTTTGAGCACCTGTTTCATGATCTCTTTCGGCGCGCAGACGTAGCCGAGCCGCCAGCCGGTCATGGCGTAGCTCTTGGAAAAGCCGCCGACGTAGATGGTGCGCTCCCACATGGACGGGATGGACGCAAAGGAAAAATGCTTTCTCCCGTAGGTCAGCTCGCCGTATATCTCGTCGGTCAGCACCACGACGTTGGTGCCTTTGAGCACGTCGGCGATCTTTTGCAGCTCCGGTGCCGTCATGATGGCGCCGGTGGGATTGTTGGGATACGGCAGGATGAGCATTTTGGTCTTGGGGGTGAGATAAGCGCGCAGCAACTCGGGCGTCAGCTTGAATTTATCCTCTTCTCTGGTGGCGATGGGGACGGCGACGCCGCCTGTCAGCGTCGTGATGGGCGCATAGCAGACGTAGGACGGCTCGACGATGAGCACCTCGTCGCCCGGCTCCACGACGGCGCGGATGGCAAGGTCGATGGCTTCGCTGCCGCCGACCGTGACGAGGATCTCGTCTTTGGGATCATAAGTCACGTTGAAGCGGCGGTCGAGATAGGCGGCGATCTCCTCGCGGAAAGCGAGAAGCCCGGCGTTGGAGGTATAAAAGGTCTTGCCTTTTTCGAGAGAGGAGATGGCGGCGTCGCGGATATGCCACGGCGTCAGAAAATCGGGCTGTCCGACCGTCAGCGAGATGACGTCGTCCATTTCATCCAGAATATCGAAGAATTTGCGGATGCCGGACGGTTTGAGCGCACACGCCTTCGCGGAAAGCGCCTTGGAATAATCAAACATTATAAGATGCCTTCCCTTTCGTCCTTCTGCGGCTCGGTGCCGAACACGATGCCCTTGTCCTTATATTTGCGCAAGACAAAGTGGGTGCTCGTCGAAATGACGCCGTCGATGGGAGAGAGCTTTTCGGCGACGAACAGCGCCACCTCTTTGAGCGTCTTCCCCTCGATGAGCAGTAAAAAGTCATAGCCGCCGCTCATGAGGTACATATCCTGCACCTCGGGGTAGTGGTAGATGCGTTCCGCCACCTTGTCGAAGCCTCTGTCCGCCTGCGGCGTGACACGGATTTCGATAAAGGCGGTAACACTTTCTCTTTCGGTTTTTTCCCAGTCGACGAGCGCCTTATAGCCGACGAGAACGCCCCGGCTTTCCAACTCGCGGACGGCATTTTTTACTTCCTCGACGCTTCTGCCGAGCATGGACGCCAGTGTTTCGGGCGTCAGACGGGCGTCGTTTTCCAAAAGCGACAGTATTTTCTGATAAAGCTGTTCCATTTTCGTCAGTTCTCCTTTTTCGTCTGTTTCTGATAGACAAGATTGATCTTCTGCTGACCGAACGTGCCGGAGACGACGACCTGTGTGCCGTCGCAGGCAAGTTTTTCGTCCTTGGCGGCGAGATAGACGCCGTCGGAGAGCGTCAGTGCGCCGTTATCGGCAACACGATAGATGCCGTTCGCCTGCTCGGTCTTTCCGTCGCAGGACGCGGCGAAGGCAAACGTGCCGTCGCTTTCCAGCGTCAACGTATTATATTCGTAATCCTCCCCAGCGACTGTCCCGAGGGAGAGCGCGGAAAGTTCATAGATACCGCTTGCTTTTTCGACGGTCATGCCTTCGATCTTCTGGGTGATGTCCGCGACGGTCTGATTGACCTGGCTGGGATTTCCGCAGGCGGCGAAGAGAAAAAGCGCCGCAGCGGCAAGTGTGCCGACAATGATTTTTTTCATGGGATGATCTCCTTTTCTAAGATTTCTTTATATTATATCACAGAGCGGGAAAGATTGCAAGACTTTTTTCTTCCGGAAGCGTGCCGCTTCACCCAAACCGCGAGCTGGACGGAGCGGAAGGAATAGACACAGTATCCCGCGGACAGGGGTCGCGCCCACCAAACACCGGCGGCGGCAACGTGCCGTTGCACCCAATCCGCGAGCGCGGACGAGCGGAAACAACAGCCGCAGTATCCCGCGGACAGGGGTCGCGCCC
>JAZRVE010000017.1:0-8327 GCA_045598975.1 Eubacteriales bacterium
CGGTGCCGGCGGCACCGACAACGGGATCGTCAAGGTCAAAAAAGGATATATCCTGCACGATGCGATCTCCGACAGCGACGTCGAGCGCAGTCTCAGCAGAGACTGGGCGGACGTGCTCGACAAAACTTCGTATTCCCTCACCCTGATACCCGAAAAAACGCCGGTGCCGGTCACTTATCTTGCCTACAACATCGAAACCGATGCGTATGAAGAAAAGACCCGCTCCAATTATGCCGCCCTTATGCAGGACACCGACAACTGGGAAAACGGTTGGTACGTGCTTGCGGAAAGCGGCTACATAGAAGGTCCCATCAAGGTAAACGGCTCCGTTAGTCTGATCTTAAAAGACGACTGCTCGCTCACGGTCTCCGGCGGCATCCACATCGCAAGCGGCAGCAGTCTGACCGTCTATTCCCAGTCCCACGGCAATAATGCGGGCTCTCTCTTTGCCAACGGCGGCTCCTTCGGAAGCGGTATCGGCAGAGACGGTAAGCAGGCCGGCGTCGGCAATCTTATCGTCCACGGCGGCAACATCACCGCACGGAGCTCTTCTCTCGCCGCCGGTATCGGCAGTGCCGAAAGCTTCGGCGGCTACGGCCGCGGCACGCTGACGATGTACGGCGGCAGCGTCACCGCCGTCGGCGGTTCCGGCAGCGCAGGTATTGACGCCGCCGTCAGCTTTTACGGCGGCACCATCTCGGCAACGAGCGGCGATGACACCATGCCCGGCATCGGCGGTTCCTTCACGCTTGCCGACGGTCGGGCGCTCATCGACCTTCCCCGCGGCGTCCGTATCGAAAAGGAAGACTCTCAAAGCTGGCCGGACGTGCTTGACGGAGAATCGGTGTCCGTCGCCGCTTTTCCTGCCGGCGATCTGACGTATCTTGCCTATGACGAGACCGAAGGCCGCCTTACGGAAGAGGTCTGCCCGACGTATTCGTTCCTCTCCTCGGAAGCCGAAGAGCTGAATGCCGGTTGGTACGCGGCAGTCGGAACGTTGCCCGTCGACTGTTCTGTCATGGTAAAAGGAGACGTACATCTCATCCTTACCGATGCCTGCCGGGTAACGTTAAACTCCCTCATCGTCAACGAAGGAAACAGTCTCACGATCTACGCGCAGTCCGAAGGTTTTGAAAAAGGCTCTCTGCGTGCGAACGGCAGCAGTTGCTGTGCCGGTATCGGCGGCGGCGACGAAGAAAACAGCGGCGCCATCACCATCTGCGGCGGTACCATATACGCCTACGGTACCGACTACGGTGCCGGTATCGGTACCGGCTACCACAGCACCGAGGAAAGCGAACAGTTCGGCTTTGTGGAATACGGTCACACCGGTCCCATTTCGATCTACGGCGGCGACGTCCATGCGGTCGGCTCCGGCGACGGTGCCGCTATCGGCGGCGGCTTCGGCAGCAACGCCGGCGTTGTGACCATCTACGGCGGCACCGTGACCGCGATCGGCGGAAACTACGGAAACGATTACGCCTTCGGCGACGGCGGCGTCCCGGACGTCGACGATGCTCTTATCCTCGGCGACTGGCTCCGCGTTTATAACGAAAACGGCGAGCGCGTACTGCGCGACAAGGGATACAGTTGGCAGTATACGCTGACCGGAGACTATTACACCGTCGTTGCCACGCCTCTTACCTACCTTGCCCTCGACACCTCCGACGTGTCGTTCCGCCCGGTGATCCGCGAGAGATATCTGCTCGTTGACAAGAAAACGACCGAATGGAACGACGGTTGGTACGCCGTCGAAGGCACCGTCACCATCGACAGCCCCGTCAGAGTGAACGGCAACGTGAATCTGATCCTGCAAGAAAACTGCCTCCTTACGGTAAACGGCGGCATCCGCATCGAGGGCGAAAACAGTCTGACCGTTTACGCGCAGAACGGAGAAACGATCGGCGCGCTGACCGCCATCGGCGGTGAAAAAGACGCCGGCATCGGAAGCGGCGCCTATGCGTATACCTACGATCCCGCCGGCGATCGCCTGACCGACTTCGGAAAGACCGGCTGCTTCACGCTCCACGGCGGTTCCGTCACGGCGCGCGGCGGCTATAATGCCGCCGGCATCGGCGGCGGCGAGGGCTGTGACGGCGGCACTACCGTCATTTACGGCGGTTCCGTCACGGCGGACAGCGGCAAGAACGCGGACGGCATCGGCTGCGGCTGGTTCGATTACACCTGCGAAGACACCGACGGAGAGACCAAGACCGTGAGCAAGCCCGTCACCGGCGGCACGGTCAGACTTTACGGCGGCACCGTCCTTTCCAACGGCAAAAAGCCTCATGTCCACTCTCTCGTGAAGTTCCCCGAAAGAGATCCCTCCTGCGAAGCGGTCGGCTATACCACGACGCACTACTTCTGCGGCGGCGAAGACGGCTGCGGCAAGTATTTCTCCGATCCGCTGGGCGATCACGAGATCACCGAAGCGACCGCGAAGAGTTACGTGATCAAAGAATCCGGTCACAGCTTTACGAGCGGCATATACAAGGACAACCAAGACGGTACCCATTCTCAGAAATGTATCCGCTGCGACGGATACGGCGACACCGCCGAACACAGCCACGAGGAAGGCGTCTACCATGACGCCGGAGACGGTGCGCATCACTATCAGGAATGCCTGGTCTGCGGCGCTCATACGATCTCGGAGCACAGCCACGAGGCGGCAAACTACGTTGACAACGAAGACGGCACTCACTCCGTGAAATGTGACCTCTGCGGCGCACACAACGCGGCTGAACCGCACACATTCCACGACGGCGTCTGCCACGACAACGGGGACGGCACCCACTCATGGATATGCCCCTGCGGCGCACACGACAAGCGGGAGGCGCACAGCTATGACAAAGGCGTTTGTGACTGCGGCAACGAGATTTCTCCCGTCACGTACATCGATTACAACGACGACAACAAGGCCGTTTTAAGCAAGCGTTCCTCCTTCACGCTCGTGAGAGATTCGGACACCGTCTGGAAAAACGGTTATTACGTTCTGGACACCGATGTCATCATCAACGCTCCCGTCACCGTGTCGGAAAAAGTATATCTGATCTTAAAGAATGACTGCACGCTGACGGTCAACGGCGGCATCTTCTTGGAAGACAACGCCATACTTTCGATCTGTGCCGAGCCTCACGAGGCGGGCACCGTTCCGGGCAAGCTGTTCTCGACCGGCGACACGGTTTCCTCCGGTATCGGCAGTACCTGGATCCTCGACTCCACGACCGGCATTAACGGCGGCACGATCCGGATCTGCGGCGGCATTATTTCCGCCAAGGGCGGTCTGGGCGCACCCGGCATAGGTCCGAGTCTGTACGGGAAAAACTTTACCGTATCCGTATACGGCGGAGACGTGACCGCCGAAGCCGTTTCACTCGCCTCCGGCATCGGCACGGGCTATCGCGCCTCTAACTGCACCTTCAACTTCTACGGCGGACACGTGAAAGCCATCGGCGGCGTCACCTCGTCCGGCATCGGCATGGGCAGAGAAAGCTCGAACGGCGTCGTCAATATATACGGTGGCTACGTGGAGGCACAGGCGGGCGGCTCTTCTCCCGACATCGGAACGAGCGGCAATTCCACCGACGGCATCGTCAACATATACGGCGGCAGCGTGCACGCGCTCAGCACGCAATACAATCCCAGCATCGGCAACGGTAAGAATACGGTGACGATAGGCGAAAAAATGGCGGTCTACAACGCCGCCGGTGAGCTTATCACCCTGCAAGGCGACTCGACATGGGCGGCGATGCTCGCCGAATCCGGCTGCAAGGTGGTGGAAAAAGCGAGCGATTCCCTCACGCTCGATCTTAACGACGGTTTCTATTCGGTCACGACGCACGGCGGGGACGTCGGCAAGGGGATCATCATCGCGGCGCTGTATGACAAGGAAAGCGCCGATCTCGGGACGGTCGTCGAGCTGAAAGCGTTCGATCTTTTGCACGGTGAGATCCCGGCATGGTCGTTCGCCGGGGAAGGCGGTCTCATCAAGGTATTCTGGTGGGATTCGTTGGAACGCTTCCGCCCGTACTGTGCAGCACCGGAACGCAAGCCCGACTGATCCATTGAAGCACTTATATGACAAAAACACCTGCCGACATCGGCAGGTGTTTTTGTGCAGGAGAGACAAACCGCCTTTTTTCTTGCAAAAGAAAAAAGCAGGACAAAAAAGATTGCCGGGTGCCGCTGCACCCACTCCGCGCCGCTTGCGGCGGGGGGGAAACGATTCAACTTTTTCGTGTTGACGAAAAAGTTGCAAAAAGGCAACTTGGGGGCTCGCCCCCAAGTCCCCCGACGCCGCAAATACCGACTCCGCACCTCCGTGCTCCGTCGGGAGATTTGCGACGGTGCAATGCGTTATTACGGCAGCATCGGTGCAGAGCAAGCGCAAACTTCAAACCGTGCGGCACGGATGCTTTACATAGCACAAACGGCGGCATAGTTCCGGATATTCATGATATGCACAAAAGGATGGGCTATACAAGATGTTATTCTATCCGGCTTTGTGCCTCTGTCTGGCGCGTGGGAAGCCACTGCATGAAAAAGATATGCGGCACGCGCTCATAGTTTTGCGAGCGTTATGGCGACGGTGTCCCCTGATCGTGGGATACTGCGGCGGTTGTTTCCGCTCGCTCACGCTCGCGAAATGGGTGCAGCGGCACACTGCCCGCTTGCGGCGCGATTTGAGTGAAGCAGCACATTTTCCCCGAGCCGTAGGCTCGGGAATCGGAGTCACCCGACACTTGTGGCGGGTGACATTTTTTATATCATATTTATTTCTTTTTCGTGTCAGTTTTGTTGTGTCTTTACATTTATCTTAATATATTTGTTTCCGGTTTCGACGGCAGTCCTCCTTTTTCTTCTTTTCGGAAGGCTGTTTTTGCCGTATTTTGTGCGATTTTTTCGAAAAAATCGGAGATTTCCTCATATGCTTCCGTCGAATGAACGGGAAAATTCACATCTCTTACAAAATTAACAAAATGTTACAAAACGCCTTGAAATTCTCGCTTTTACATGGTATTATTTTTGACGGGACGAAAAAAAAAACCGAACATCGTAAAAAGAAAGGAGTTTTTCTCATGGCAATTTCTTCTTCGCATTCTCCGCTTGTCCTGCTCGCCGACACCGACGCCGCTTTCCGCGCATCCTTCGGGGAGGCACTCGCCTCCGCCGGATTCTCTCTGCTCGGCGAATGCGCCGACGGCAGGGAGGCCGTCCGCATCGCCAAATCCGGACATCCCGACGCCGTCGTGCTGGATCTTCTCCTGCCCGGACTTGACGGAACGGAGGTCATCCGCTCCCTGCGTGCCTCCTGCGCCGAGCCGTCCCCCGTTTTCATGATCGTCAGCGCCGTCAGCAACCCCGGGATGCTCACCGACGCCATCGCCGCCGGTGCCGACATCTGCCTCATCAAGCCCTGCGAGCCCGCTCTCGCGGCGAACAAACTCAAACGCCTGCTCACCAAGAGCCGCGTCATGCCCTCTTCCTTCCGAAGCGAGCTCTCCGACATGGAAACGCAGGTCACCGGCATCATCCATCAGATCGGCGTACCGGCGCACATCAAGGGGTATCAGTATCTGCGCACCGCCATATTACTGACGGTGGAAAACCCCGACCTCATCAATTCCATCACCAAAGAGCTCTATCCCACCGTCGCCAAGGAATACGGCACCACCTCCTCCCGTGTCGAACGTGCCATCCGGCACGCCATCGAGGTCGCCTGGGACAGAGGCGACGTGGATACCATCAATTCCTATTTCGGCTACACCGTGCAAAGTGCCCGCGGCAAGCCGACAAATTCGGAGTTTATCGCGCTCATCGCGGACAACCTGCGCTTGCGCAACAAAATGAAGGAAGCCGCCGTCAATTTCCGGTAAGCGCCGCTCTAACGCCCCCGCCACGTCGAGGGAAACCCTCTCCCTTTTTCTCACAAGAGAAAAAAGGCGGTTTTGTTCAGCAAATTTCCCTTGATATTTCTCCCTCTGTATGTTACAATGCAGTTGGGTATGTTTCTCCTCCCGCGGGAGCGAAAGCATATACCGTGTTTTTGAAAAAAGGGGGCTATGAAGAAATGAGAAATAACTTTTTCGACATCCACGCACACGTCTATAAGTATCCCTATCCCTGCTACCCGGGAAGAATCATCTTCCCGACGCCGACCGAGTTAAAAGCACAGCACGAACGCTTCGGCATCACAAGAGCGGCTCTCGTGGTGCTTGCCAACGTCGAGGAGTATATCCCGCAATCCAACGGCGAGATCATCGACATTGCCAAGGAATCGGGCGGAAGCTACGTTCCATTTTGCAGTGTCGACCCGCGCGTTATCGGCAACAACCCCGGCACGCCTTTGGAGATGCTGTTATCCTTTTATAAGGAGCAGGGCTGCCGCGGTATCGGCGAAGTCCTGCCGCGCATGGATTTCGATGAGCCGAAGATGCTCAATCTGTACCGTGCCGCACAGCAGACCGGCGATCTTCCGCTGCTGTTCGACATGAATTCCGCACCCGACCGCTCGTACGGGCTGTATGACGATCCGGGACTCGTGAGACTCAGACGCTGCCTTGAAAAATTCCCCGACCAGATCTTCATCGGACACGGACCGGGCTTCTGGGCGGAATTCGGCACACTGCGCGCACCGGAGGACCGATACGATTACATCCGCTACCCCATCGACGGCGAGGGCATGATCCCCAAGCTCATGCGGGAGTATCCCAATCTGTACGTCGATCTCTCGGCGGGAAGCGGGCTGACCGCCATCAGCCGCGATCTCGACTACACGCAGAAGTTTTTCGAGGAATTCCCCACGCGCATCCTGTTCGGCACGGATATCTGCTTCGCCGACCAGTACGCCGGGCAGTCCGACTTCATGAACAAAATGCTGGACGAGGGAAGGATATCCGAGAAGCTGTACGATCTCATCGCCCGCGAAAACGCACAAACCCTGCTGAAACTCAACTGAATTTCATACAAAAAAAGAGTTGTCTGATTTGTCAGACAACTCTTTTTTGCGATACCGTGTCTCCCGGTCTTTTCCCCGGCAGAGAAACGGTTTTATTGTACTATCTCCATTTATCCTATATACATTGGGTATCCTAACTTCTGCTATCATTTTGCTATCACCGTATTGCTATCACCAAATTGAAAATGATTTCCTACGGCTTTTTCATTATAGCATAGCAATGAGGGTTTTTCAATTCTTTGCCGGAAATGATGACCTATGAAGGGAGAATTTTCTTCTATACTTGCAATCGGGCTTTTTGCCTGAAATGCTATCCGGCATTGAGAGAGTAAACTCGAATTTACTTCCTGATGATCTTATACTTCCATTCTCGCACTCTATCAAGTATTCCAGCCATGTAGAGCGCATTCAGAACCAAAATGGCCAGCGCTAATCCTGTCGCAAAATCTATCATATTCTGAACCGGGCGCTCTGGTATGAATCCTCCAAAGCCGTTAGTCATATCTAGCATTACGGAAAACAGCAACAACAATGCCGCTGAGGCGGAAATTTCAATCATCTTCTTTTTTAATGACTTCTTTTCCGTGTTGCTGTACTCCGCAACCTGCTCCAAAGTATCTTTTAAATCTTTATCCATTTTCTCGCTTTTCCTTTCACCGTTGATGATTTCCCTGATATCGACATCATAGTAGTCTGCAAGCTCTACAAGGATGCTTAAATCAGGCATGTTACTTCCGGTTTCCCATCTGGAAACCGTACGTCCGGAGACATTCAGCACTTCAGCCAGCTGCTCCTGCGTAAGGTTTTTCTCTTTCCGAAGCTCTTTCAGGAAGCCTCCTGTTTTTTGTTGGTCCATGCTTCGTTCCTCCTTCCGCTTATATAGTATCTTGCCCACCGCTTTCACAACACGACACAAAGCGAGAAATGCCATACTTTTGCAGCTGGACAAGGCTGTCTATCGACTGTTTTTAAAATATAAATCGAGTGTTATGGTATCTAGAGTGAGTAATCGAAGTGCTCTTTTGGTATTTTCCATTCTTACCTCTGCAAATTCTTATTTTTTATTCCTTAAAAGATTCCTTTGTTATATTTGAATTGTGCATACAGAATGAAAGCTATTCCAACAACAACCGCAGGAAGGATAATAAACGCTATCATCACTTCACTCCAGAAAGATACTATGAAAGCAATTACGAACGCCGCATGATGCGACGCCGAATCTGTTTTCCTCCGTTCCGCTACGCTCCACTTCGGAAAACAGATTCGTTTGTCTTGCTGTTTCTGCATTTAGGGGATTTTTCGACTGCACATTTATTGACTTTTCCATATTGACTTTTCCATTTCACCAAAAAGCTGTGACAAGTCCACT
>JAZRVE010000018.1:0-2647 GCA_045598975.1 Eubacteriales bacterium
GGGATGTCCCCTGGGCGTATCCAATCCCGATTCCGCCGCGTTGCGGCGAAAAAAACGAACCTACTTTTTTCTTGCAAAAGAAAAAAGAAGGCAATCTCCTTTTTTCAAAAAGGAGATCAAAGATTGCCGGGGAGCAGCCCCGGACCCTCTTGCGTCGCAAATGCCGACTCCACACTCCGTGTTCCGTCGGGAGATTTGCGACGGTGCGAGCGATTGCCGCAGTGTCACCGACCATATCATACAAAAAACCGAGCTTTGCGGCTCGGTTATGTTTTTATTGTACAAACGGCGGCGCACTTCCGGAAACTGATGATTTGCGAAAAGGGATGGTGCAGGTTAAATACGTCCCTATCTTTCTTTGTGCCTCTGTCTGGCGCGCAGGAAGTTACGGCAAAAAAAGATATGCGGCACGCGAAGAATTTTGCGTCACCGTCGCCCGCGTTATGGCGACGGTGACCCCTGACCGCGGGACTCCGCGGCTATTATTTTTGCTTACTCACGCTCGCGGTTGGAAAAAGCGGCACGCTTCCATGTAACATATTGTTGCCGGGGTTTTCCCTGCAAGGGTGAAGGTGACCGTAAATGCGCCGCTTTCGGGGATCGTGATCTCTTTCCGGTAAAGAGCGGCACCGCTTCGCACGAAAGGCGCACGGTCGCTCTCGACGGCACCGTGTTCGCAGGGAACAAAGCCCGTGAGCGGCTTGCCGTCAAGCAATACCGTCACATCGTCCGACGTTCCCTCGGATAAACCGAAGAGCAATTCGGCATATTGGTCCGCGCATAACGTCCCGAGCGCCACGGGAACGGAGACGTCCTTCCCGGAGAGCACGGCGGGAAACAGCGAGAACGGCGCATACCCGTCCGGACAGAGATCCTGATAGGTCGCCATGTACCGCAACGGATGGGAGCAGGCGGCGGCAAGCGGGAAGCAGGTGTCGTTGACGGCGACAAAGTCGGGATTGACGTTGTCCGGATCGAGAAAATAATTGAATAAATAAACGGAATCCGCCCCGGAAGCAAGATAGTGCGCGGCGTAGCCGCGGGCGATGGCGGGCGTGACGAAGTGCAGATGACGCCACGGCTCGGCAAAACGCTCCGGTATGGCGCTCACTTCCAATCCCGCGGCAATTTCGACGCCGGGGCAGAGTTTCTTCCACTCGTCGACCGGCATGTGGCTGTCGCAGGACTCCCAGCGCGGCGTGACGGTGATGAGATCGACAAGCTTTTCTTTCGCCCATGTTTCGGCGTCCATGCCGAAGGCGAGCGCCTGCGCGGCGTCGCGGCAGAGGCGCACCCCGATGCGAATGGCGTGCCCGCGGCGGGTTTCCTGCTCCGTCACGAGAGAGCGCACCGCACGCATGAAGTCGTTCATGATGGCGACGCCGGAGAAGGAAAGGTAGTCAAAACAGAAAATCTCGCGCATGAAGTCAAGTTCTATGCCGTCAACATCGTAGCGCATAAGTTGTTCGCGCAGATAGGCAAGCATCTTTTCGCGCACCTCGGGAAAGGCGTAGTTGAGGCAATTGCGGAAATATCCGTATTTCTCACCGATCATGTATCCCTTTTCCCGCGCCTCATAGAAAAAGTCGGGACGTAGGAAGGAGGTCTTTTTTTCGGGATCGTGGCAATCGTTCATGCGGACGGAGATCCACGGTGACTGCCCGTTTTCGCGGACGCGCCCGATCCAGACGGCGTACGGATCCAGATGATACCGTTTGTTGAAGGCGTAAAACGAAGCAAAGTACGGAAAATAATCGACGGGCTCTCCGTTTTCGACCGTCTGCTCATATTTAGCGGCGTAATCGGAAAAAACGCGGGAATCGGTCACGGAGTGCTGGGCATAGATGTTGAGCACGACGTCGGTGATGGCGCTGTCGCGGTAGACGTCCACAAAGGGGTAAAGCGTTTCGCGCGTGACGGGACGGTCAAACAGATGCCGGTTGAGAAAGGGGACGGTGACGGAATTCACGTCGATGTTGGTGTAAAAATGTCCTCGGATCATGACGGAGATCAGACCTTTCTTTTTTGATGTTTTCGGAATTCTTTTGACAAATTGAAGAAAACACACTACAATACAAGTGTAGTATACCATGTGCTCCCCGGAAATACAATATCAAAAAAGGACATCTTTTTCGGGAATCCGTACTTTTTGGCAATCAAATCCGCCGAGCTTCAAATGAAAGGAACGAATTTAGAAAAAAACGTATGATGTCGCGGCATATATCTGACCCGCCCATACCGGCGACGAGCCGCGTACCCGGATTTTCCGGGAGCAGGGCATGGGCGAATGGCAGACGGTAAAAGCGGGCTTTCCGGGACCGGAATTGCAGTTGACGCTGCGTTCGCAGAATTCCATGAACGTGACGGGACTTGATCCGTCGTTTGAAGGGGATATGATAAGCGCCATCCACACGCTCGGCTTTGACAGCGTCACGCATTATCAGTACGTGCATTTCGCGGACATGGGACGCGACTCCGATCCTGCCGCCCTTTGGGCGGCGGGGAAGCGTACCGCTTCATCCATACTGCGCCGCGGTGCGGCGCGGGGAAACGCGCAACTTTTTCGTGCGGACGAAAAAGTAGCAAAAAGACCGCTCGGGGCATGCCCCGAGACCCCATCGTCGCAAAGGCGGCATGCGCCGCATCT
>JAZRVE010000019.1:0-18117 GCA_045598975.1 Eubacteriales bacterium
TGCAAACAAAAAAGGTATGCGGCACGCGCTCATGGTTTTGCGACGCGCCCGCCGCCGTTTTGGCGGGCGTGTCCCCTGACCGCGGGACTCTGCGGCTATTGTTTCCGCAAACTCATGCTCGCGGAAATAATAAATACTTCACGCGTGTGGCAGATGTTGTACATATATTTCTTTCCCTGCTTACTGCTGTCGCACAGATAATACACCCGCCCGGCATTGCGCATCATCGCCTGCTTGACCGCCGCTTCCTCCGCGGAGGAATCCGTGATGTACCCGCCTTCGGTATATCCGCGGCTGGAAAAGAAAAACACGTCGGCGTTGATGCGCGAAACAAACTGCTCCGCCTCGTGCCCCACGTACGCCACCGAATGGTTGAGAAGCAGTCCGCCCGTGCAGTAGTTGCGGATCTGCGCCGCCCCCAACTGCATGGAGGTCTTGGGGCTGTTGGTGACCACGACAAGATCGCTGAACGCCTTCAAGTACGGCACCAGACACGCCGCCGTCGACGAAGCGTCCAAGAATACCACGTCGCCGTTTTTGACGTACTCCGCCGCCTTTTTCGCAATCTCACGCTTGGATACGCTGTTCTGCTCCTCACGGTACAACAGGGGGATCTCGTTTTCCGCCGTGCGGCGCAAAAGCACCCCGCCGTGCGTCCGCGTCACCTTGCCCTGCTCCTGCAAAAGGCTCAAGTCCCGCCGGACGGTCGGCTCGCTCACGTATAATATCCGCGACAACTTCGCCACGCTGATGCTTTCCTCGTTTTCCAACAACGCAAGGATCTTTTCCTGCCGTTCCGGCATATACATACGCTTCGCCTCTTTCGTTTTGTTTCGGTTGGCTTCGATTTTGTTTATAAAAACTGATTTTTTATCATTTTTTTCGCCGATTCTTGCCGTTTGCTTTCGTTTGCTTTATAATATCACAAAACAAACGACTTGTAAAGGGGCATTTTTATGGACACAAAAGCAACCGTATCGCAAACGGCGTCGGCCGTCCTGCACGCCGTGGGCGATCTGCGCCATGAGACCGTTCCCTGCCCGGCGCCGCAGGACGACGAGGTACTCGTGCAGATCCGTTACTGCGGCATCTGCGGCAGCGATCTTGCCCGCGTTTTCGTCAAGGGCACCTACCGCTTCCCGACGGTCATCGGGCACGAATTTTCCGGCGTCGTCATCCGCGACGACAAGGGAGAACTGACAGGGAAGCGCGTCGCCGTTTTCCCGCTTCTGCCCTGCTTCTCCTGCGACAACTGCCGTAAGGGAAACTACGCGACCTGCCGTCATTACGACTATTACGGCTCCCGCCGCGACGGCGGCATGACGGAGTATCTGAACGTCAAGCGTTGGAACATACTTCCTCTGCCGGACGAAGTGTCCCTTGAAGAGGGCGCCATGTGCGAGCCGACCTCCGTTGCCCGCCATGCCGTGCGCAAGCTCGGTATCACGGGCGGCGAAACGCTCTTTATTTCGGGCGCCGGTCCCATCGGGCTCATCGCCGGGCAATGGGCAAAGCACTTCGGCGCTTCCGACGTCTGCTACATCGACGTCGATCCCCGGAAGCTCGCCTTTGCCGAAACGCTCGGCTTCCGTGCTTTGCGGGAAGGCGACACCGCCGACTGCTTTCTGGAAGGGACAGGGTACGGCGACGCGCTCAAAGCCTGCCTTGATACCGTGCGTCCCGGCGGATGCGGCGTACTCATGGGCAATCCCGCCGGGGATATGCCGATGACGCAGGACACCTACTGGCAGATCCTACGCAAGGAACTTACGGTATACGGCACGTGGAATTCCTCCTTTAACGACGCGCAGAACGACTGGAAGGAAAGCCTTGCCGCCATGGCATCGGGCGCGCTTTCCTTAAAGACGCTCGTCACGCACCGGTATCCGCTCGCCGACGTCGGCAAAGCCTTTGCCATGATGAGGGCAAAGACCGAATTTTACAACAAAGTCATGCTATACATGAACGGGGAGGCATAAACCATGATAAACAAAATTTCGCCCTCCGTCATGTGCGTCGATCCGTTCTGCCTGCCGCAGACGCTCGGCGTTCTGGAAAAAAACGGCATCGAAATGCTCCACGTCGACGTGATGGACGGGCATTTCGTTCCCAATTTCACGCTCGGCACCGATTACATCAAGGCGCTCAAAGCGCACACCTCCCTGCCGCTCGACATTCATCTGATGATCACCGATCCCGAGCAGAAGCTCGACTGGTTCGCGTTCGGCGAAGGGGACATGGTCTCGGTACACGTCGAGTCCACGCCGCATCTCAACAAGGCACTCGCCGCCATCCGTGCCCGCGGTGCGAAGGCCGTCGCCGCCGTCAATCCCGCAACGCCGCTCTGTATGCTCGACGGCGTCATGGAGGACATCGACGCGGTACTCGTCATGACGGTCAATCCCGGGTTTGCCGGGCAGAAGATGGTGCCGTCGACGCTTTCCAAGATCCGCGTTTTGCGGGAGACGCTCGACCGTAACGGGCACCGTGACACGGAGATCGAGGCAGACGGCAACGTGAGCTTTGAAAACGCGGTGCGCATGAAGGACGCCGGCGCCAATATCTTTGTCGCCGGGACGTCGAGCGTGTTTTCCGCCTGCGGCACGCTTGAAGAAAACATTGCAAAAATGAGAGAGATTCTTACATAAACTTACAGCGCCCGCCGAAACGGCGGGCGCTGCTTTCATTCCTGCTTTTCCCGGTACTGCTTGATATACGCCCGCGGTGAAACGCCGAAATACTTCTTGAACGCCTTGGAAAAATGAAACAGGTCCGTGTAGCCGACCGAAAACGCCGTGATCTTGGGTGTCTGCCCGTAGGTCGTCATGAGCTCCACCGCTTTGTTCATGCGTAAACCCGTGATGTATTTGCCCGGCGTCTGCCCGACACGCTCGGCAAACAGCGACGAAAAATAACTGCGGTCAAGCCCTACCCGTTCCGCGATCTCCTCCACCGTGATGGCATTGATGTACTCGACGCTGATGATGGTCAGCGCCTTTTCGATATGATCCGGCACCGTCAAGCGCTGTTCGAGAAGCAGGGCGAACAACTGCCACAGACACGACGACAGATACGCGCTCCGCCCGCACTCAAAATCCCGGCACGCCGCCATTTTCTGAAACACGTCCCCTAACCCCGGCATGGTGAGGACCGGCTCCGAAAGCGCCTCCGGCAGTTCCTCCGTCGTGGTAAAGCCCACCCACAGATACTCCCACGGCTCCTTCTCGTTCGCCTCGTAATAGGTCTTGCACTGCGGCGGGATGACAAAGCACTGCCCCGATTCGACCGCGTACGTCTGCCCTTCCCGCGTGAATTTTCCCTTGCCGGACACCACGTAATGCAGCAGCCAGTAGTTGCGCACCGCCGGTCCGAACGAATGAAGCGGCGCACAGCTTTCCCGTCCGAACTGCACCGGATTCAGTCCCCCGTAGCGTTTATCCATGACAAGCTCAAAGTTGGCTTTTCCCCATTCCATGATCCACACTCCTTATTTTTTCTTTACATCCAACATTATAACAAGTTTTTACCACAAATGTCAATTGTTTTTTTGATTTTTTTGTGATAAAATACAAATAAAGAAAATGAAGTGCCCCGTGCGGCAGATCCGATCGGCGTACCGAGTACGTTTTTCCGGTGTTCGTTTTCTTTTATCATTCTTGCTTTCTTTCCTTTTTCCCCCTTTTTGCCGCCCTTTCGGGGGCGGCATCTCTTTTTGTCTTGACATGCAAAAAGGTATCTGCTATACTTACCGATGAAGGAGTGATTCTCATGATGTTACAAGATTACGTGAACCCCGATCCCAACGAAAAACCGCTCGACCACCTTGTCACGGACGGCGGACTGTGCTCGATCTTCCGTACCGTCGCCTGCATCGGTGACAGCCTTGCTTCGGGAGAACTGGAATCCTTCTATCCGAACGGCGTGCAGTCGTGGCACGATGCCTACGAATATTCGTGGGGACAGTTTCTCGCCCGTATGTGCGGCAATACCGTCTACAACTTCTCCCGCGGCGGCATGACGGCCGCCTGGTACCACACGTTTGCCGAGGAAAACGGCTTCTGGGACACCGACAAGTCGGCGCAGGCCTATCTCATGGCGCTCGGCGTCAACGACGTCCTCAATCATAACCAACCGATCGGCACCGTCGATGACATCTGTCTCGACGACTACACCAAAAACGCCGACACCTTTGCCGGGCACTACGGCAAGATCATCCAGCGCATCCGCACCATGCAGCCGCACGCCCCCTTCTTTCTCATCACCATTCCCCGCGGTCTGAACCGTGCCGTCGACGACTGCGAGCTTCACCGGGAGATCGCCGATCTGCTCACGCAGATGGCCTCTCTCTTCCCCGACACCTACGTCATCGACTTATTCCGTTATGCGCCGCCGCTTGACGAGAACTTCAAGCGCCGCTTTTACTTACACGGGCACATGAGCCCGGCAGGCTACCGCTTTGCCGCCGTCATGATCGCAAGCTACATCGACTTCATCATCCGGCACAACCCCGAAAAATTCCGTCAGGTCGGCTTTATCGGCACCGAATTTTTCGATCCCTCGTTAGTCTGAATCCGCACAAAACCATCGCCCCCGAAGCGCAGCGCTTCGGGGGCGATTGGCATCATAAATATCAGTTTTCTTTTTTTCGCCCGTTCTCACCGCGGCGGAAGATCTGCCGGAAGGCGTCCGGCGCCATGCCGGTCTCCTCGCGGAAACAGCGGTAGAAATTGCCGAGCGTCGCGTAGCCGGATTTATCGGAGATTTCCTTGATGGAAAGGTCGCCGGGTCCCGTCATGAGCATGATCGCCGTTTCCATGCGGCGTTTGCTCTGGATCTGCTTCAAGGACATTCCGTATGTCCTGCTGATGAGACGCGAGACCTGTTTGGGCGAATAATTGAGTTTCTCGGCGATCTGTTCGAGCTTGATGGTGGGAATGTTGATCATGCAGTCGAGCAGTACCTGCATATCCTTGGGGTCGGCAATATCCGGGGAATGCTTCCGTTCAAACGCCGAATCGCCGAAGCTCTCGGAAAGCAGGTAGATAATGCGGCTGATGTTCATTTTCTCTTCGCACAGCGCGCAAAGGGAACTGCCCTGCATGGCGTTAAACAGCTTCACCCGCTCACACAGCTCCTCCGTGACCGGGATGGCGCGGTCGGCATTCATATGGAAAAGGCTTTTGAAATGCTGACAGATGCCGTCCGCCGCGTCGAGCTGTTCGACGGTGAGCGCCAGCGTCTGTACGTGCGCTCCGGTATTGATCTCAAAGCCGTCATACCCGTAGTGATACGTCTCCGGCTCGATGATGATCATTTCCCCGCTTTTCAGCGTCACCGTTTCGTCGCGGAAATAAAACGCGCACTTTCCCTCGGTGACGAGCATGATCTCATAATACAGGTGG
Organism: Eubacteriales bacterium; assembly: GCA_045598975.1. GTDB lineage: Bacteria > Bacillota > Clostridia > Oscillospirales > CAG-382 > UMGS882. The sequence goes on from JAZRVE010000019.1 coordinate 5,403, forward strand.
CAGTGGAGCGTTACCTCTTTTTTCTCGGGCACCACGTCACGCATCTTGTCATAGGAGAGCCGGTAAAAGGTAAACAGACAGCCTCCTATCTGTACTTTGACCGAGCCTATGATCTTTCCGTTCACCGTCGTTCCTCCTTTTCCGTTTTATCGCTTATTACGGTACACAGGCGTCAGAATTCCATGACGCCGGTATGCCGGTCTTCGCAGTCGTACCGCACGGCGGCAAGCGCGAACGGCGCTACCTTCTCCGGCGGGACGTGCAGATCGACGAAGGTATACGCCTTGGCGCGGGTGACGGTATAACCGTCGCGTGCGTCCTCCTTCTGCGGCACGCCGTTATAGCTGACGCGAAGCGCACCCGCGTCCGAGAACGGAAGCATGAAGCGCACCGTATAGCCGTGCGTAACGTGAAACGTCCGCCCGTTTCCGCCGCCGTACTCGGCGTGGAACGGGTAGGTCTCGGTAAAGGTCTTTATCATGGCGTCGGCGTCGGCGCCCGGCAGGTCATGCATCTGTTCGGCGATCTCTTCGAGCGGCTTATAATACGAGATATATTTTCCCGCTACGGCGGGATCGGTGGCGATGATCGCCGTCTGGGTACCCGGCATTTCGGGATGTCCGACACCGAAGGAAACAGAGGCACGGTTCTGCCACAGCTCGACGCGGCTTTCGCGGCGCTCACGCGCCGTCGTACCGTAGGCACGCAGGGCGCAGTGCCCGTAAGGCGACACGACGGTGCGCGTCGGGAAACCGGCATATTCCTCGCAATCCCACACCTCACAGCCGATTTTCAGCGCCGCAAGGAGACGGGCAAGTCCGCTCTGCTCCCATGCGATTTCGAGCGAGCCGCCGATGGTATGGTAGCGCAAATACGAATAGGTCGTCGCCATACAGCCCGACGCCGTCGGGTAGAACATGGCGTTGATATCCGCGTCACCGCAGGAGCGGTCGGATTGCAGAAGCGTCTCGAAGAAGTCGAGATCGTCGCTGGCGAATCCCGCTTTCGTCGCCTCCTCCTGCACGCGCTTCATGAAACCGGTATGATACGGGCGGTTTGTCCCGAATGCCGACTGCCCGAAGGATTCCGAGACAAGCTGTTTATCGTACCAGACACCGTGTACGTCGAGGAGCAGTTCCGGCATATACGCGTCGATCAGCGCCTGCAAAGCGGTCGCTGACGGGGTTTTGTCCCCCTCTCGCGCACCGCTGTATCCGAACGAGGTATACTCGTCGACGCCCGCCTCGTTCTTGAACTGATACGCGGGCGACTGCTTGGCATAGGAATACGGATTGGGGCAGGGCACCAGCACGACGGTCAGCTTTTTGAGCAGCTCTTCCGCCTCCGGTTTTGCGGCAAGGTAGTTGCCGAGCGTCAACACCGTGGACATACCGGTGATCTCCATGCCGGAATGCTGGGCGATGACGAGCACCGTCTGCTTGTCCTCGTCGCTCACGCTCATATCCGTGAACACGGCGCTGAGAATATCATAGCCCCCGCTTTTGCCGATGCTTTCGACGCGGACACAGCCGCATCTTTTCTTTTCCCACGCCCTCATATAGGCTTCGAGCTCATCAATGGGTACGCAGGGATGAATCTTATGCTGCAACACGATCAGACACGCTCCCTTTCAAACACAAAAGAATACAGTTTGGCATCCCGCAGGCGGAAACGGAGCCGCACGGGCTGTCCCTCGTATTTCCCGATCACGCTTTTCTCAGCAAAGCAGACACGGGCGTTCGTGTTGTCACCGAACATTTCGACACTTTCCGTGCCGGGAATGACATTGCCGCTCTCGTCGAGCAGATCGGCGTACAGATAGCCGAACGCGGACGTCGCGAAATTGATGCGCAAGCTATCGCCCGTATAGACAAGCGGCTTTGTCACGATGACCGCTTCCTCTTCCTCCGACTCCATGCAGGCAAAGCCGTCGATACGGCTCTCATAGCGGACAAGCCGCGCTTTTCCGAACGACCACTGCTCGTTGTTGACGTACAGTGAGTAGGCGTCGGGAGAGGTGCGCACAAGTCCGTGCGAAACGTAGCAGTTGGGATACACCCAGTTGGTGTCCGTTTCGATGCCGGGCGTCAGAAACGCCTTGCGGAAGCGGTGGAAATTCACGCCGTCGCGGCTGCTCATGAACATACAGTCGTTCATGGCGAGCCCCAGCCGCGGATTGATCTTCATCCGTTCCTTACGGCGATTGGGGCCGCCGAGACGGTCGTAGTTCGCCGTCCACTCTTTCCGCCTTCCGATATACCGCACGGGAAAGCCGATGAGCCTATCCGGTGCCCGCTCGTATACCGAAATGACGTTGGTATACAGCGGGATGTCCTCGCCGTCGTCAAAACGGATACGCACGGGGTCCGTCCACGTCTTGAAATCCTCCGAGTACAGCACGCGGATGTCCCGCACCGCCTGCTCCGTCCGCTTATCGTTTGCGCGCAGGTCCTCGTTCTCGTCATCATGGAAGCCGCGTGCATAGCAGACGTACCGCCCGGCGGCGGTATCGTAATAGCAGGTGTTCTGCGAATCAAAGGTGCCCTTTTCCGTCACGATGCCCTTTTTCTCAAAGCGGATACCGTCGGCGGAGGTATAGCACCACAGACGGCTGACGCCGTCCTCGGTGATCTGCGAAACGGATTTATACCGTTCCTCTGCCGGGCAGGCGGGATTGCCGTCGAGAAAGACGGAAAAATTGTCCTCGATACGCATGAGGATATTATTATCCGTCGAGCCGTTATACTCATACAGTCCGAGCGACGGGCGCTCAAAACGGATGCCGTCCTTACTGACAAGCAGGCATTCCAGTTGAACGTCCTCACCCTCCCACGTTTTGCAGGTCTTATAATATATCTTATACCCCGTTTCATCGGCGATACAGTCGAGATAAATGAGGCAGTCGCCCTCCCACGGGGCATCGGCGACGTAGACGCACTCCTTTTCGGTCGGCGGCACGACGCACAGCCGGGCAGTCGTTTCCCCGGCGTCGATATGCGCCGTGTCCCACAGCACCTCGCGGCGGCTTCCGATGAAAATCGCCTTATCCGACATTCTGTATATCCCCTTTCGTCTGTGCCGCCCCTGCAGCTTCTTCTTTCTGTGCGCGGTATATCCCGAACACGTTGCGTGCGGCAATGATCACGCAGACCGCGCTATACAGCGCATAGATGAAATACGGCGTACGTTCGGGATTCCCCGGCATCTGGAAGAAATACAGCACGAGGTTCGCCGCCATGCAGGCGATGTTGTAATACTGATAATCGACGTAGGCGAGCATGGTCAGCACCGGCGTCACGATACCGAGAAGCAGTACCGCCATATCCATAAGCCGTATGATCTTATCCGTCGGCGTCGGCTCTTTCCCCACCGTAAACGCGCACAGCAGCGCATACACCGCCACGGTGCCGACAAGCACCCACACCGCCGTCTTTGCGTTCAGTTTTTTGAACACCGTCGCCTGACGGTACGGCTTACGCCCCCAATTGATGAAGGTGGCGATCTGGATGGGAAACGATATGACGAGCGTCTGGACAGCCGAGCCGTACAATCCGAAAATCAGGTACACCACCGCGTAAAACACCGAATTGATACCGCCGAGCAGGAAAGCGTACCGATTGACCTGCGTCGTCAGCACCATGACGACAAGGGAGATATACAGCGGCAGGATCATGACGAAATCTTTTCCCGGCGTGTGCGTCAGGTACACCGCCGTCAGAACGGCGCTGACCGTGATGAGCACACAGACGATACCGGCAAACCGATACATTCGTTTATCGCTGTCGCTTGCGTTTTGTTTGAAGGACATTTCTCACGGGTTTCCTTTCGTTTGATATTACATGACCATTTTAGCACACACCTTTATGAAAAGCAATCTCAATTTTCGGACATCAAATTTGATAAAAGGAAAATCCTTCAAGAAAGAAAAGAAACTCCTTTTTTCTCTCGCAAGAAAAAAGGAGTACAAAAAAGTGCGCTCGGGCTGCGCCCCGAGACCCCCTACGTCGCAAAGGCGGCATGCGCCGCATCTTTGCGACGGTGCGAGTCGGTATCGTGGCGGCATCGGTGCAGGACACGCACATACTCCTAACCGTGCGGCACGGATGCGTTACATGGCACAAACGGCGGCGTAGTGCCGGATATTGATGATATGCACAAAGGGATGGGCTATACAAGATGTTATTCTTTTCTGCTTTGCATCCCTATCCCGCGCGCAGAGTTCCGGAAAATTTACGCTAAATCCGCCCGCGTTGGACAGAGGTACAAAGCAGGATAGGGACGTATTTAACCCACATCATCCTTTTTCGCAAAACTTGAATTTCCGGAAGTAGCCCTACCGTTAGCACAATCAGAACCACCAGTAAACTGGTGGTTTGCACAGCCCCTAGAAGGGGCTAATACAGGCTTCGCCTCTGCAAGAGGCACCGAAGTTTGACACCGCATTACCATCACAGACAGCCGCTCACGTGCGGCTGTCTTTTTTGCCTACTTTTTCTTGCTGCCCGTAAACAGGTCTATGTATTCTTTCATGCTTGTTTGATCAGAGGCGTAATCTTCTTCAAGCTGATTCCTTATGTATTCCGCTATTATTTTTTTATTCTTTCCTACCGTATCAACATAATATCCTCTGCACCAAAAATTCCTACTCCCATATTTGTATTTCAGGTTTGCATGTCTATCAAATATCATTAGTGAACTTTTTTCCTTGAGAAATCCCATAAACTGTGCTATACTTATGTATGGAGGAATACTCACCAACATATGTATGTGATCAACGCAAGCTTCGGCTTCCATTATTTCTACTCCCTTTTGCTCACACAACTTTCTGATTATTTCTCCTATATCCTTTTTCAACTGTCCATAGATTTCTTTTCTTCTAAACTTCGGTGCAAACACTATATGATATTGACATCTGTAACTTGAATGAGCTGTATGCTTTATTTCATTGTTCGTTTTATTAAGAAAAGAGATGCTTTTCTTAACGCGAAAAACATCTCTGATACATAATCAATATTAAATTGATAACTTTGTTGCTTGTACGTTACTTGTGTGTTACTTGTTATACGCATTTCGCAACAATTCACGACATCTGAACACTCCGAAAACCCCATAAATAAAGGCTTTGAAACGTTCTGAGAAGTCCCGTGATTATCTCTTGGAGAACTGCGGTGCGCGACGAGCGGCCTTTAAGCCGTACTTCTTTCTTTCCTTCATACGAGGGTCTCTCGTTAAGAAGCCCGCCTTTTTGAGGATGGCACGATAGTTCTCGTCTGCTTGCAGAAGCGCTCTCGCCACGCCGTGACGGATGGCGCCTGCCTGTCCGGAAACACCGCCGCCGGTCACCGTGCAGATGATGTCGAAGCTGCCGAGCGTCTTGGTTTCCTCAAACGGCTGACGGACGATGAGTTTGAGCGTTTCCAGACCGAAATAGTCGTCGATGTCTCTGCCGTTGATGGTGATCTTGCCGGTTCCCTGCATGATGCGTACTCTCGCGACCGAGCTCTTTCTTCTGCCGGTACCGTAAAAATAAGGCTTTGCACTTGTATACATGTTTCTTTACCTCCCCTTATTCGAGTACGATCGGCTTCTGAGCCGCGTTATCGTGTTCTGCGCCTGCGTAGAGCTTCAAACGGGTGAGGCTCTTGGCTCCCAGCGTGTTCTTGGGAAGCATGCCCTTGACGGCAAGCTCCATGGCAAGTCTTGAATCCTTTGCCATGAGTTCTTTGTAGTTGATCGCTTTCAGACCGCCGATATAACCGGAATGATGATAATACATCTTCTTTTCCGGCTTCTTGCCGGTGAGAACGGCTTTGTCGGTGTTGATGATGATGACGAATTCGCCGCAATCGACATGGGGCGTGAACTCCGGTCTGTGCTTGCCGCGAAGAATGTCTGCCGCTTTGACGGCAGTCTTGCCGAGCGGAACGCCGGCCGCGTCGATGACGTACCACTTGCGTTCTACTTCATTTGCCTTTGCCATAAATGTAGACATGGATGTGTCCTCCTGTTTCGTTATTGAACAAGCATTATTATAACACGCTTTTCGGTTTTGTCAAGTCTTTTTTTCAATATTTTCAAATTTGTATTTTTTATCTCGTCATTTCTCACTGTTTCTCTTTTTTTCTCTCTGTTTCTTTTTTGCCGATTTTAATTTTTCTTTGATATTTCCCCCTCTTTTCTCTGTTTTTCATTTTCTTTTCACATAAGTTTCCGTCTTTCGCTCTTGACGGATCCCGACGCATTTGTTATAATTAACATGAAAGGAAAATGCCGTCCGGACATTTTTCTTCCCGCATCATTTTCATAGTTAATAATTCGGAAAAAGGAGGATCTTCATGCAGCCCATCATTCGTTTTGCCTCGCAGGACGATGCTCCCGCGATCCTGGAAATCTACGCTCCCTACGTCAGCTCCTCCGCCGTCACCTTTGAGGTGACCGTTCCCCGTGTCTATGATTTCAAGCGCCGCATCGCTTCCCTCTCCGCTTCCATGCCGTTCCTCGTCTGCGAGATCGAGGGGAAGATCGCCGGCTACGCCTACGCCTCCTGCGGCAAAAGTCTTGCCGCCTACGCCTGGAACGCCTACGTTTCGGTTTACATCAACCGCGAGTATCAGCGCTGCAACATCGCCTCCGCCCTCTATCTCGCCGTCATCTCCCTTCTCAAAGCGCAGGGCTACCGCAAGGTGCTCGCTCTCGTGACCTCCTCCGACGGCGTCAGCGAGCAGTTCCACCGTGCGTTCGGCTTTCAGAAGGTCGGTACGTTGGAGCAGGCGGGCTTCAAGGGCGGAAAATGGTATTCCGTCTCGCTGTTCGAGAAGGTGCTCGACGAGTCCCCGGACATGCCGCATCCCACGGCGAGCGTCACGGCACTGGAAAAGGATTTCTGCTGCCGCAACTTTGAAAAGTGTGCCAAGATCATAAAAAGGAAATGATTTTTCCGGAAGCGCCAAACCACCCGAGCCGTTACGGCTCGGCTGGTTTTTTGTACAGTGGTGCAAGGGGGGGACGTTTTACTTTTTTTCTCGCAAGAGAAAGAAAAGAAACTCCTTTTTTTCTTGCAAAAGAAAGAAAAGAAACTCCTTTTTTTCTTGCAAAAGAAAAAAAGGAGGCAAAAAAAGATTGCCGGGGAGTTGCCCCGGATCCCCTGCTCCGCAAAACGGGAAACGTTTTGCGGAGGTGCCATGCGTTATCACGGCGGCATCGGCGCAGGGCAAGCACAAGCTCCAAACCGTGCGGCACGGATACTTTACATAGCACAAACGGCGGCGTAGTGCCGGATATTGATGATATGCACAAAAGGATGATTCGGTGAGATGTTATTCTATCCCGCTTTGTGCCTCTGTCCAACACGTGGGAAGTTTCTGCGAACAAAAAACAGGCGGCACGCGCTCACGGTTTTGCGCAATGCCGCCACAGTCAACGGCGGCGTTGCCCCGGTTGCGGGGAAGCGTGCCACTTCACCCAATCCGCATACCGAACATGTACAAAACAGATACAGGCGGCACGCGCTCACGGTTTTGCGCAATGCCGCCACAGTCAACGGCGGCATTGCCCCGGTTGCGGGTTGGTTTAGCAAGGATTTTCACATATCCGGCTCGCGAATCGCCCCGCGCATGCGGCGCGGTATTAAAAAAAAGGAAGGGGTGTCTTCCGGAGAGAAGGGGCGCACCGTGCCGGCGTTGCGATAGGCGAACGAAACCCCTTCTTCCGACGTGCGGATGAGCAGATACTGCGCGATCTTCGGCGTGCCGGTCGCCTCATAGAAGACGTCCTCCGTATCTCCCGGAAGCCTGCCCGTCTGTCCGTCCGGCTCGAAAAATTCAAACGGCGTTGCCGACAGAAACGGACGCAATCCGCCCATATGAACGGTATAGAACGCGATGCGCGAACGCATTTCATCGGTATACACGCCGTTCGGGGCGTCAACAAGCTTGCCGTCCCCGTCAAACGCCAGAATCCCCTCCCACGTTTCCGTCCGCAGAAATTCCTGCCCGTGAACGTGTCCGTACAGATAAAACAGATTGCGATGTCCGCGAAAGACCTTCACGAGCGCCTGCCGGCTCTCTTCCTCCATATCGACGCGGATGCTTCCGTCTGTCGTGCGCACCGTGCCCGACAAATGCCCGACGACGAACAGCAGTTTCGTCCCGTCGGGATCGACTTCGTCGAGCTTTGCGCCGAGCCACGCCACCGCCGCCGGATCGTAGCCGCAGTCATGCGAGTTGAACGCCTGATCGGGATCGAGATTGAGCCCGAAGAAATCCACGCCGTCCACCACATAGTGGAAAGCGCCGAAATACAGTCCCGCCTGCGTGCCCTTGCTCTTGGCGTATTTGCCGTAATATTCACCCTCCCGAAGCGTGCCGAGCGTTTCCTTCATGGGACCCGTGTGGTAAAATTCGCACGTATTATACGGCGGATTCTCCGGCGTCGGCAGGTCACCGAGAAGCGGATCGTTATTGCCGGACACGTACAGCACACGCCCGCCCTTGGCGGTACGCTCGAAATTCTTCACGAGCTTTTCCTTGATGTCGAGAAAATTGGCGTACGGCAGAGCGCATGAGCGGTTCCAATGCGGATAATCCGATAAATTATCGCCGCCGACGATGGAAAGATCGCTCTGTCCCCATTCGGCAAGCGTCAGGTCCGCCGCGCGCACGGCGGACGTGCGCAGTGTCGTCGGCAGATTGAGCATGGTCTCCATGCAGTGGATATCGGTATAACAACTGATCTTCATACAAAAACCCCCGGAAAATAGATAAGAGATAATAGTGAATAGATATTCGGCGAAAGGCGTTGCTTCCCTGCCGCGATCCGGTATCTATTCTCTATTCTCTGTTATCTATTATCTTTTTACATCAGTATAGCACACTGCGCGCCGGATTGCAAGAGAAAAACGGCAGGCTTTTCAGCCTGCCGTTCAGATGATCGCTATTCTTCCGGTTCCGCCGCCTGCGGCACTTCCGTCGCAACCGCCTGCGGCTCTTCATATACCTCATAGTAATAATAATCCGAGTATTCCGGTTCGGTGCGATCAAAGTAGTCGTCGATCCACGCGACCGTCTCACGGCAAGACTTGTTGACGAAGAAGGAGGTATACCACGACTGCGTTCCGCGCAGGAAATCACCCGTCGCGCCCTTTTCGCCCTTTGCCATCTCGATGTCCACGTAGTAGGCGTCATCGCCGCGGCAATACTCATCGTAGGTGAGCGTCAGCACTTCCCTCTGATAGATGTCCATGAGCGCCTTGATCTCCTGACGCGACTGCATACTGCGGTTGCCCTTGTCATACGCGCTGTACAGGTACAGATTCTTTGCCCTCGTCCAGTCGAGCGCCGCGCCGTTGATATACAGCTTTTTATAGTCGGGGTAGGCAAACAGCTCCCGCTCGTAATCCAGCACGCGATCCAGGTCGGACAAGTAGAAATAGCGTGTCAGCGTTTTGCCGTTTTTGAGCCCGTAGCGCACGTAGATACCCGGCTTGCCGCTATGCACGTCTTTGAGACGGTCAAACGGGTGCGCTTCGTCCGCAAACTTTTCGTGCTCTTTCAAAACGTATCGGATGGCACCCTCTTCGGACGACGTCGGTCTTCCGTCGGGATAGTACCGTCCGTTATCCATGGTCACCCACGCCACGTCTTCCTCTTTGGGGATATAGCGCGAATAGCCGAACAGCCCCGTGAACGCCACGACACACACGACGGCGACCGTTACGACGAGAAAACCGAAATAGCCCTTATAGGACGTTTTGAACACCTTGACACTCTTTTTCAAGATCATTTCGCACGCGAAACAGGTCACAGCCGTCACGATGAGCGAAACGACAAGGAACGTCCCGCCGCTGTCCGGCTCGCTCGTGCTGTACAGCGCCAGCATGAACAGTGCGGAGCAGAGGGTGATGAAATATTTGAGGAACGGATTGAGGAAACGGAAGACCGTCACGTCACCCGTCTTTTCCGAGCGGCGGATGCCGTACAGCACGCCCGCGAGAACGTACAGCGCGGCAGCGCCGAGCAGATATACGCCGAGCATAAGCAGTCCGGACGGTTCAAACAGCGTATTGCCGTGCGAGAAAAACCAGCAGATCGGCATATACCGCAATACCGTGGAAAGCAGTTCGCCCTCGACGGGACAGCCCTCCACGAAATATGCGCCGACGCCCGTCAGCGCGAGCGCCACGAGCAGCGGCAGAGCCTGCAAAAAGCCGTAAAAGAACGCCGCCATGGCACTGTTGCCGGTCAGCGTCGCCGACAGCACGGCAAACGCGAACATGACGAACAGCATGGCAAGTCCCGTTCCCATCCACGCAAGCGTCGCCGAAAGCGGGAGCATAATGGGCTTGGAAAGCCCGATGAGCATGAGCAGAAGTCCGTTGGCGAGGATGGGGAGCGCCATGAGCACAAAGCCGCCCGCAAGCGACGACACGTAGTACGACGTCCGGCTCACCGGCAGACTGCCGACGAACACGTTCTGCTTTTTATCGTGGATACAGCGGAAAAGGAGCATCGCCACCACGATGGGCACGATGACGGCGGCGACGAGCGTCAGATACATGCCGCCGTTGTCCATGAGGATACTCTCTCTGCCCCCCACCTGCACCATGGATTCCGTCCAATCGTCCCGGCGCATCAGGACGGGGAAGGTGCAGGTCATGAACAATCCGAAAAAGTAAGCGACGGCGCCCCACAGAAAGCGCTTGACCGTCATACGGAAAATGCCGGCGTTAAAGAATGATGTTCTTGACGTCATAGCCCATACCTCCCAACTCGTAAATGAATACTTCTTCCAGCGTCAGTTTGACGTGCTCGCACAGCAGCGGCTGATACGAACGGATGATGCCGTCGATCTCCGCGGCGTCTCCCCGCACGATAAGCGTATGCACCGCTCCCAACACCGAGCCGCCGAGCACCGTCAACCGATGATTCAGCTCCTCCGGCAGACCGTCCGCAAACGCCGTCTGATACTTATGGATATCGCCGCGCAGATCGTCGAGCGGCTTTTCGATGAGCATTTTGCCCTTATGCATGATGCCGAAGCAATCGCAGGTATCTTCCAGTTCCCTGAGGTTATGGGAGGACACGAGCACCGTCATCTGCCGTTCGGCAACGTCGCCGAGAATGAACGACAGAATCTGCTTGCGCATGACGGGGTCCAGCCCGTCGAGCGGCTCGTCGAGGATGAGCACCTCCGGCATGCACGAAAGCACGAGCCAGAACGCCACCTGCTTTTTCATGCCTTTGGAAAGACGGCGGATCTGTATCTTATCGCTGATGTTGAACGCCTTGCCGAGCTTTTCGTAGCGCTCTTCGCTGAAATTCCGGTAGATGCTCTTATAAAAATGCATCATATCCCGCACGGTGTAGGTATTATAGAAAAACCAGTCGTCGGCGATGCTCAACACCCTCTGTTTGAGTTCGCTGTTCTCCCATACCTCTTCGCCGTCTATGGTGATACGTCCGGCATCCTGTTTCAGCACGCCCGTCAGATGGTTGATGATAGTGGTCTTGCCGGCGCCGTTCGCCCCGACAAGTCCGTATATCGTTCCTTTTTTTACGTGGAGATCCAATTCGTCAAGGATCTGAAAATGATCGTAATATTTCGATACCTTTTCGACCTGTATCATGTTTCGCTTTCCTCCTGTTCTTCGTAAATGTGCCGTATCACGTTGACAAGGCTCTTTTCGCTTTCGCCGAGAAAGGCAAGTTCCTTCGCCGCCGACGTCAGCGTGCGGTAGAGCTCTTCCGTTTTCTCGCTTTTTCTGTGTTCCCTGCCCTGTGAAACAAAGCTTCCCTTACCGGGGATCGAGTAGCAGTACCCCTCTTCTTCCAGTTCGCGGTATGCACGCTGGACGGTATTGGGGTTGACCGTCAGCGTCACCGACAGTTCTCTGACCGACGGAAGCTGTTCGCCCGCTTTCACGACGCCGCTCACGATGAGCTCTTTGAGCGAATCGCGGATCTGCTCGTACAGGCTTCTGCCGTCAGCATAGTTCAGAGTGATCACCGGTACACCTCCTTTTTTGCTGTACCAACTGTATTAGTTAGGTTAGTACAGTTAGTATAGCACTCTATTTTTGTTTTGTCAAGTATAAAAACCTCCTTTTTTCTCGCAAGAGAAAAGAAAGGAATCTCTTTTTTTCTCACAAGAGAAAAAAAGAGACAAAAAAAGATTGCCGGGGAGCAACCCCGGACCCCCTCTCCGCAAAACGGAAAACGTTTTGCGGAGGTGCGGGACGGTATCGTGGCGGCATCGGTACGGGACACGCAAAAACCTCAAACCGTGCGGCACGGATGGATTTTTATTGTGAAAACGGCGGCGTAGTGCCGGATATTGCTGATATGTACAAAAGGATGATTCGGTGAGATGTCATTCTATCCGACTTTGCGTCCCTATCCCGCGCGCGGGAAGCTACTGCAAACAAAAGATATGCGGCTCGCGAATAGGGGGGAAGCGGCACACTTCGGTTAGAGACGTATTTCACTGCATCTTTCTTTTCAGCGAATCATGAGTTTCCGGAAGCAGCCCTATCGTTAGCACAATAAAAATCCACCCGAGCCCTCACGGCTCGGGTTTTGAAGGTGCTCCCATCGGTGATACTGCGGCAAATGTTTGATCCGTCGCAAAGATGCGGCGCATGCCGCCTTTGCGACGATGGGGTCTCGGGGCATGCCCCGAGCGGTCTTTTTGCAACTTTTTCGTCCGCACGAAAAAGTTG
>JAZRVE010000020.1:0-3761 GCA_045598975.1 Eubacteriales bacterium
GGGCACGATTATATATTCAAACAATCACGGATGAAACAGTCTCTTTGTCTGATAGGTCGGCTCACAGGTGAGGTGGATGCCGAGCTTGCGATAGGTGTCCTGGTCGATCTGCGCCAAGATCACCGTCGAATGCGCCTCGCATCCGCGCAGTTTCCCCAGACAGTCGAATGCTTTTTTGGCGACCGACTCGCAGTTTGCCGCACTGACGGAAAGCGCGACCAGCACCTCGTCCGAATGGAGCCGCGGGTTATGATTGCCGAGCACCGCCGTTTTGAGCTCCTGCACCGGCTCGATGATCTCGCGGGCAATGAGCGGTACCTCCTTCGGAACGCCTGCGATCCGCTTGACGGCATTGAGCAGTGCCGCCGCCGACGCGCCGAACAGCTCCGACGTCTTGCCTGTCACCACCGTGCCGTCGGGCAGTTCGATGGCGACCGCCGGCTGTCCGCCGGTGACCTGGCTCTTGTCCATCGCCACCCGCACGCACTTGCGGTCTTCCGGCGTGACCTCCGCCTGCTTCATGAGCATCTCGATCTTCTGTACGGCTTCCTCCGTCTCCATGCCGATGCGCTTGGCGCACATCGCCGCGTAGTACCGTCTCACGATCTCGTCCTTTGCCGCCTTGCAGACCACTTCGTCGTCCACGATGGCATAGCCCGCCATGTTGACGCCCATATCGGTCGGCGAACGGTAGGGGCTCTTGCCGCTTATCTGCTCAAAAATGGCGTTGAGTACCGGGAAAATCTCCACGTCGCGGTTATAGTTGACCGCCGTGGTGCCGTAGGCTTCCAGATGGAACGGATCGATCATATTGACGTCGTTCAGATCCGCCGTTGCCGCCTCATAGGCAAGGTTGACGGGATGTTTGAGCGGCAGGTTCCAGATGGGGAAGGTCTCGAATTTGGCATACCCCGCCGAGATGCCGCGCTTGTTTTCGTGATATAACTGGGAAAGGCAGGTCGCCATCTTGCCGCTGCCGGGTCCCGGTGCGGTGATGACCACGAGCGGACGTGTCGTTTCGATATAATCGTTGCGCCCGAGCCCCTCTTCGCTGACGATATGTTCCACGTCCGTCGGATAGCCCGCGATGGGGTAATGCAGAAACACGCGCATCCCGAGGTTTTCGAGCTTTCTCTTGAACTTTTCCGCCGCCGGCTGTCCGCCGTACTGCGCGATGACGATACTGCCGACGTACAGTCCGATCCCGGAAAAAGCGTCGCACAGGCGCAGAACATCGGCATCGTAGGTGATACCGAGGTCACTTCTCATCTTGCTCTTTTCGATGTCCGCCGCATTGATGACGATGACGATTTCGACCTTGTCGGCAAGTTTTTTGAGCATCTGCACCTTGATGTCGGGAGCAAAACCGGGCAGGACGCGGGAAGCGTGATGGTCATCGAACAGCTTGCCGCCGAATTCCAGATACAGCTTGCCGCCGAACTGGTTGATACGGTTCCGGATCTGCTCCGACTGCTTGGCTAAATAAATATCTTTATCAAATCCGATTCTTTCGCCCATATTTTTTCTCCCGTTCTCTTTTTTGACAGTACATCAATCCAAAAATAAATTATAAATGCCAAATATGAGAATAAATCGTCGGGTATGTTAATACATTATAAATTTAATTTTCGATTCTTTTCCTTCGATTTCTTGCTCCGACATCCCGCATATCCACATCCCGGAAACCGACGTCATAGGCTTCGGAATCCTTCCGCAAAGTGCAGGTTTCCGTATCAAGACCGGGATCTGCCGTGATCCCCTGCTTTTCAAGACCGAATTCCCTTTGTGCCTCTTCTGCGGAATACGCTTTTTCCCCGATGACAAGCACCGTCACGTCTCCCTTTTCGTCATACAGCAGATTGCGGTCTGCCGCGATCAGATGGACGGAGCCGTAAAAACCGTAGTCCTTCGAGCCGGGTTGATAAATGGGGGTGCCGTTGCTGACAAGGATGTTCCGTTCCAGCAGCAACCCGACGTGGTACTCGTTTCGGGTGAGCGCAACGGGTGCGTCCGCGGACCGGAAGAAAATGTTGTTGCGGACGGTATTCATACTGCCGTAATGCTGATGGTAGGCGTTACAGTTGAGCCGATAACAGACATTATCCTCCACGGTGATAAAACTGCTTCCCTCGTCGGTATAGATGCCCCAGCCGCCGTAATGGGCACTGACGATATCGTGGATCAGATTTCCTCTGACGACGGTGCCCGGCTGTGCGCCTAAAAGATAAATGCCGCCCATATCGGACAGCTTCCCCTGCCCGAGCGTATGGATATGGTTGGCTTCTATGAGATTATCACGCGTGATGCTGTCGCCGTACCCCCACACCCAGCCCACGGAAATACCGGTATAATACAGATCGTATATATCGTTATGGGACACCGTGTTCTCGTAAGCGTGCCGGATGAGGATACCGCAGGCGGAAAAATACCGTCTGCCGCAATGGTGGATGACGTTGTCGGAGATAACGTTCCCGTAAGTATGCTCGGCGGGATCACTGCCGAAAGCTCCGCCGTTCACGGTAAGGGCGCCTGCGCCGAGATCGTAAAACTCATTACAGGTAACGCGGATACCGTGGCATCCCTCCGCTATCCCGACGGCGTGCAGTCCCAGATTGCGGAACGTGCATTCCGTCATTTCGCAATTCGCGGCATGCCGGAAGCTTACGGCACCCGGCGCCGTGCTCACCGCCTGTGAATCGGAGGCTGTCTTCATCTCCCCGACGCGGTCACCCCGGGTACACGCAAACGTCAGATTGCGGAAACTGATGTTCCGCACCTTGTCCGCCGCACTGCCGACGATTTCAAAAAGCTTGTCTGTCAGCGGCGCGTATGCGTCCAGCGTCTCCGGCGTCATGCTTTCATCCCGCGGGATATAGTACACCCGCTTCGTCTCCCGGTCGAGATACCACTCGTTGGGATTCCCGAACGTCTCCGCCGTGTTCTCGATGATATAATGCAGTGCCGACGCCGCCTGCTTTGACGAGACGGAAAACCGCGACGGCAGAGCGAAAGTCACCTTGCCCGTTTCGGCGTCGTAGGAAGCGATCGGCGTGTGCTCATCGACCCAATAATGATTGAAACTGATGATGCAGTCCTCAAAATTGCGGAAGCTGCCGATGATCTCCCGGTCTTTTTTCTGCGCCACGAACCACGAGGAAGACGCCCCGAGATCGGCATCCTCGTTTTCGACGGACTCGGGATCGAGCGTACCCGTCACAGGATAATGCGGCATATCCGCCCGCAGTCCGTTTACGTACAGATCGGTAAACCACAGTCCGTCCGCGATCTGCGGTACGGGTGCGGAAAAGCATTCCCTTCCCATGAAGGTATCCTTCCGGAACCCCTCGATCTTTCTGCCGCCGCTTACGGTACAGCCCTTCTGAGAGTCTATGGTGATGCCGTACATCTTTTCGTTGATAACGATTGGTCTTGACACGAGATAAACCGGGTCTGTGATGCGGATAGTCACCGGCTGCTTTATGCCGGAGCGCCGCATATCCTCTACGCAGGAAAGCGCCTTTTCCAGCGTTTTCAACGGTCCCTGTCTTGTCGGAGAGGGCGTCGGGCAAAAGCCCGTGCAGGCGTCGTCCCCCTCTTTTTGGGAAACATACAATGTCGTGAGTTGATACGGTGTCATGTCGTTACCTCCTGAAACTTTTTTACGACCTCATTGTATCGCATCTTCTTTGTTTTTGCAAGCGCCTTTCGTCTTTTTTCGAAAAAATCCTTTTTGCCGTAAATCGGCGCAAAACAGACAAACC
>JAZRVE010000021.1:0-5511 GCA_045598975.1 Eubacteriales bacterium
GTCATAGCGGAACGACACGTGGGAAAGCTCGATGTCGCCGTGAAGCTCGGTGATGTTTTCCTTGCCGTCGTGCTTCTCCGGCGCGGTTTCCAAGATCGGCTTCGCCATTTCCAGCGCCGGCTTGATGTCGGCAACGGTGACGGCGATGGTGACAACGGCCGCAAATGCCGCCGACACCATGGCATACGCCGTATTGAACGCGTAATAATCGGCGACGGCGACGTGATTCTCCACGGCGATGGCGTACAGGATCATGGAGCCGATCAGAGAGACCGCAAGGTTGACCGTCGCACCGAGTTTCAAAAAGGCGGGCGGGTTATACGCCAGTTCCGCTTCCTTCGCATACAGCTTCGCCCAGCGGGAAAACATACGCTTTTCCGCACCGGCCGATTTGATCTTCTGGATACCCGTGATGGTCGCATAGGTAAGCCCGCTCGTTTTGGCGGTGAGTTCCATGACATCGCGGGTGATTTTCATCTGTTTGAAGGTGGTGATCAGCGAAACGGCAAGCGTCGCAAAGGTGATAAGCAGTGCCGGAAGCCCGAGAGACGGGGTGAAAACAAAGATCTGCCCGATATAGATCAGGGAAAACAGCGATGTGATCCCCGTCGTGCCGACGGTGCTGAACAACGTCGAGCACAGCGACTGTATATATGCCGTCCGCTGATAAAGCTCGCCCGCCGAATACTGCCGGAAAAACGCCGGCGGCAGGCTGATGATGCGGTTCATCACCGCCGCCTGCACGGCGATGCCCTGCTTTACACCGATACGGGAGCTGACGAGTCCCCGGAACATATTGATGCAGAGCTGACTGACGGAAAAGCACACCATAAACACGGCAAGCGACAGAAGCACCTGCAAACTGCCCGATTCCAGAACGTCACTGAACAACCATTTCGTGAACAGCGGGGCAAGCAGACCGACCGCCGCCGTCAGTCCCATTATCAGAAAGAACAGCACGACATCAAATACGCTTAACTGCTTCATCATAAAGGCAAGCAGGTCGCCCGTCGTGAGCGATCTCTGCGGAAGCGGCTCGTAAAAACACAGCGCTTCCCTGTCGATCAGATCCTCGTTGAAGCGGTTGATCTTGACACGTCTGCCGTTTTTTATGTCGATCAGCCGATACCCCGTGATCTTTCCCGGGATCAGCGCGACCGCCGAGCCGTCCTCCTTCAAGGTGCCGAGCATGGCTCCCACCGCGTGACGGTACCAGCCCTTTTCCAGCGTGACACTGCGGTTTTTGATGCCGAACGGGCGCATCCGGTATTCGATCTGCTCATCGACCGTGCTGATCTGCGGCGGTATCTCCTCCGTTTTGTAACTGCACTGATAATACTTTAATATCTCCTCCATGGCGGACTCGGCTATCCGTTCATGACTCAGCGCTTTGCGCAGCCGGTTTCCCATGACGGCGCCGGCAATGGAATCTATGGCTTCTTCAAAATCCGCGTTATCCGACTGCTCCCGATACCGAAGCTGTTCCTCAAACCAGCTCATGCTGCCGACACCTCCTTTTATTCCGCACTGACAAGATCCCGGTAGATCGTGCAGTTTTCCATAAGTTCCTTATGCGTTCCCCTGTCTTTTATCACGCCGTCTTCCATCACGATGATCTCATCGCAGGAACGGATGGTGGACAGACGGTGCGCGATCACAATGCAGGTGATCCCTCTGTCGCGGATCGCTTTGACGACCTCGTACTCAGTCCTTGCGTCCAGTGCGCTGGTCGCTTCGTCAAGAATGATGACGGTAGGCTGCCCGGCAAGCGCACGGGCGATCTCCATACGCTGTCTCTGTCCGCCGGAAAAATCCTTTCCGCCTTCGGTAAGCTTATACTGATAGCCTCCCGGGCGCTGCATGATATCGTCGTGAAGCCGGGCGTCACGGGCGGCGAGGATCATCTCAAAATCCTCGATGCTGTTATCCCACATTTTGATGTTGTTGGCAATGGTGTCCTCAAAAAGGATGATCTCCTGATCGACGACGGCAAGAGAACCGCGGAAGACGTTGCGGGAGATCTGACGGATCGGCTTGCCGTCGAACAGTATCTCGCCGCTCCACGGCTGATAAAGTCCCGCGATCAGCTTCGATACGGTGGATTTTCCGCTGCCGGAGGCACCCACGACGGCAACGCTCTGTCCGGGCATCAACTTCATGCTGAAATCGCGGATGAGCGGATCGGAAAGGGGCGAATAGCCGAACGTGACGTTTTTCAGTTCTACGTTTCCGGACAGCTTCCGCGAATCATCGGAAACGGGTGCTTCCGTGAACGTCACGTCGTCCGGGTATTCCATCACGTCATCCACGCGCTCCATCTGCGTCCGCATTTCCTGCAAGGTCTGTCCCGCCGTGATGAGCGTCGTGGCAGGCAGCATGAAGGCCGTCAGAAACCCCTGAAACGCCAAGATCATACCGACGGTGAACTGCCCGTTCATGGTCAGCCATACGCCGAGAAACAGCACGATATTATTGGCAAGCGAGGAAACGAACTGCGGGATCATGCCGAAATACTGATCCAACTTCATGTATTCCACCTGCTGGGTGTTGACGCTTGCCTGGTAGCCCGACCATTTCTTGAAAAAGCCGTTCTCGGCGCCCGAGGCCTTGATAGTCTCGACCATTTCGATACCGGCGACCGTCGACGAGGCAAGCTTGGCGCTGTCCCGCATGGCTACGCGGGTGATATTGATGCGCTTTGCGGATATCCACCGGGAAACCAGCGCGTTGATCGCAAGAGACGCTAATCCGACGAGCGTTAAGATCACGCTGTACCGGATCATGACGACAAAGTAGAACACCATCATCGCCGCGTTGAGCAAGAGCGGCGCAAACGTGCCGACGAGCGTATTGGCGATCAGTGAGTGGGACGCCTGCCGTTCCTGAATGTCTCCCGCCATACGCTGCGAGAAGAACTTCATCGGCATTTTTAAGACCTTCCACATAAAGTCCGCGTTCCCCACCGCCGCCATCTTGCCGTTGATGCGCAGCGAATAGACCGCCTGCAAGGCGGACATGAGTATTTCGATCAGATTGAAGACGCCGAGGAAGAGCAGGAACGGGATCAGCCAGTCCTCATCCGTTCCCGTCAGCAGATGGTCGAGAAAGACGCGTGAAAACGCCGGCTGAATGAATCCCATCAGTGCCGCGATCATGCCGGTCAATGCCGTGAAGGCGAGTGCCGTGCCGGTGCCTTTGAGCCGTTTCGCCGCAAAAGACAGCATGCTCTTCGGTTTGCCGGAAGGTACGAAGGCGTCCGTCGGCTCAAATTGCAGGCAGATACCGGTGAAGGCTTCGTCAAAAATGTCCATCGGCACGTGATAGGTGCCTCTTGCGGGATCGTTTATGTAGGCTTTGCCGCCCTTGAAGCCGTCAAGCACCACGAAATGGTTGAAATTCCAGTGAATGATGCACGGGAAGCTCCCCTGCTCCTTCAAGGTCTCCGTTTCATAGCGGACGCCCTTTGCGTTCAGCCCGTAATATCTTGCCGCTTTCATCATGTTCCGCGCGTTTGAGCCGGCGCGCGACACGCCGCAGTCCTCGCGCACCTGCTCGATGGGAATCCATTTGCCGTAATAGGCAAGTATCATGCACAGGCTTGCCGCACCGCATTCGAGCGCTTCCAGCTGCATCACGACCGGCACCTTCACCGTGCCCTTTCTGATCGGTTTTTTTATTTTTTTCGCCATGTTTCAGTCCTCGATTCAATCAATTCAAAACGAATGACAAGGGCGTGTACTGTCCGACGACGATCTTTCCCTCATAATCTCCGTCGGCCGGCAGGGCTTCCGCCGACAGCGTGCAGGCATAATATCCCCGTTCTTCTTTTGTGCCGATCTCTCCGATGACAGCCGTGTTCCCGTCATACTCTACGGTCATGCCGGGCTTGACACGCGTCACGTTTCCGCTTTCGACGTAGCAGACGGCCGTCCCGTTTCCCACGCGTACGTCTGCCGGCATGGTGCTGTCAACGTGTCCGAACACGCCCCAGACGCAGGCGCCCGCGAGAAGCACGATGACACTGCAAAGCAGCAGCCAGACACCGGGATTGGACACCTTTATGTATTCGTTCAGGTTTTCCGGAGATTTGATTTTATCCAAGCTTTTCTTTCTGAACAAGTCCCTGATCGCCATAGTATTTCTCCTTATCCGTATATCTGCCGGTCCGCGCCGTCCGAAGGGCTCAACGTACCGACAGGCAAAAAAATCCCATTATTTTTATAATTGTATCATACATCGCGTATTTCGTCAAGACACAAAATACGCCGTGCCGTGTCTTCCCTCACGCAAGAAAAGGAGCCGTCCCTTTCGGGACGGCTCCGGCTCCGTTTCAAAACATCCTTTTTATCCTACGGAAGGACACCGGATGTTTTTCTCCCAAAAGCGGGAGAGCACGGGTTTGCGGCGTGTCAGCCGTTGGTCTTCATGGCGTTTTCGGCGTTCATGATCATCTTCTTGACCATCTGACCGCCGACAGAGCCTGCCTGCTTGGAGGTGAGGTCGCCGTTATAACCGTTTTTCAGGTTGACGCCGACTTCGCTTGCCGCTTCCATCTTGAACTTATCAAGTGCGGACTTTGCTTCCGGAACGAGTTTCTTGCTATTCATGTCTGTTTCTCCTTTGATTTTCGTACGACGACGGTTTCGTCGTGAAAGCCTTGCGCGATCTCCTTTCGTCCGGGAGATCACCCGGCTTACATTCATAGTTTTTGCCGTGTTCCGCTTATTATGCCTGCCATTTTTTGTAAAAACGCCGGCTCTCGGTCGCGGTCGGTTTTCTCCGTCGTCAGTCATAGTGTTTGCCGAATACGGCGGGATATTCAGGCAATTTTTTCAAAAGGAAGAGTGTTTCACACGCCGCGAAACTCTCTTCTTTTTTGTTTATCTTATCATCAAGGGAGTGTTTCGTCGCTGCGGCGACGACCTACTTTTCTCACAAATGCGAGAAAAGTAGGCAAAAGCGCATTTTTTCTCCGCAAAACGGGAAAACGTTTTGCGGAGGCGCGAGGCTATATCACGGCGGCATCGGTACGGGATACGCACAAATTCCAACCGTGCGGCACGGGTGGATTACATGGCACAAACGGCGGCGTAGTGCCGGATATTGATGATATGTACAAAAGGACGGGCTATACAAGATGTTATTCTATCTGGCTTTGCGGCTCTTTTCGTCGCGCCCGCCGCCGTTTTGGCGGGCGTGACCCCTATCCGCGGGAGACTGCGGCAGTTGTTTCCGCTCGCTCACGCTCGCGGTTTGGATGCAGCGGCACGCTGCGGGACGTATTTAATCGTATCATTCTTTTTCAGTAAATCAAGAATTTCCGGAAGTAGCCCTACCGTTAGCACAATAAAAACATACCCGAGCTTCTACGGCTCGGGCTTTGAAGGCGCTCCTATCGGCGATACTGCGGCAAATCTTTTCCTCCGTCGCAAAGATGCGGCGCATGCCGCCTTTGCGACGTAAGGGGGTGCGGGGCTACGCCCCGGCAATCTTTTTGGTACTTTTTCTCTT
>JAZRVE010000022.1:0-7517 GCA_045598975.1 Eubacteriales bacterium
AATAAAAAAAGACGCCCAAGGCGTCCGGATGACATAATCCGCATTATGTTACCCGGAAGAGGCGTTTTCAGATTTAATAATCAACAGTAACTTGAAAAATGGGTATAAAAACAACAGCCCCATGTCTTTTTTTGAAAAAGAGCCGTCATAGGGCTTTATTGCTATGCCATTTTCATGTTTTTTTGTAATAAACCTCGATTTGAGCCAGACTTTTTTGATGAAAATACTTGATTTTTTATGTACGTCGTGATATAATAATCGTGTGTTGCTTTAAGGTGCGCTGTATTGGGTATGCCGAAATTCAACATAATGCGGATTATGTATATATTCCGTATTCCCGGCAGAGACGTTTTTGATTTCGGAGAAACAGGAGCAAGGATATGACCGAAAAGGAACTTCGACATCTCAGCAGAAAAGAACTGCTTGAGATACTGATAGATCAGACAAAAGAAATAACCTCGCTTCGTGATACGGTTCAGAATTTGGAATCTCAGCTGAATGATAGAAGGATTGCAATAGCGGAATCCGGCTCTATGGCTGAGGCGTCGCTGAAACTGAACGGAATCTTTGCTGACGCAGATAAAGCCGCAAAGCAGTATCTTGAAAATGTCGGAATGATCGAGGAAGAAAGCCGACGGGTTTTGAAAGAAGCCCACATAAAGGCAGATGAGATCGTTGCGGAAGCCGAGGAAATCCGAAGTGCCAAAATTCATGAAGCAAATCTGTATATGAACAGAGTTAAGGAAACCGTTCAGGATTATTTGCTTAAGCATCCGGAAGTGGGAAGTGCTTTTAATGAAGAGAAAAAATAAAACTGAAATTAAGCAGGAAAACACAATCAACGTTGAAGCACTGGAAACCGAACTGAAACGTGTCAACCATAACGAGCGGTTCAGGAAGTTGCTGCGAAGCACAATCTATACGCTGATCGTCGTTGCCGCGTGTGCGGTTCTTGTTGCCGTGCTGTTCATGCCGGTTCTTCGTATCTACGGCAGTTCAATGAATCCGACGCTGAACGAAGGTGAGATCGTTGTATCCATTAAAGGATCTTCTTTCAAGTCCGGCGATGTGGTCGGCGTTTATTTCGGAAGCAAACTGCTCGTCAAGCGCGTAATAGCTACTGAGGGGCAGTGGGTGGATATTGATGAAGAAGGAAACGTATACGTATACGATGACGTTAAAGGAAAACCTCTTAACGAACCGTATCTTGCGGAAGGCAGTAAGGCACTGGGCGAAACCAATATATCCCTGCCTTGTCAGGTCCCGCCCGAGTCGATTTTCGTGATGGGTGACAACCGTGAAACGTCCATCGACAGCAGAAATACATCGGTCGGCTGTATTGACGTTGATAACGTTGTCGGAAAAATCGTGTTCAAGATATGGCCGCTGAAGAGTTTCGGAACTGTAAATAAGCGTACTACTGAGGAATAAAAATGGCAGCAACAAATAACAAAATAAAACTGAAAAGAAAGCGGATTTGGCGCAGTATAGTAACGACACTCGCGGCAATCGTGGTGTTTGTGACAACCTATGCGCTGATCATCCCGGCGATTACTTGGGAGAAAACGCTGATTTGTCCGTTGGAAGAACACGTTCACACAGAAATCTGCTATAACGCACAAGGAGAACTGAGGTGCGAAAAAGAGCTGCATACGCATACCGCATCCTGCTTTGACGCGCCTAAGGCAGCCGAAAAATTGTACGTGTGCGGCAAAGCGGAGCATACACATTCGGCGGATTGCTATTTTGCGGACGGCAGTCTGAAATGCACGATGCAGGAGCACCGGCACATATCGGCGTGCAGGAATAACGTCAGAACGCTCATATCCGACGCGGCGTCAGACGGAGCGGTAGCCGTAATCAGCGGCGTGACCCCCGAAAACGCACAGGCGGAGATCACTGCGGTCCCTTTGAGCGAAAATGAGCTTGTTGCCTATTTCGGTGCCGAAAAAGCCGCGCAGATGACCGGCTATGTTGCTTATGACATCAGGATCATGGTCGGCGGTGAGGAATGGCAGCCGAACGAGACCGTCAGTGTGACCGTCCGTCATCCCGAGCTCGAAATGGGCGGTGCCAATCAGCTGAACCTTGCCCATGTGGAAGACGGGACTGCCAATGTTACCGATATCGAAGTACAGAAGGACGCAAACGGCGACGTAGTCTTCGACGCCGGCGGCTTCTCGCTCTATATCTTTTATACATCCTTTACCGTAGAATTTCATTATGAAGATGTGGATTACAGTATGAACGGCAGAACGGCAGAACGTCTCGGCACATTGTTCGCGGAACTTGGCATTGATACCGATATCGCCGATGTGCAGACCGTTGTCTTCAGCAACTCCGCTCTCCTGCGCGTTGAGCAGACCGACGGCGACTGGCTTCTGACCTCTCTTGAGCCGTTTGAAACCGAGGAAACGCTGACCGTGACCTTTGCCGACAATAGTACGCTGGTGATCAGCGTAACGGATGACGGCGGGCTGACTTTCATCTCAAACTTTACCATATCCACCGTTTTCGTTCCCGAATTACCCGAGACCGGCGGAGCCGGAACAACATCATTTTATGTAATCGGCGCTCTTCTCATGTTCGGAGCGTTGACGATAGGTCATATTTTATGGCGCAGGCGCGAAGGGAGGGGTGAAGTGTAACTGTCTCCGTTCGCGGCGAAAGTACTTCAAGCGCCGTAGTATGACCAACAAAACAAAAAAAAATGAAAGGAAAATCAACATGAAAAACGCAAAAAAACTTTTGGCAGTGCTTCTGGTCATGATGATGACACTGGCACTTGCCGTCCCCGCATTTGCTGACCCTGCACCGACAAACGGTTCCATCACGATCAGCAATACAACCGCAGATGCAACATAGTTATTATTTCATTTTACGAAAGGAGGAACGAGTATAAATGAAAAAATATAAAAGATTGTTGGTTGTACTGTTTTTTGTTCTATCAATAAGTATCGCCGCGATAACTGTAGCAGCTTCCGGTGGATATCCAATGATATATTTTTCGGGTACGACTGATACCGTAACCAATATGCCGCAAAATGACAGCGGTATGAGAGGCGAAGCATACAATGTGTCGTCAACCGTTCCGGAACGCGAGGGTTATGAATTTCTGGGTTGGGAACTTAATCACGATGCGGAATTCTATACAGTGACCTATGTGGTAAAGCCCGATCCTGTTTACGGAATGCCTGAAGACGTCACGACGCCGACCGATACGTCGGAGTATATTGCGGGCGACGCGGTAACGGTAGCGGCTCAGCTGACCACTACACAGGATTTCGGAATCAATTCAAAGACAGACGAAAAGAGACCGGGACACTGGGAGTTTATACCGTGGGATAAAGCCGATTTCGAAATCTATGAAAATACTGTAATAACCGGCGAATGGAAATTTATATACAAATTCAAATACACTGTTCATCACTTTGATATGGATACGTACGATGTGTTAGCCGCTGATGAAGTATATTGGTTAGATGAGCTTGGTCCGGTGACGGCAAAATCGAAGAAACCAGCGACAGAATTCTTCACAGAATATCAAAAATCTAAATATAATCCGGTGACTGAAACAGTATATAGGAATAAACGGGAATACTTCTTACTTCCGGGTGCGACATACGTAAAAAATAAAACTCAATTTATAATGGCAGTAACGCTTACAGAGGATGATATGCACATCTTTTTCTTCTATCAAAGAGGAGGAGGCTCACTCTGAGGATGAATGATAAGGATTCTGTATATACTGCAACAAAACACAAATATCGAAATGCAGCTGCATGCCGGTATTTGCGCGAATTGCAATTCAGCATGGATCGCAGGGAAACGCACAAAGTTTCCTGTGAAATAGAAGGGAGAAAGAAAAACACATGAAACGGAAAATTAGTATTCTTTTGGTCATTGCGCTGCTGCTTATGCTGGGCGTTACGGCTTATGCTGCAAGCAGCTACACCATGACCTACAAGCCCGGTACGACGGACACCGTCACCAATATGCCGCAAAATAACAGCGGTATGGGCGGCGATGCCTACAATGTATCCTCCACCGTCCCCCAGCGTGCGGGTTATGAATTCCTCGGCTGGGAGCTTGATTTTGAGACTGCTCCTTCAACCATTACTTATTCTGTTCGATATATTTCGGTTCTGGATGGTAGGGTGTTAGGTGCGAAGGAATGTATTGAGATTGAAGCGGACGAATATGTGGAAGAGATTGCAGTAGAATTTGAAGGCTATGTTGCCATTGACCCTACTTATGTATTTAAAACTGTTATTGATGGAGAAGTGATCTATTTCTATTACCTGATTGACAATTTTGGTTAATTTTTGTCAGCTTTATCACATAAAAAAGAAATGAAAGGATTTTTGAAATGAAAATATATAAAAGATTATTGAGCGTGCTGCTGGTGCTCTCGATGCTGTTCGCTCTTACCATTAACACTTTTGCCGCAGATTATTCTGAGGATGAAGCGGTTCCGGGGCTTTCCGGTATTCAGCCCGATGATACGCTGACGCTTCCTGAAAATACGGTTTGGGCAACGCTGACAGCCGTCTGGGGGGTGCGCGTCACGTTCCTTGACTGGAAAGACAATGAAATCTCGAGCGTAGTCGTCAGAGAGGGCGAGA
The DNA here is from genome assembly GCA_045598975.1 of Eubacteriales bacterium. Lineage (GTDB taxonomy): Bacteria > Bacillota > Clostridia > Oscillospirales > CAG-382 > UMGS882. The sequence goes on from JAZRVE010000022.1 coordinate 4,626, forward strand.
ACGTTGAAGTTCCGACCGCTCCTACCCGCACGGGCTATACCTTCACCGGCTGGTCCCGTATCGACGAAGCGGAAGGTACTGCCGTATTGGGCGATGACCTTATCGAAAACGTTCAAGGCCCTGGTCCCCTCGTTTACAAGGCAAATTATCTGGGTGTTCTCGACGGGCAGACCAGCGGGACCATCACCGTGATCAATGCCACCCACGGCAATAAATACGCCGGCTATAAGATCTTCGATGCCTCAATCAACCCTGACAATATCGACGCCATCATTTACACAATCCGCGAGGACAGCCCGTGGTACGAGTTCGTGCAGGACTACTTCGATCTGACCGAATGGAGCGAGGACGAAGACGTTGCTATCTATCAGGCGAACCCCAAGGATGGCTTTGATCCCAAGACCTTCTTTGAAAACCTTCCCACCGAGGGCGTTACCCCCGATCTTGAGCCGATTTCCGATCATCGTGACGGTATAATCAAATGGGAGGACGTTCCCTTCGGCTACTATGCCATTACCAGCACACTTGGTTCCTGGGTCACGGTCAACACCAACAACCCGTTTGCCACCGTTATCGACAAGAACCAGACCGCCGTTCTGGACAAAAACATCGTTGAGGACAACGGTGAAAAGGTTAAAACGAACACTGCCTCCTTCGGCGAAAGCGTCAACTTTGATATTGATGTGTTCGCAGGCGATTTCAATAAGAACGAGCTCGTCACCTACTACCACATCAAGGATACCATCGACAGCGGCTTTGACTATGATTTCACTGACAGTAAAAACGTGACGGTAAAGGTCACCGGAACACAGAAAGGAACGCAGGGTGAAGACCCGTATGAATTTACGCTTTCTCCTGTCGATTCTCTGAACGCACTGCAGACGGCAAAGTCCGGCTATTACCTCGACTATACCGAAGGCAGCAGAAGCTTTGAGGTTGTCGTCAAGTGGGCAACGCTTGATGAAAACAACAATCTGATGCCCGTCTACGAGGACGAGTTCAACTATCTCCACGTGATCTACAGCGCAACGGTGAACAACGACGCCGTGATCGCCGGCGACGGCAACCTGAATACCGCAAGCTTTACTTTTGATAAAACGTCCGGCTTCGACCCCGAGAATCCTCCCACAGAGGAACCGACACCCGGCGAGAATCCCGTAGATCCCAACACCCCTGTCAACACCACCACCTACGTCTATGCCCTTGCCATCGAGAAGGTTGACGCAAAAGACACTACAAAGCATCTGCCCGGTGTCAAGTTCACGACAGAGGATTTCCTTGCCACGAAGATTTCTGACGGTGTTTACGAAGTGATCGGAGAAAACGATACGACTTCGACGGCGGTCGAATACTTCGAAGTCCCCGAAAGCGGAATCATCCTCATCAAGGGTCTTGGTGCAGGAGAATACTCCTTCGTCGAGAGCGAAGCATTGCCGGGTTATAACCGTCTGGCAGAGCCCCTGGTCATGACCGTTTCTGCTTCTGCGGAGACAGTAAAGACCATAGGGGAAACGCCTTGCGCGGCTTTTCAACAGGTAGAGAATGCTTCCGGTACCGAGCTTCCTTCCACCGGCGGCATGGGCACTGTCCTCTTCATTACAATTGGCGCTATTCTGTTCATGGCTGCAGGTATCGTCCTGACCGCAAAGAAGAGACTTTACAACGAAGGCTGATTCTTTCGCTGAAATCCTATTGTAATTAAAAATGTCGTTGGCCCCCGGGGCAAAAGTCCCGGGGGATACAACGGCAAGGAGAATCCTGTGGTATGAAAAAGCTGAAGCTTATAACGAAAATCCTGATAATCGCTTTTATCATAGGACTGTCCTTGCTGCTGTATCCGTCGTTCAGCAACTATTGGAACCTGAAACACGCTACCCGTGCAATCAATGAATATTCAGGAAGCATCTCCGACATCGACGAAGCGGATTATGAATCGATTTGGACAAGTGCTGTGGATTACAACAGAAATCTGAGCGGACAAAAATCTCTATTTTCGCTTTCGCCGGATATGAAATCCCGCTATCTTTCGGAATTGAACGTTTCCGGAAGCGGTTTGATGGGATACGTGGAGATACCAAGCATTGGGGTATCGCTTCCCGTTTATCATGGCACCGCCGAAAGTGTACTGCAAGTAGGAATCGGACATCTTGAATGGTCGAGCCTTCCCACCGGCGGTGAAAGTACCCACTGTGTTCTTTCCGGACACAGAGGACTGCCGAGTGCCAAGCTCTTTACCGACCTGAACAAGCTCCGCGAGGGCGATGTTTTTATGCTGAATGTGCTGAACGAAACACTGACCTACGAAGTAGATCAGATTCGCACTGTTCTGCCGAATGAACTCGGAGAACTCACGATTTCGGAAGGAAATGACTACTGTACGCTTGTTACCTGCACACCCTACGGAATCAATACGCATCGGCTGCTCGTTCGCGGTCATCGGATTGAAACAGCGGAAGCCGGAGCTTCAGTAATATCAGAGGCGGTGTTGGTAGATCAGCTTATTGTGGCGTTTTACCTCGCCGTACCGCTCATAATCATTCTTTTTCTGATGGTTATGTTGAAACGACCGCCCAAAAAGAAAAAGACGGTTATTATTCCCAAGGAGGAATCTGAGTTATGAAAAAAAGGATAAGAATCTTTGCAATCATTCTTTTTGCATTGCTGTTTTCCGTCAGCACTGTCAATGCTGTGTTTGCCATCTCTACGGCAGACGCCAAAGAAAAAATTGATACGGAGAAAAGCTGCTCCCTGACACTGACCTATGCTATTGACGAGAAAAAGATCGAAGGGCTTGAAATCGAAATCTATCAGGCGGCGACCGTCACGGCGGATTTTCAGTACAGTATGACCGGCGCTTTCTCCGATTATCCGATCGAAATCAACGGTATCAAA
>JAZRVE010000023.1:0-30045 GCA_045598975.1 Eubacteriales bacterium
GAGCGAACCGTCGCAGAAGCGGTGCACAAAGGTGTCAAGCTCGCTTTGGGAGGCGATCACGACGCCGGAGGCGTGCGGCGACAGCCCGTGATCGGTGAGATAGCGGTTTTCGCCGCGCAGGGTGACGCTCGTGACGTTGCCGGCGCGAAGCCGTATCTCGGAAATGCGCGAGAGGGTGTCGGTGTCGAGCTTTTCGAGGGCGCACCGGACGGCTTGTGGCAGAAATCCGGCGATGCGCCGGTAGGCAAGGGTGTCCATGTTATATGTCCTTTCTTTTTGAAGATCGGGGAAAAATCACAGAATTTCGTCCCGTTTGACAAGGAAATTGTAGATCTCGGCGATGCGCCCCCATGTGACGGCGTCGACGACGCCGGTGCGCGGCAAAGAAAAGCGGGATTGAAAATCGGCGACGGCACGCTCGGTAAGCGCACCGTATTCACCGTCCGCTTCCAAAGAGGGGACGGAGGCGTAGTCGGCGGCGATGCGGTTTAAGTAGGTCTGGATGAGAAAAACGCTTTCGCCGCTCGAACCGATGGCAAGATCAATTCCGGGAAATCCCTGCTCGCCGAGAGAAGGGGTGACGGTCTGTAAGACCGAATAATAGACCTCGAACATCTTTTGCCAGTCCTCGGGACCGATGCTTCCCGTCACGGGTAAGGAAAAGGTCTCCTGAAAGGCGATGACGGCGTTTTCGGTCTTGGTGCCGTAGTAGCCGTCGAGCTTTAAGGTGGGGATGGAGACGAAAAAGAGGGACAGATAGTTGAGGATGTATTGCAGACGGGCAGTGTCGCGTCCGATGGAGCCGAATCCGATGGTAACGGTGGGCGGGATGAGCGGAAGACCGCCCGTTTCGCCGATGGCGGAGAGCTCGGCAAGTTTTGTGACGGAGGAATAAATGTAGGAGATGCGGTACCAGGTGGCACGGTCGATAACCCCGGTCGAAGGGAGGTCAAAGGTGGATTGGAAAATGCGGACAGCCTCTTCCAGTGCCGTGTCGAATAACAGATAGGCGGGATTTACTTTGGGAATGTTGGGATAGTAGTCGGAAATGCGGAAGAGCTCACGGCGGATGACCTGTACGTCGTTGCTTTCGGTACCGACGGACAAGGGGGTGCCGGGATAGGATTCGGCGGAGAAGGCGATGTTGTTCGTCGTGGTGAGATTAACGTTGCCGCCGTAGTAGTAGCGTAAGATGGAAAGCGCGTCATAGCCCTGGACGGCGAGCTCCTCCGAGCCCCACTGCGACATGCCGTCGCAGCTCGTCTGCACGCCGTCGCAGTAGGCGGCAAAGAGGGGATTGATGTAGTCGAAGCGGGTGATGTAGGTGTTGAAGAGGGCGTCGACGGTCTGACTGATGTTCTCGAAAATGTTGCGCCCTGGCACGAAGGACTGATCGAACGCCGTGGAACTCGTGATGTCGAAGGGATAGCCCTGACTGGGATACCATTCGGAAAAAATGCGGTTGAGCATGATGGAGATGATGGCGAAAATGTTGGCGCGGATGGCCTGCTCGCCCCAGGTGGGGTAGATTTCCGAGGAGGCGACGTTTTTGATGTATTCGGTAAAGGGGACGCTGATATTTTCGGCGTCCGAGGAAGGATTTCCCAAATGTACCGTGACGGTCTCGGGGATGACGACGCGCTCTAATATTTGCGGCGACGCGGCGGACGGATCGTAGAACCGCGGTGAGCGGGACACGGGATCGAGCAGGGGCGCACGGGGAATGGTGATGAGGATGGTGCCGGTGGCGGAAACGCCGGACGCAAGCGGCACCAGCACGACGGGAAGCAGGCTGACGCGGTCGGAGAAGACCTGCACGCCGATGACGCGGACGGGAAAATAGCCGCGGACGTTGACGTAGACGTCCGTCAGTGCGTACGGCAGGACACGGTTGTTCTCGTCGCGGGAGAGGGCGATGTCCGGTGCGGCGACGGCGATGTTTTCGGTGGAGCCGGTCACGTCGGTCAGCATCCGATAATCGTAATTGCGCGCATCGACGCGATAGGTGAGGGCGGACGGCGTCCCGTCGGGCATATAGCCGCCCGTCTTGACGTAGACGCTTTCGCCGGGGAAAGGCAGGGCGCTGTCGGCACTGCGCAGGGTGATGCGTAATAAGCCGGTACTCATGATGACACCTCATTCCGGTTTGCTTGTTTCATGGTATGCACGGAGGGGGACAAACATACCGGAAGAATCGGAAATCGCTCCCCATAAACTGACATTTTTTGAAGCGGCGCGGGCATATAATGGAGCAGGAAGAAAGAAAAAGGCGGGATGGGTATGATTCTGTATGCGGACGTGCTGTTTGCGGTGGATTTTATTATGGATGCGTTGAGCTTATACGTCTGTGCACGGGTGATGGGGCTTCGCTGTAAGGGGTGGCGTCTCGCGGCGGCAGCGGCGCTCGGCGGGGCGTACAGTCTGCTTTCGGTGCTCGTTCCGATGCCGGCGCCGTGCCTTCTTGCGCTTACGGTGCTGTTTCCGTTCGGAATGTGCTTTGCCGCGTTCGGGAAACTGCGCCTTTCGCGGTATCTGCGTGCGGTGGTGCTGTTTTTCGCGGTGGGGATGCTGTCGGGCGGCATCCTTTCGGCGCTGTACGAGGGGCTGTTACGCCTCGTGCCGTCCCTGCCGCCGAACGCGAAACTGCCGCTGTGGCTGTACCCGGTGTTGGTGGCGGCGGTCTTTCTCCTGCTTGCGGCGACGGGCGGGACGGTGGCGGCGTTCGGTAAGCGGAAAACGGTACGCGCCACGCTTGCACTGTTCGGGAAAAGCATCCCGTGCCGCTTGCTTGTTGACAGCGGGAATCTGTTACGCGATCCCTATAACGGGAAACCGGTCATGCTGATAAGCGCCGCACATTTAGACGCGTACTGCGGCAAAGACGGCGCGCACAGGCGTGTGGAGGATCAGACGCGCGAGGAAATGGCGGCGCTCAAAATGCGGTTTCTTCCGGTGCGGACGGCGGCGGGAGAAACGGTGCTCGCGGCGTTTCCGGCGGCGGGGCTCATTCTTGCCGACGGCAGGGAGGCGAGCGTCGTGGCGGCAGTCGATCCGGACGGCGCATATCAGGGCTTTGACGGCATATTGCCGTATGCGGCATGGGAGAATGCCGTGCGGAAAAAAACGGAGAAAAACAGAAAGGAAGAGATATATGATGCGGGGCGATCTTAAAAAAATATGGAAAAAACTGCTTTTGCGGGTGATGAGACGGGCGGCAAAGCGAGGGAACGCCGAGGATGCCGGGCTGTACTACATAAACGGGCCGGTGCTTCTGCCTCAGCCGCTCGGCGCGCACGAGGAGGCGGAGGTGCTCGAAAAGCTGAAAGACGCGCCGGAGGAAGAGGCGAACCGCCTGCGGAATTATCTCATCGAGCGCAATCTGCGGCTCGTTGTGTATATTGCCAAACGGTTTGAAAACACCGGCATCGGCATCGAGGACCTTGTCTCCATCGGTACGCTCGGGCTCATCAAGGCGATCAACACCTACGACGCCGAACGCCGCATCAAGCTCGCCACCTACGCTTCCCGCTGTATCGAGAACGAGATCCTCATGTATATCCGCAAGAATGCCAAGACCAAGAACGACGTCTCCCTCGAAGAGCCGCTCAACGTCGACTGGGACGGCAACGAACTGCTGCTTTCGGATATCCTCGGCACCGAGGAGGACGCCGTCGATAAAAACATCGAAAACGAGGAGGAGAGGAGCATCTTGAAGGAGGCGGTCGGACGTCTGCCGGAGCGGGAGAGGCAGATCATCGAGATGCGCTTCGGCTTCGGGACGCCGGACGGTAAGGAAAAGACGCAGAAGGAGGTGGCGGATGCGCTCGGCATCTCGCAGTCGTATATCTCGCGGCTGGAAAAACGCATCCTTTCCTCCCTCAAAGACGAGATTATCGCGTTTTACCGGTAAAACAACGCGGCACCGTGAATGAAATTGTAAAAAGATGTGAAAAAACGTCGGTTGGGGTTGCAAAATCGCGAAAAAGTGTTATAATATATTATGTATTTCTATGGATAGCCGCCAGAGGAAATCGAAAGCGACACCGGAGGACGGAGAATGAAAACGAAGAAAAAGGTATTCGGAAACTTGATCGTTGTGTTTCTCTGTCTTGCGACAGTCGGTGCGGCGGCAGTGCTTGTGATCAATAATCATGTAAAATCCGCCGGGAAGAACCGTATTCTCACGGTCGAGCAGGCAGCGGAGCTTCATGACGTCGATTGCCTTATTGTTCTTGGCTGTCAGGTCCGCGATGACGGCAGTCTCAGCCATATGCTCCGGGATCGGCTGATACGCGGTCTTGAAGTATACGAGGCAGGAGCCGCACCGAAACTTCTTATGAGCGGAGATCACGGACGTAAGGACTATGATGAGGTCAGTGCCATGAAACAGTATGCCATAGACAACGGCGTACCGTCAGAGAACGTCTTCATGGATCACGCGGGATTTTCCACTTATGAAACCGTGTACCGGACCAAAGAGATATTTGAAGCCGACAAGGTGATTATCGTGACACAGGAATACCACCTGTACCGGGCGTTGTATATTGCCGAGCGGCTCGGCGTGGAGGCATACGGCGTATCCGCCGACCTTAACACATACGCAGGTCAGTCTGTGAGAGATTTCAGAGAGATGCTGGCAAGATGCAAGGACTGGGCAATGTGCATCTTCAAACCCGAGCCCACATATCTCGGCGAAGCGATACCGGTCAGCGGCAACGGAGACTTGACCAACGATTAAAGACAAAACGCAGATGAATAAATGAACGGAAAGATACGGAATCTCCGCAAAATATAAGAATCTGAAACAAGGTGAGATGGGATATGAACAAAGCGTATACCAATATCAGACCGACGCTCACGCTGTCGGCGCTTCCGGCTTACGGAGCATCCTTTTACGGGAGCGGCATTGCGCCCTTTTCACGCCTTTCGGTGAAAGACGTGCCGGCAGGGCGGCAGAACGTCACGGTCAGCGGCGAATGTGTGACGGAAAGCGGGGAAACGCTGTACCGTCTGCCGGAAAAGACGTTTGAATCGCTTGACACGGCGTGGTTCGATCCCAAAAACAGCGGTGAGCTGACGCTTTCGTTTGAAAAAGGCGATTTTTTGGTGGACGAGCAGAAGCTCATGACGCGGGAAAACGCGGAAAACGCTCTTCTCACCGTTAGCCTTACGGTCGCGGAGGAGACGGTCACGGTAAGCGAAAACGTGCGCATACTCGCGGGAAACGAGTGGGCGGGCATCGAAACGCACCCGGAAACGTTAGCGTATTTCTGCTTCCCGCAGGACGAAAGAACGGCGGCGCTTGCAGAAAAGGTGCCGGTCTCGTCCTATTACCCGACCGACGTGCGCCGCACGGTGAAAAGCCTTGTGGACACCATCCGCAAAGCGGGCATCGTGTGTGCGAACCGTGATTCGTATAGCCCCGAGCGGCGGCAGAGCTTGCGCAGACCGGACGTGTATCTCGGCAGGAGCAGTGTCATCGCCTCGACGCTCGAACTCGGCATGCTGTACTGCTCGTGCGCGGCACGGTGCGGACTTGACACGGCGATGCTATTTGTCCGGAATCAGAAGACGGTCAACGTCTACGCCGGCGTGTGGACGATCCGTAAGAGCGGCTTCCCGGACGTGTCCGAGAGTCTTTCCGGCGTACGCAAGGCACTGCGGTGCGGACAGCTTATCCTGCTGGATCCGGCATCGCTTTCGGCGGCGCAGAATACCGAGACCGAGCTTGTCTGCCGGGAAGCGTCGCTTGCCGTGCAGAAGACGTCGGCGGAAATGCTGCTGCTCATAAGCTTTGCGGGAAAGACCGTTATCCGGGAAAAGACCGGCGGCGCACGGACGATCCTTTCCGGTATATACGAAGGACTGGTGGACAGACCGGTCTTTGCCCTGCTTGACGGGCGGTATGAGGCGTTCGACTGCCTGCCGCTCATGACGGCGGATTTTGAAAAAACGCTTGCCGACATCAAGACGGGCACGCGTCTTGTGCCGCTTGCCGTATCGGACAAGCCGGAGGTGTTTGCCGGGCTTGTCGACCACATGGGAAGCTTTTCGCAGTTCGGTATCGGCGGTATTGCCGAACGTTCCTATAACAAAGCGGAAGAGGAGCAGGCAAAGAATCAGCTCGCCGACTTCTGCGCCCGCCTTGCCATGCGTGCGGGATGCACGGTCGGGCTGTACGAAAGCGCTTTTCACGAACGTGCGTCGCGCATGACGTTTTCCGGCGGAGACGAAAAAAATTATGTGATCGCCGGCTTTGTACGGGTGCGGGAAACGCCGGACGACAGATACCGCTATCTGCCGCTGTGCTTTCTGCCGGCGGAGATGGCGTACGAACAGCCGTATACCGTGACGCTCGCCGAGCGGATGCCGCTTCTCAATACCTGTCTGTTCGCGGCACTGTCGGGGCAGACGTCGTCGATACCGGTCTGCCGCAATGTGCGGGAAGCCCTTTCGGCGGGGGGACGCCTTGTGAAAGAAAACGCGGGGCGGTTTGCCGAGATCGCGCTCATACGGGAGCTTGCCGTGGTGCGGGCGGATCTTGCCGATTTCATTCTGTGGGAGGACCTTCGCACGGGAGCGCGGGCGATGCTCGAAAATAAGGCGTTTACCGACGTGCTCACCGGGAAGAAGCCGCAGAAAGAGCCCGGGCAGACGAGTGTGGACGCCGGACGGGAGCTTTTCATAAAGCCGCTCACGAAAAACGAAAAAACGGCACTCACGACGGAGGAAAACGTCATTCTCACGGGACACGCCGACAGAGAAAAGGCGTCTCTCACGGCGGCGGGTGCGGCGTACCGGCTGATGAAGGGCGAAAGCGCGGTCGTGGTGTCGGAGAACGAAGAATTTCTGCGTTCATGCCGGGAGACGCTTGAAAAAGCGGGACTTTCGGAATGGGTGCTCGATCTGACGAAAGAGCACGAGACGGCGGATATCGTCGCGGATATGCGGGAAAAAGCACGGCGCTGTGCCGGAAAAACGACGGGCGGCTGGCTGTGCGTCAGCGCGGAATACAGTGCGCTGTGCCGAACGCTTGACGAATACGCTTCGCGCCTTACGGAGCCGGATGCCCTGTTCGGCGTTTCGGTGAAGGATGCGTGCGAGACCTATTGCGCGGCATCGCTCGGTACGGATGAAAAAGAGATACTGCCGGTCGCGGAGGACGTCTTCCGCAACATGACGGCGGAAAAATACGAAGGACTGTTCCGCGCGGCGGAAACCATGATCGGGACGGCGCGGGAAGCGGCGCATTCGGTGGGAAAGCCGACCGGCGTGCCGTTAAAGGAGCATCCGCTCGCGATGCTCGACCTGCCGTCGGCGCTCGACGACGGGGCAAAAGAGCAGGTGCGCTCGTATATCGACGGCATCCTGCCGGTCTTTGCGGAATACCGGGGCACTCTGTTCGAGATCGGTAAGGAGCTCGGGATCGAGGTGCAGGACGTCAAGACGTTAAAAGAACTGGAAAGTCTGAACGATCTGTACCGGCTCATGATAACGGCGCGGGAGATCACCATCCCCGAACGCTTCGGGGAGTGGGATATCGCGGCGTTCGCGGAAGATGCTTCGACGGCGGCGCAGGTGAAGGACCGCATGGACGCCATCGAATATCAGCTGCGGTTTTTCAATAAAGAACTGTTCGACGACGTGGACACGCTTCTTTCCGACTACGATTACAGCGATGTGCGCAGGGGCAGCTTCTTAAAAAAATATCTGTTCAGACGCAACAGCAAAGACGTGCTGATGCCGTACGTGTCGGGCGAGAACCGGGCGGAATTTGCAAGGCACGATCTGGAAACGATCTATAAACTGCTTGCCGAATACCGGCTTTTGAGGTATGAAGCGGCACGGAAAGAGGATCCGAAAACGGACACCGGCACGGATGAGAACACCTTGAAGCTTGCGGAGCTTTCCTCGTCGGTCGCGGGTATCCTGCGGGATATTTTCCCGGACAAGAAGGACGATGCCGCGTGGCTCAACGGAAAAATGGCGAGCGTGTTCTCCTTCATCATCCATATGAACGAAACGCCGGACGTTTCCCGGAAGCTCACTTACGCACGGGCAAAGCTCGAAGAGGTGTGCGCGGAGAACGGCGGTATGCTCCGGAAACTTGCAAAACTGTTGGGAACGGATTTCGCCGCCCTTTCGTTCGACGAAGGGATCGTATCGTTCGACGGGCTTTCGGGCTGTCTGAAAGGTATAGACGAAAATCTGGAACAAAGCGGCGCATGGATGGCGTTCAGAAACTCCGCCAAAGGAGCGGACGGGACGCTTGCGTCCTTCTGGAACTGCCTGTACGAGAACGGCATGACCGAAACGACCGACCGGTTGTTCGCCAAATCCCTTATCCTGCCGACCGTGCGGTATTTGAGCGGAAAAAAGCAGCTTGAAAGCGGAGCCGAAAAGGCGCACAAAGTGCTGAACGCCTTTTTTGAGGAGACGGACAAGCATCTTGCCAAGGCGTCGGAGGCCTGCACGAATGCCTGCGAACGCAGACTGGCACGCTTCTTGGAAAACCGCAAGGCAAAACGTCCCGAGGAGGACGAGGCACTTCCGATGGCGGAATTTGCCGAAAAATACATAGAAGATCTGATCGCCTATTACCCGTGCGTGCTGGTGCCGTCCGACGGGCTTGTGCGGCTGACGAAGGGACGGGTGCTGTTTGACAGAGCCTTTGTCACCGACGCATCGGCGGGGAAATATGACGCCGTCACCCGGCTGACTGCCGCGGGGCGTGTCACGCTTGCGGACTTTTCCGGCGGCACGAGCGGACTGTATAAGCTGCTTGCGGCGGCGGGAGCGGTGCGCCACGCGGTATCGTACCACGAGGGCGGCACGCAGGGAGGACTCGTTTCGTTTGCCTCCCGGGAAAAGGCACTGTCGGCGGCGTTCGGCGGAAAGCTTTCGTACGTCACCGTCAACGGCGTCATGCGCCGCGTGGGCGACATGGCGAACGCGGACGAAGCCAACGTGTGCGTGTCGATGACGGAGGAACTGTTAAAGAACGGCGCACAGCGCGTCGGTCTGTTCGCGTTTTCGGGCGGACAGTGCGCGTATATCCGCCATTTGCTGTACCTGACGGCGGAAAAGGAAAAGGAACCGATTTTACAGACGGCGCTCGCCGAGGGACGCATTACCGTAAAGGATGCCCGCCTGCCGAATTTCGATACCTTTGACGCCGTGCTCGCGTCTGTCGGCGCAGGCGTGGATAAGGACGGGCATATCGGGTGGAATTTCTTCGGAAAAGAGCCGCTTGCCGCAAGCCTTATGCATATCGCCTCGGCGACGGAGGGCGGCGTGACGTTCGTGCTGTCGCTCGGAGAAAAACAGCTCGAACAGCTCTGCGGAAGCGGCAGGGATGCGAAAGCCCTGTCGGCGTTCGCGGCGTATCTGATACACGGCGTGATGCCGCTCCGGTATGCGGAAACGTATTTTGCGGAGAGCGCGGTGCGAAACGCTTTCCTTGACAGAGAAAACGGCGCTTACCGCCCGGCGGTGGGACTGTATGCATGCGGCGCGGACGCCGTGAAGACGGACGGAACGGAGATCATGCTGTGGGAATGTACGGACGGAACGCCGTATACCGACAAGCTCATGGCGGGACGGTTATTTGCCGGACGCGGCGTAAGCGTGCGGACGGTCTCTCCGCTGACGCTCGTCACGGAAAACGCGGATCTATGAGAGATTTGACAGAGATACAGAGATAACAGAGAAAGGAAGTATCCCATGCCTATTGTAAAGAGCAACTGCATCGGGATCGATTTAGGGACGGCGAACTGCCTTGTCTGCACCAAGGAAAACGGCATCATCATACGGGAGCCGTCGGTCGTTACCTACGATAATAAACAGGACGAAGTCGTGGCGGTCGGAACGGAAGCCAAGCAGATGCTCGGCAAGACGCCGTTCGGCATCACGGCGGTGCGTCCGCTTCGCGACGGCGTCATTGCCGATTTCGGGCTGACGCTCGTCATGATGAAGCTGTTCATCAAAAAAGCCATGAACGCATCCGTGTTTTCCAAGCCGCGTGTCATCGTGTGCATCCCGTACGGCATCACGGACGTCGAAAAGCGTGCCGTGGAAAATGCCGCCATCGAGGCGGGCGCTTCGGGTGTTGCACTCATTTCCGAGCCGGTGGCGGCGGCTATCGGTGCGGGACTGCCGTTTCGCGTGGCGAAGGGCAGTATGATCGTCGACATCGGCGGCGGCACAACGGAGGTGGCTGTCGTGACGGCGGGCGGTATTGCCGTATCGCGTTCTCTTCGGGTAGCGGGCGACGCCTGCGATCAGGCGATCATGGAGTATATCCGCAAGAAATTCAACGTCATCATCGGGGAAAACACGGCGGAGGAGATCAAAAAGGAAATCGGCTCGGTGCACCGCTCAACGGATACGGGCATGCTGGAGGTGCGCGGGCGCAACGTGGCGACCGGACTGCCGTCGGTGTTCAATCTGTACTCCAAGGAAGTCCACGAAGCCATGCGGGAATCGGTCAACGCCATGATCGAGGCGATACGGGCGACGCTGGAAGAAACGCCTCCCGAATTGTGCGCCGATCTGTACGATAACGGGATCGTGCTGTCGGGCGGCGGTGCGATGCTCGCGGGATTAGCGGAGCTTGTCGCGGAAAAAACAAAATTAAAGGTCACGCTCGCCCCCAAACCGCTCGACTGCGTGGCGGAGGGCATCATCAAGGTCATGAGCTCGAATGCGTACCGTTCGGTGCTGGAAGAAGTCAAAAAGAATACCAATATGTAAGGATATATAGTTTAAGGAGAATACATCATGGAAAAACTCAAACGCTTCACATTCAAGGAAAACGACGAGCTTCTCGGCAAACGCCCCGTCTTCTGTATCGTCATGGACGGCGTGGGGCTCGCGCCCGACACGGCAAGCAACGCCGTCAAGTGCGCCCGCACACCGACGCTCGATAAACTGATGGCGACCTGCCCTATGGTGACGCTCAAAGCGCACGGAACCGCGGTCGGACTGCCGACGGATGACGATATGGGCAACTCCGAGGTCGGACATAACGCTCTCGGCGCCGGACAGGTCTTCGCACAGGGTGCCAAGCTCGTTTCGCAGTCCATCGAGAGCGGGAAAATGTTCGCGTCGGATGCCTGGAAGGAGATCGTTTCGGTAAAGGATACCGGAAAGACGCTGCATTTTATCGGATTGTTTTCGGACGGCAACGTCCATTCGCATATCGACCACCTCAAAGCCATGATCGCGCAGGCAAAAAAAGAGGGCGTCAAGACCGTCCGCGTGCATATCCTGCTTGACGGACGCGACGTCGGCGAAACGTCGGCACTCGATTACGTTGTCCCGTTCGAGGGATTCTTGAAGGAACTGAACGGAGAGGGCTTTGACGCACGCATCGCGTCGGGCGGCGGCAGAATGCAGATCACCATGGACCGCTACGAAGCCGACTGGTCGATGGTGGAGCGCGGCTGGCATACCCACGTGCTCGGTGAGGGAAGACAGTTTGCCTCGGCTGAGGAGGCCGTCACGACGTACCGGAAGGAGACCGGCTGTATCGACCAGGATATGCCGGCGTTCGTCATCGCCGAAAACGGGAAACCGCTCGGCACGGTGGAGGACGGCGACAGTGTGGTGTTCTATAATTTCCGCGGTGACCGCGCGATCGAAATCAGCCGTGCTTTCGGCGAAAAGAATTTTGATAAATTCGACCGCGTCCGCACGCCGGACGTCACCTACGCCGGTATGCTCGAATACGACGGCGACCTGCATATCCCGGCGCGCTTCCTCGTCAGCCCGCCCGAGATCACCGGCACCATGGGCGAATACCTCGCCGCAACGGGCGTTATGCAGTACGCACTGTCCGAAACGCAGAAGTTCGGACACGTCACGTACTTCTGGAACGGCAATAAGAGCGGCAAATTCGATGAAAAAACCGAGACGTACGAGGAGATCAAATCGGACGTCATCCCGTTTGAGCAGAGACCGTGGATGAAGTGCGCCGAGATCACCGACAGACTCATCGAGGTGGCACGGGAAGGGAAGTACCGCTTCATGCGCGTCAATTTCCCCAACGGCGATATGGTCGGACATACCGGAAATTATCAGGCGACCGTCGTTTCGATGGAATCGCTCGATCTGTGCCTGGCAAGGATTCTTGAAACGGTGGACGCGGTGAACGGCGTGGCGCTCATCACCGCCGACCACGGCAACGCCGACGAAATGTATGAGATGGATAAGAAGACGGGACAGCCGAAGCAGGGCAAGGACGGAAAGTATAAGGCAAAAACCAGCCATACGCTCAATCCCGTGCCGTGTATCTTCTATGATCCCGTCGGCAAAGACGCCTATACCGTCAAGACGGACGGCACATACGGACTTTCCAACGTCGCCGCAACGCTTGTCAACCTCATGGGCTACGAGGCACCCGATTTCTGGGATGCAAGCATCATTGAGGTAAAGAAATAAGAAGAAACCCGAAGGATAAGGAGAAAGCCATGCACGCAACGGTAAAAACGGTGAAAAGAATAGCCGCGGCGGCGGTACTCGCGTGTCTCTTCGCCTGCATCGCGGCAGCGGAAACGGCAGGGGTTGGTACGGGCGCCGATCCGTACCGGATCGCGTCGGCGAAATCGTTCTGCGATGCCGCGCAGGCACTTTCGTCGGGGGAGTATGCGGCGGATTCCTGTTTCGTGCTCCTTTGTGACGTCGATTTCGCCGACGTACCCTTCGTTCCGTTCGGAACGAAGGAGCGCCCGTTTTCGGGCACCTTCGACGGCGGCGGGAATGCGGTCAAAAACGTCACGCTTGCGACGGATGAGCCCTGCGCGGGCGTCTTCGCATATGCCGAAAACGCACTTGTCCGCGATGTGCGCGTCGAGAACGCGAGCATCACGGTGGAAAACAGCGGCGCAATCGCCGTCGTCGGGATCCTGTGCGGTGATTTTTCCGTAACGCAGGCGGGCGCCGCCGGTATCGAACGGTGCGCCGTCGAGGGTACCGTCACGGTGAAAAACGGGGACGTCACCGCTTTCGCGGGCGGCATCTGCGGAAACGCGGCGTCGGATTGCGCACGGGCGGAAATGTATATACGCGACTGCACGGCGAACGTCAACGTGACCTGCGCAGGCAAGATCGCTTACGCCGGCGGTGTCGCGGGTGCGTTGCAGGGAAGCGTGCCCGGTGCCTTCGTCCGCATCGCCCGTTGCGTCACACAGGGAAGCGTCACAGCAACGTCGACGCTGTCAAAATATAACTTCGCCTCCGGCATCGCCGCTACCGTCAGAGAAGACGATCCCACATGGGGCGGCGTGGAGGAGCGGACGGACGCGACCGTCACCGGCTGTCTCTCGCTCTGCGGACTCACCGCCGCCAAGGGCGGCACCTGTGCCAATATCTGCGCCATGATGCAGGGCGGCAACGTCACGGCAAGCGCGGTTTACGGCACGCAGACGCATTCGCCGCTTGCGGGCTCGGCACTCGACGGCACCGCCACGACGGTCTCGGTTGCCCGGACGAAGGCGTTTCAGACGGAAAACCTGGGGCTTTCGGACGTGACCGTGTGGAAGATTTCGGAGGGCAGCCTCCCTACGCTCCGGACGCCGGCTTCTTCGCTGGCACCGCAGACGCTTGCCGAGGTGGAGATCCGCCCGGCAGGGCAGGGCGTCACGCAGGGCATCCGCTTCCGCGCGACCGTCACACCCGAGATCAGGACGGCGTGCGAGGCGTACGGCTTCCTCGTGGGACTCGCGGAGGACTTCGCGGGAGAACCCGAAATGCTGGCGTTTGAAGGCACTTCGGAGGATGACGGAAGCAGCGCACGGGCAAAAAACGGCAAAGTGTTCGTGTACGCGGCAAACTATGACGTCGGAATAGGGAAGGACATTATATATAAGGTAGATAATGACGGGACGGTCACGTTTTCGGGCGTGCTGACGGGCATTCCGTCCTCGCAGAGTAAGACGCCGGTGATGGCGAGACCGTTCGTCAGACTTGACGGCAGATACTTCTACGGAAATACCGTGACCGGAAGCCTGAAATAACGGCGGCAAAATAAGAATTAATAGTGCGTACATAAATTATTTCAAAAAAAATCAAAAAAGAAACAAAATAGTTATTGACAATCTTGAAAAAATGGTATAAAATAACTATACATAAGACATATAGCGATAGCAGAGGAAAAAACAAAAAAGTAAATAAAGGAGAGATTTACCATGAAAAAAATCCTCGCGATCCTGCTGTCAGTCATGATGCTGGCATGCGCAATCCCGGTGGGGGCGTTTGAAATCGACCTTCCCGAAGCGGCTGTTGAAGCAACCGAAAGCGTTGCTCCCGCAGAACTCGCATCGTTGGTTCTCGATGACATCAAGTCCACCTCGTACGGCACCCTCATCTACTTCAACGATTTTGAAAGCTACGACCTGGCTACGGCTCCGACTTCCGTAGTCAGCAAGTACGATTCCGGTGATGCTTACGTTGCCGGTATCTTTGCAAAGGAAGACGGTCCGCAGGTCAAGTTCACCGCTACTGTCGGCGTGGCTACCCCGTCCTTCGACGATTCCGCATCCTCTTCTACTGCCGACGGCAAATTCTTCAAGGTTAAAGGTCCGCAGAACTGGTACTACGGCTATGTTATGTTCAGTAACCAGCAGCTCGGCGGTAAGGGTACCTTCACCGCAGTCGCTGACTACCTGGTTGCAGCCATGACGGTTGACGGCGGTCGTTTCCGCTATAACTTCGGTTCCGCACAGGTAGTCCAGAACGGTTGGAGCAACAGTTCCACCGGTTGGTTCAGAGACTATCCCATCTCGGCTGCTCGCGGCGAAACGGGCATCGGTGAACTGAACTTCGGTTCTTACAACTATAGTGGTTTCTACGGCTTGGATAACTTCCGCGTTTACTATCAGCCGGCGATCACCTACATCAACTCCAACGATGAAGAAGTTTACGTTGATTACGATCTCGGTACCGGCTACGCCGCATACCGTCCGTACTGCCCGACGATGGAAGACGGACAGATCGGCTGGGCTCTCGAAAAAGATCAGATGGATCCGGTTAACGTCCTCAACTATGTTGCGGAAGATATCAACCTCTATCCTGTCTTCGGCGATGCTTATACGGCAACGTACTACGCACCGGACGGCAGCATCATGTTCCAGGAAACCTTCCCGACTTCTTCCACGACTTATGAAGTAACGTATATGCCGGCTACCGATTACATCATCGCTGCTCCGGACCTCTGCAAGCTCAAAGGTTGGTCTCTCATGCCGGGCGGCGCTGCTGTTACCGTGGTTGAGGATGTTGACGATGACCTCGCTTTCTTCCCGGTACTCGAAAAGGTCACCGATGCTTACCTCGACGGATTCGGCATCTTGCAGTACTTCAACAACTTCGATCACCTCGAAGCCGGCACTACCGGCTATACCGAAAGAGCCGGCAACAGCAAGGCTTACTTCAATCCCGACGGTCTCTTCAACGAAGCTGTGTTTCAGAACATCCAGGGCGGTGTCTCGAAGTATTCCGTAGTGGAAGGCACTAACGGCAACAAGTTTATCAGAGGTTCCGGTTCTAACGGCGCAGGTTATGCCGGCTTCTCTATGAGCGGCTACAAGAACGGCTCCGGCGTTACGACCGTTAAATTCGATTACAGCCACAACGATAATTCCCAGTCCGAAGTTCAGCTTTGGGTGCAGGGCATCACGGCTAAGTTCGCGATTTCCGCAAGAAGCGCGTTCTTCACCGCAAGCTATGCTTATCCGCAGGGCACCGGCATCACGAATAGCCAGTTCGGTATCGGCTCCGCTTGGTACTGGGGCGGCTCGACGGATCACGATAACGTCGGTATCTACTACGCACCTGTCATCAGCTACGTTGACAACGAAGGCGTTGAGATCAACTCCAGAGTTGTCAAGGACGGTCTTGATGCATACTATCCGGACGAACCGCTCAGCGACGTTCAGGTCGGCGGTTACGATCAGATCGGTTGGTCTACCGTTGAGAATGACGTCCTCCCGATGAAGGGCATCACCATTACCGGCGATACCGTCTTCTACCCGGTTTACGGCGACGCCGTTGTCGTTACCTACATCGACGAAAAAGGTCTGCCGCTTTACAGTGACATTGCACTCCGCGGCGAAAACTATACGCCCGACTACAAGATGAACATCAACTACGTTGATGCTGACGGCAAGGTCGGTAAGCAGATCGGTTGGTCTCTCGAAAAGGGCGGAGAACCCGTTTCCATTATCGAAAATGTAACCGAGCCGATCAACCTCTACGCAGCATTCGAGACCGGCGTTTCCACCAACCATGACCAATACGGTAAACTCGTGTACTACACCGACTTCGACAACTACGGTGAAGGCGAGATCGCTTCTTCCACCAACTTCACGCAGGACGGCACCATCGCTTACTTCGGCGGCATGCTCGAAGGCGCAAAGGCTAACTGGATCGCTTGGCAGATAGGTCACCGCTCCGATCTGACCGTTAAGGAAACTCAGACCCTCGCTTCCAAATGCCTCGTTGTTACCGGCTACGGCAACCCGTGGGTTAACGCGGCTGTCCGCTTCAAGAACGCAGATAACACCGACAAGACCGTTACCGGCTACGCAGGTAAGTTCACCATTACCTTTGCTCTCTACTCGCAGTCCAACTCGACCGATAACTACATGATCTCGGCTCTGACCTCTCCGAGCCAGGGACTCGACAGCAACCCGACCACCTACTATTCGCCTAACAGCGTCTATCCGCGTACCTTCAAGCTGGAAGCTCTCGCAAATCAGGGTCTCAACGGCTTCGGTATTTATGCGGAATGGATGAACCAGGTCGGCGGTACCTTCGAAATCGACAACTTCGCTATCTACTACATGCCCATCGTTTACTACGTTGACGATGACGAGCAGGTTATCGACGAAGATTACGCAGGCGCTGTCTATACGCCTAATACTATCAACTTCCTCGATGATAAGGAAGTCCTCGGTGTCAAGTACGTTCAGATCGGTTGGGCAACCACTCCCGGTTCGACTGTTCCCGAGACCGAAATCGAAAACGTCACGGAAGGTACCATCTTCTACCCGGTTTGGGCTGAAGCTGACGACATCGTTCCGTTGACCTACGATGCTGCTGAATTCCGCGCGGCTAAGGGCTCTGTTAAGGCAGGTCTCCGCTTCAAGGCTACCGTAACTCCCGCACAGCGCACCGCTGCTGACGAGTACGGCTTCATCATCGGTAAGGCAATCGACTTCTCCGCTGATGAAAATGAGCTCACCTTCGTTGGCGCTACCTATGACGGTGGCATCGGCGATGCAGCTAACGGCGGCAAGTTCGTTTACGGTGCAGCATACGACAGGGAAGACGGCACCGACATCATTTACAACACCGACGCTTCTACCGGTAACGTTGATTACACGGGCGTTGTCGTTGACATTCCCGAAGAACAGTACGGCACGTTCCTCATCGCTCGTTCCTACATCAGGATCGGTATGAACTACTATTACGGCTCCAGCGTTACCAGCACGGTTAACACTGCTCCCGGCTACATCAACAGATAATCGTTTGACACGGTAAAGCAATAACTGAATACTGCGGCGGCGTTCGCGTCGCCGCAGTTTGTATGCCGGTGTGGTGGAATTGGCAGACGCGCTGGACTCAAAATCCAGTGGTAGCAATACCATGCGGGTTCGACCCCCGCCACCGGCACCACGAATCCCTCACGTGTTCGCGTGAGGGATTTTTATGCAAAAATATATGCTTTCTATTGCAACTCACAATATAACGGCGTATAATTATGAAAAGAAAACACATGGAGGTATAGCTTATGAAAACCATGAGGAGAGCGCTTTTTATGTTGTTGCTTGCGACGGCGATACTGTCTGTCACCGTGCTTGCACAGAGCGAAGTGCACTATCTGTCCTACGATGTGTCGGACAGAGATTTTAACGATCTGTCCTGCACGACGTATACCCTGATTGACCGAAACACGTCCGTATTGCAGAACGGCAAGTGGTACGTGGCAAAGGGAACGGTGGAGATAGAACACACCGTTACGGTGGAGGGAAGCGCCTCGCTCATCCTTGCCAACGATTGCTCGCTGACCATCAAGGGCGGCATTCATGTACCGGAGGGTACGGAGATATCCATCTACGGTCAGCCGGAGAAGGCTGGCGAAGCGCTCGGCTGCCTTGTTGCGGACGGCAGAGGATATAATCTTTCCGGTATCGGCGGTGCGGCTGACGAAACCATCGGAAACATTACCGTTCACGGCGGTGATATCCATGCGCGCTCCGAAGATTTCAGCTCTCATAATAACGAAATCGGCGGTATAGGCAGCACGATCACCATTTACGGCGGCAAGGTGTACACGGGTCCGGAATGGGGCACGGTCGCCGTCGGCTATTTTTCCGGCATTACCGGAAACGTCATCACGATTTACGGCGGCGAAGTCACGGCGTACGCTCTTGAAGGCTGTGCCATCGGTGCCGCAAACGGCGCCCATCACGTCGAGAGCATCACCATCTACGGCGGAACGGTCAAGGCAAGCTCCGGCCAGTTCAGCGCCGGTATCGGCACGAACATGTACGGCACTTACGGCAGTATAACGATTCGTGGCGGCGTCGTCGAGGCATACGGCGGAACGAACGGTGCCGGTATCGGCGGCGGTCAGGTGAAAGATACGGAGGTCAAAAACAACGGGATCATCACGATCTGCGGCGGCACTGTCACGGCACAGGGCGGCGCCGGCGCCGCCGGCATCGGCGGCGGATACCAAGAATCGGGCGGGATCATCCGTATAAGCGGCGGTACCGTTGACGCGACAGGCGGCGATTTCAGAGCTATGAGCGCCGGAGCCGGCATCGGCGGCGGTAGTTTCGGCAGCGGCGGAACGATCGTCATATCCGGCGGCATCGTGACGGCAAGCTCCGCTGTCGCATGCGGTATCGGCGGCGGCTTCCGTGGCGACGGCGCAGACTTTACCATAAGCGGCGGTGCCGTGACCGCAATCGGCCGCGGTGATGGAAACCACGGTATCGGCGGCGGATTTGCATATGGCGACAATTGCGGAGAGATGCACATCTCAGGCGGTGTTCTGACCGCAATGACGCTCGAAATTCCGGACGTCGAGGCGTCTTCTGCCATAGATGACGATTATGAAGTGATTTTTGAAGAAGGCATGGTACCGGTCGATAACGTCACCGGACAACTCATAGAAAAAACAAAGAAGACGTGGGTGGAAACGCTTTCCGGCACCAAAGTATCCTTCTTTGCTGTCAAAGAACCGGAAGAGCTGTACTATCAGTCCTATAATACCGAGACCGAAACCTTTGATAGTCTTCTCTGTGAAAGCTGCACGTTTTTCGGCGGCACCATGACGGAAATGAAGAACGATTGCTATATCGTTGACGGGGTGGTTGAAGCCGATA
This sequence comes from Eubacteriales bacterium, assembly GCA_045598975.1. Lineage (GTDB taxonomy): Bacteria > Bacillota > Clostridia > Oscillospirales > CAG-382 > UMGS882. Next base: position 19,392 of record JAZRVE010000023.1, read on the forward strand.
CGGTGACCGTCACCGGCGACGTCAGCCTTATTCTCAGAAACGGTTGTCAGTTCACGGCGAACGGCGGCATCCGCGTAGCGAAAGGGAATAGTTTGACCGTATTTGCCGAAACGCCGGAAGACGGCAAGGCTGTCGGCAGGCTCATCGCGAAGGGCTCTGCCGGTGCGGCGGGCATTGGCGGCGGCGAGGACGGCACAGTCGGACGCATCGTTATCCAAGGCGGTGATGTGACGGCGGTCGGCGGCACGGATGCGGTAGGCATCGGCGGCGAAATCATCCTCGGCGGCGGCAGCGTGAAAGCGATCGGCGGCGAAAATGCCCTTGCGTTCGGAAACGGTGGCGACGGCAGTACATTCTCTGTTTTTGCGGGAACGTATCTGGTGGATAACGATACCTACAAAACCTTAAAAGAAAGCGAAAGTGCGAAATGGCTTGCTTGCTTTAATAAGCAATCCGTCTCGCTCTCGACGATCAATCTGCCACATGAAGCGCAGCCTTATCTCGCGTATCATGCAGATACCGATACGTTTACGGAAGAAACCTATACGGGGGACTATACCGTCATCGTTTCGGACACGACGGCTTTGAATCCCGGATGGTACGTGTCTGCCTTCAAGGATATGACTCTCAATAAGACTCTCACCGTGTCGGGCGATGTTAAACTGATCTTAAAAGATAACACCAAGCTCACGGCACGCACGAGCATCCTCATCCATGACGGCGCCAGCCTGACGATCTACGCGCAGTCGGACGGCAAGACCATGGGTAAGCTCACCGCGTTCGGTGACAGTCGTTATCCCGGTATCGGCGGCATGAATGCGACGGCGCATAATAAAACGCTTGTCATCCACGGCGGCGAAGTTACCGCATACGGCGGCAGTGGTGCCGCGGGTATCGGCGGCGGAAGCACGGATCCCAATACCGGATCACTCTCATCGGGATACCCGGGCTGTGACGTCACGATCTGCGGCGGCAAGGTCTCCGCGGACGGCGGCAGCGGCGGTGCGGGCATCGGCGGCGGAGGCGCTTCACGGTATGATTCCGAGACACTCATCACTTTCGCCGGAAACGGCGGTTCGTTAACGGTCTACGGCGGTATCGTGAAAGCCAAGGGCGGTTATAACAGTGCCGGCATCGGCGGCGCAAGCGGCACTATGAGCGGCGACGGCGGCACGTTCACCCTCTACGGCGGTGAAGTGACCGCGACCGGAGATCATTTTGCGGCGGGCATCGGCGGCGGCGGAAAATGCGCCGGCTTTGATCCGGCAGCACTCGGCGGCAACGGCGCGACCGTCAACGTCTATGGCGGTACGCTTACGGCAAAAGGCGGCGAAAACGGCATCGCCATCGGTAACGGCTTTGTCGGCGTCGTAACGACCGTTTCCTCCTTTATTGAGGGCGGCAAAGACAGGATAATCGATAACGGAACCGTCAACGTGGCGGACGGTATCATGCTTGAAAACACGGTTGCCGGAAAATGCTTTTTCCGCGGATTTGCCCGTGCGGATTGGGTCGACGTGTTCATGGAAAAGACCGTCTCGTTCAAAACGGTCCTGCCCGGCAGTTATCCGGGTGAGCCGTATCTCGTGCAGAACAGCGTTTCGTCCTGCCGGGACTATCGGTTTGTCGATAAAGACACCGATGTGCTTGCCGACGGCTGGTACGTTGTGAAGAAGGGCGGCGTGTCGGAGCATCCCGTCACCGTCAGCGGCAAAGCGTCCCTTATTATCTCCGACGACTGTACGTGGGAGATAAACGGCGGTATTCTGATCGAGGACGGCGCCGAACTGGACGTGTACGTTCAGTCTTACGGCAGAGCCATGGGCTCGCTGATATGCACGGGCGATGAGGGCAGCGCCGGTATCAGAGGCTCCGGCGGCAGTCTTGTGCTGTTCGGCGGCAATATCACCGCGCAGGGCGTGCGGGCGGTCGAAGGAAGCCTAGCGACGGCCACCGGCATGACGGCGGTCGATCACATTACGATGCGGGTGACCGACAGTATCGGTAAACTCAAATCACAGGAAAAGCTGTCCGTCTCGGTGGTGCCCGCTTCGGATCTTGCCTTTGTGCCGTACCATGCTTATGATATCGAAACCGGTTTGTTCACGTCGGAGACCTGTGAATCTCCCACGCTGATCGGCACCGATACAAGGACGCTTAACAGCGGTTGGTATACCACCTTCGCGGACCTGACCATTGACGATACGCTCACGGTCGAGGGCGACGTCAGCATCATTCTGAAAGACGGCTATACGTTGACCGTCACGGGCGGTATTGCCGTGAACGAAAATAACCGTCTGACCGTCTATGCCCAGTCGGAGGGTGAAAATGCGGGCAAACTGATCGCCACTGCACCGGAACGCTGCGCCGGTATCGGCGGCTTCTACAACAACGGCGGAACGATCGTGTTCCATGGCGGCGATATCGAAGCGACCGGCGGCTATAATGGCGCCGGCATCGGCGGCGGCTATTTCGTAGGCGCCGGGAAGCATGGAAGCGGAGCGGATATCACCGTCTACGGCGGTCTGATCACAGCTAAAGTCAACGAAGAAACATCCGGAGCCGCGGGCATTGGTGGCAGTTTTGACAGCACCGGCGGAAGATTTGCGATGTACGGCGGAAAAGTTATCGTATACGGCGGTGAATACTCCTGCATCGGCGGCTACAATTATGCGAAATTCGACGGCAGTAATATCTTCCTGTACGGCGGTACGATTGAGCCCCATAAAGGCGAAGGAAAGAGTAAGGTTTTTTGCGGTACCGTCACCCTCGGCGAGGGCGTCGTGCTCGTCCGGACGGAGTCCGGTCTGCCGATCGGTAAGGGCGAGGGTCAAAAATGGGAAGACGTGCTGTATGACTTCTCCATTACCGCCGTCAAAGCGGGCGCACCGCTTTCGTATCGCGTGTTCGATGCGGAGACCGGTGCCTATACGACTGAAAAATGTGAGACGTACCAACTGATCGACAAAGATACGACCACGCTTGCGGACGGCTGCTATTATGCCGTATTCGGCACGCCGACCGTGAACGATGATATCAGGGTTGACGGCAATGCGCACCTTATCTTAGCCGATAACAGTACGCTGACGGTCAACGGCTCCGTGCTCGTCGACGCGGAAAGCAGCCTGACCGTCTATGCTCAGTCGGAAGGCGGCATCGCAGGCACGCTGACGGTCAACGCGGACGACGGAAGCGAAAACCCCGGCATCGGCGGCAACGGTGCGGTGATCATCCACGGCGGCAACGTCAATGCCACCGGCAGTGCCGTCGGCGGCGCCGGTATCGGAAGCGGATACAGCGACGTGGACTTTGACTACGACATATACGATGATACGTATGAGATTTACAGTCACGGCGAAACGGGCGATATCCTCCTCTACGGCGGCAACATCAACGCCACCGGCGGGTATAACGCGGCGGGTATCGGCGGCGGATACGGCTCCGATGCCGGACATATCGTCATCCGCGGCGGCAATATTACCGCCAAGAGCGGCAGTGAGTATACCGAAGGGATCGGCTGCGGCTGGTTTGACAACGAGCTTGAATACTCTTATACGGATCACGTGCCGATCGACTCCGAAAAACCGGAGATCTACGGCGGAAACGTCTTCTCAAACGGAAACAGACTCGAGGTCAATCAGCAGCTTTTGTCCCTTGTGCTGAACGGAAAAGATTTCACCGTCACGACGGACGGCGATAACGTCGGCAAGGGCGTTGTTGCGGTCGCGCTGTACGCGGATGCCGGGACGGGCAGACTGCTGGAAGTAAAGCTCTTCGATTTGGCACAGACGAAAAAACCGCAAGGCACCTTTACGGCGGACGGCGACTACGTCAAAGCGTTCTGGTGGCGTTCGTTCACCGATCTTTCCCCGCTTTTCGATGCGGCGGAGAAGACCGCGGCAAAGTGATGCCGCGTACGGTCCGTCCGTTGTAAGACGGAAAAAAACGGAATAAAAAAACTGCCCCGGCGGACGATTTGACTGTCGGGGTGTGTTTTTAAGCGGCATGATCCGGCGCAAAATTTTAAGAAAAGCCGCTCTGCTCGGTCGATCTCGCCTTGTACTTTTTTGAGAAGATACCGTTGGAGCGTCGCAAGCCGATAACTGTGGGGAAAACGAATAAAACTCACTCCGAAAAAATGACAAAAAATGTTTGATTTGTTATATTTTTTAATAGAATTATGCGAATATATTGACAAAACGAAATGCGAATGATATAATGCTTTTGTGGAGTTGTCCTGTGTACTTTTTGTACATTTATCAGAATGCAGATGACATCGTGGAATTTGCGGTCAGCGGGGGAAAAACCGAAGCGATCCATGTGCTGCCGGGATATACGCACAACATCATCAACCTTTCCGATACGGAAAATCTCGTGACGGTCATGTTGGCAAACGAAGCCTTCGATCCGGCTCATCCCGATATCTTCTTCGGGAAGGTCTGACGGAAAACGCAGAATCAATCAGTCCATTTTATTTTAAAAGGAGATAAAAACCATGTCACTCTGCGAAAAAATCATCAACAAGCAGGAAACCCTCGCCCTCGTAGGTCTCGGCTACGTCGGTATGCCGATCGCCGTCGAGTTTGCCAAGCACGTCAACGTCGTCGGCTTTGACATCAACAAAGCCAAGATCGAGGCGTACAGAAGCGGCAAAGACCCGACGCTCGAAGTCGGTGATGAAGCCATCAAGGCGTCTTCCGTGGAGTGGACTTATGACGAAACACGCTTAAAGGACACGAAGTTTATTATCGTTGCCGTCCCGACGCCCGTCAACGATGACACAACGCCGGACCTCACCCCCGTCATCGGATCGAGTGAGATCGTCGGACGCAATCTTACGAAGGGCAGTATCGTCGTGTACGAATCGACGGTCTATCCGGGCGTGACGGAAGAAGTCTGCGTGCCGATCCTCGAAAAGGAATCGGGACTCAAATGCGGCGTCGACTTCAAGGTAGGCTATTCTCCCGAGCGTATCAACCCCGGTGATAAGCAGCATCGCCTTGTCAATATCAAAAAGATCGTCTCCGGCATGGACGCCGAGTCGCTCGAAGAGATCGCGGGCGTATATCAGATCGTCGTGGAGGCAGGTGTCCATAAGGCGTCCTGCATCAAGGTCGCGGAAGCCGCCAAGGTCATCGAAAACAGCCAGCGCGACATCAACATCGCCTTTATGAACGAGCTGTCCATCATCTTCAATAAGATGGGCATCGATACGTTGGAGGTGCTGGAAGCCGCCGGCACCAAGTGGAATTTCCTGCCGTTCCGTCCCGGTCTTGTGGGCGGTCACTGCATCGGCATCGACCCGTATTATCTGACCTACCGTGCCGAGCAGTTCGGCTATCATTCGCAGATCATCCTGTCCGGGCGCCGCATCAACGACGACATGGGCAAATACGTTGCCGAGCAGACGGTCAAGCAGCTCATCGCGGCGGATAAACCCATCCGGTCTGCCAAGGTCGGATGCCTCGGCATCACCTTCAAGGAAGACTGCCCGGATGCCCGCAACAGTAAAGTCAACGATATTCTCGAAGAATTGAAGGAATACGGCATCACGCCGCTCGTGTGCGATCCCGTGGCGGATGCGCCGGACGTCAAGCGTTTCTACGGCGTGGATCTTGTCCCGATCGAGCAGCTCAAAGACCTCGACTGTCTCATCGTGGCGGTCGCGCATAAGGAATTCAAGGCGCTGACCAACGACGATATCGCGAAGATGTTCAAGAATGAGCCAAACGACCGCAAGATCATCGTGGACGTCAAGGGCGTACGGAACAAAGACGAGCTGAAAGCGCTCGGTTATAAGTACTGGAGACTGTAATCATACCGCGAGGTTGGACTTCTCCCAAAAAACGGAAGGGAATGATCATAAGCGTGACGAACGCTGCTGCCATCATTCTGTGTGCCGGAAAAGGCACGCGGATGAACGACGATTCCAAAAACAAGGTCTGTTTCGACTGCGCGGGTATTCCGGTGATCCGACGGATCATCGCGAATATGCGTAAAGGCGGTGTCAGCCGCTTTGTCATCGTCATCGGACATCAGGCGTACAGCGTGATGGACTGCCTTGACGGCGAGGACGGCGTGGTCTACGCCTACCAGAAAGAGCAGAAGGGTACGGGACACGCCGCTTTGTGCGGGCTCAAAGCGCTTTCGACCGTCGGCTACACGGGTCCCGTGATCGTGTCGATGGGCGATAAGATCATATCCTCCGACGTTATCGCGGGGCTTCTTTCGCACGCCGAAAACGCCAAAGCCGTGTGGGGCGTACAGCCGCTCGAAGCCAACTTCAACGGCGGGCGCGTTGTGGTGGCGGACGGAAAGCCGTACGGCGTCATCGAGTTTACCGATGCGGCGCTGATGGCGCTTTCGGACGCGAAGCCGGACGATTACGCGGCCGTCTTGAAGCGGATCGGGCTCAATGAGAAAAAAGCCGAAAAAGTGCGTAAGAAGGCGCTCGATGCAAAGCCGAACGGTACCAAGACGCTCTGCGGAAGGACCTTCGGGGCGGACGAGGTGCTCAATTCTCCGTATGCAAACGCCGGGCTGTACTGCTTTGACGTGCAGGAGGCGACGGCGATCCTCCCGACGCTCAACGCCGATAATGCGCAGGGCGAGATATACTTGACCGACGCGTTGGAGCGCTTTGCCGAAAAGGGGCAGGCTGTCCTGTATCCCATCAAAAGCGCCGAGGACATGCTGACGTACAGCACCAAACCCGAACTGCGCGTCATCAGCCGTCATTTCATGCAAAAAGCATCGGAAATGGCGGACGACATCCGTTCCGGAAAACGGGACGAGCTGTTCGCGCGGCTGTACCGTGAGGACGCCGGGGCGCAGAAAAAGCGCTATGTGGAACTGTTGGAGTTTTTCGTGAAAAAATACGGCGATAAGCCGATCATCCTCACGCGCTGTCCCGGACGCATCAATCTGATGGGACGGCATATCGACCACCGGGGCGGCGGTATCAACGCCATGGCGACGGATAAGGACACGGTGTTCGTGGCGTCGCCGCGCGACGATGACGTCGTCAGCATCGCAAACGTCGATGCGTCTTATCCCGAACGCAGTTTTTCCGTTTCGGAAGCGCTGAATATGGCGCCGCACGATACGTGGCTTGATTATCTGGCGGACGCGAACGTCGTAAAGGCTCTTGAAAAGAGCGGCGGCGACTGGTCGAACTACGTCAAATCCGCCGTCTTGCGTGCCGGACTTGCCATGGAGATGCCGCTGTGCGGCATGGATATGGCGGCAAGCGGCAGTATCCCGGTGGCGGCGGGACTTTCGTCCTCGTCGAGCATCGTGGTGGCGGTCATGGAAGCGGTCGTTTCGCTCAACTGCCTGAATATCACCGACACCGACTTCATCACGCTCTGCGGCGAAGGGGAATGGTTCGTCGGCTCACGCGGCGGTGCGGGCGATCATGCTACCATGAAATGCGGCAGACGCGGCTCGCTCGTACATCTGGGCTTCAAGCCGTTTGAAGTGGGCGAATACACGAAATTCTCGGATGAGTACGCCGTCATCGTTGCCAACAGTATGCTCAAAGCCAAAAAATCGGAAGGCAGTAAGGATACCTTCAACGCCAAGGTCGCATCGTATGAATTCGTGCTGATGCTGCTCAAAAAAGCCTTTCCGGAATGCGATCTGCGGGAATTCCGCGACGTGGCGAAGATCCGCCCGTATGCCGATATCTACCGGATGCTCAAAACGCTTCCGGAGACCATCACGCGCGGCGGCATCAAGGCACTGCTGCCGGAATATAAGGAAAGCCTTGACAAGATATTTGCCACGCATGCCGATCCCGGCATTTACGATCTGCGCGGCGTGGCGCTGTACGGCGTGTCGGAGTGCGTGCGCTCGGACGCCTTCATGAAGGTGCTTGACGGGGGCGACTATCCGCTTCTCGGAAAAATGATGAAGATCAGTCACGACGGTGACAGGATCCGTAAGGTCAGTATCACGGATGGGGTGCTTGACGCACTCATCGAAACGGATGCCGACGCCTCACTGCAATGCGGTGCCTACGGATGCTCGACCGAGCAGATCGACTATCTGTGCGACGTGCTCGACCGGACGGACGGTGTGCTCGGCAGTGAGATCGTGGGAGCCGGGCTCGGCGGATGTGTCATCGCCCTTGTCGAAAAAGCGAAAGCGGACGACATCATCGCCGTCATCAACCGCGAATACTATGACAAATACGGCTATGAGCACACGGCGGGCGTCTATTCGGCGTCGGACGGATCGTGCGTGATTTATTAAGATCAATTTATCTGCCATTGTCGGCAAAGAAAGGAACGGGAAAATGGGATACGAAAATCTGAAATTTGCGGAGGGGACGACCTTCCTTGTGACGGGCGGCGCCGGCTTCATCGGCTCGAACCTCTGCGAAGCGATCTTAAAAATGGGGTATAAGGTGCGTTGTCTCGACGACCTGTCGACGGGTAAGCAGAAAAACGTCGATCTGTTTGCCGATCACCCGAATTACACCTTCATCAAAGGTGATATCAAGGATTTTGATACCTGCCTCAAAGCGACGGAGGGCGTGGATTACGTGCTTAACGAAGCGGCGTGGGGCAGTGTGCCGAGAAGCATTGAGATGCCGGTGTTCTATTGCGCCAATAATATTCTCGGAACCGTCAATATGATGGAAGCGTCCAAGCAGAACGGCGTCAAGACGTTCGTGTACGCCTCTTCTTCGTCCGTTTACGGCGACGAGCCCAATCTGCCCAAGACCGAAGGACGCGAGGGCAATCTGCTCTCCCCGTATGCGCTTACCAAAGCGGCGGACGAGCTGTGGGCAAAGCAGTATACCAAGCATTACGGACTGCCGACGGTGGGACTTCGGTATTTCAACGTGTTTGGCAGACGGCAGGATCCCAACGGCGCGTATGCGGCTGTCATCCCGAAATTCATCATGCAGCTTATGAAGGGCGAAACGCCGACCATCAACGGCGACGGCAAGCAGAGCCGCGACTTTACTTATATCGAAAACGTCATCGAAGCGAACTTGAAAGCCTGCCTTGCACCGGAGGAAGCCTTCGGCGAGGCGTTCAACGTCGCATACGGCGGCAGAGAATACCTGATCGACATTTACTACGGTCTGACCAAGGCACTCGGTGTCAACGTCGAACCCAATTTCGGTCCCGACCGCAAGGGCGATATCAAGCACAGTAACGCCGACATCTCCAAAGCAAAGAGATTGCTCGGCTATGATCCCGATTGGAGCTTCCAGAGAGGGATCGACGCGGCGATCGAGTGGTACAGAGAAAATCTGTAAGCGTCCGCAACCGAATAGAAAAAACCGGCTGATACGTCAGCCGTTTTTTTGCGTGATCCGGGAAAGATCACAGATTGAGCAGTACGATCGAGCCGAGCCCCGTAAAGAGGGCGATGAGCTTGGGCAGCGTCAGCTTTTCGCGGAAGAAGATGTAGGAGACGAGCGATACCACAAGCGCGAGACCGCCGTTGATGAAGGGGTATAACTGCGGCGCCGGCAGGAGCGTGCTGAGCGACATGAGGATGCCGTTGCCGCCGAAGCTGCCGAGCCCGGCAACGAGGGCAAGCAGGACGTACAGAAGGTGATACGGCGCACCGGTCAGCTTGCCGGACGCGGTCCCCTCGGAAGAACGGGCGCTTTTGCGCCGTTCAAGCAGAAAGGCGTTGAGCACGATGACGGCCGCCACGGCATAGGCAAGCGCCATGTAACGGTTGGACGCCGGGTCTGCCGCGTTCAGCTTGTATTGCTTTTGCAGAACGGCGGTGACGCCGTTGGAAAGGAAAGCGATGAGCACCAGAACGATCCATTTGACGTTGACGTCCCTGTCCTTTTGGGAACTGAGCGAGGAAAGCACAAACGTGATGAGCAACAGGACGCACCCGAAGATCTGCGGTACCGAGATGGATTCCTTGAGGACGATACAACTGTACAGCACGGGGATCATGACGCTGGCGTTGGTGATGATGCTGGTGAGCGACATGGGACCGCAAACATAGCAGGCGGCGCCGTTGAGGCATGCCGAGGCAAAGAAGATGCCGAACAGGATGGAAAGCAGATATCCGCGGCTGTCGAGAGAGGGCTCCTGTCCCGCCATGAGAAAATACGCGGCGGCGGCGATAAAGCAGTAGATCGCCTGAAAACGCTGTGTTCCGCTGCCGGTCTTGTCAAGATGAAGCTGGAAGGCGCGTAAGGAAATGCTGTTGGAGGAAAAGGCGAGAACGGCGACGATGATAAGAAGAATGGCAGTCATGACTGCGATGCCTCCCATTTCTCGCGAAGAGCGGTGTATTCTTCCTCTGTAAGAGCGTATTCGGGATAAGACGAGCAGGGGATGAGCTTATCGCCGGCGACGGCGGGATCGGTGCAGGCGGTATCGTCGCGGTAAGCGTCGCGCTCCGCCTTGTTGCGGAAGTTCGGCACCTTGACGGGAATATTGCCGCCGAGGATGGAGCGGAACGCCAGAATGCCGCAGATGCCCATGTCGACTGCCTGATAGACGTCGATCGCCCACTTGCCGTCCTCACCGCCGAGGATCTTTTCGATAAAGACGTGCGTCGGATAAAAGTCACTGCCGCCGTGCGAAATGAGCCCCGAGCGCGTCTTCATGGCAGCCGCCACAAAGGACTGCGGCACATAGGTCTGCGGTTCGGCCGCACAGGG
>JAZRVE010000024.1:0-17860 GCA_045598975.1 Eubacteriales bacterium
CTCCTTTCGGTGTTTATGTCGTCCACGTCAGCAGCCCGAACGATACGCCTCGGTATGTCCGGTCATATTTCATTCGACTTGGATATCAATGGGAACGCACAGAGGAATCTCCGGGATATCCGGACGCGGGATAGGTATGGCTCGTGTACTGATCGGCCACACCACCGGCATATGTGCCGCCCGCGCTCTGATCGTATTTATCATATGCGCCGCCGGTGACCTGCGCAAGCTCTTCATCCGTCAACTCATGCAGCTTCTCGTTCAGGGCTTCGACTTCCTCTTTCAGGGCGTTCAGTTCTTCTTTGGATTTCATGGGTGTATCTCCTCTCTGTATAGAATACGCGCACCTTAGGGCGGCGATCAGATTAGGTGCCTGCGGCGGCAGATGTGAAGATGTCAGATGCCGGATTTTTATAAAGCGGGGCGCTCACTCAAAAATAGCGGAACTCATCGCAGGGCAGCTCAAAGTCGTGCATGTTGTCGTCGGGGAGAACGCCGCCGGAGACCTGCGCAAGCTCTTCATCCGTCAACTCATGCAGCTTCCTGCTCACGGTTTCGACTTCCTCTTTTAGGGCGTTTAATTCTTCTTTGGTTTTCATGGAGGGTTTTCCTTTCAAATTTTGATTTCATTTTCTAATACGCAGCAGAACGAAAAATGTTACAGCTTCGGCAAGTTTTTTCCGTTGCATATCTTTATACGAAGCATTCCGAAAAAAGGCTGCTGTTTTTTTTGAAATTTTCCATATTTCCAAAAACTGTAATGCAAGGATAAAAAACTGCATATTCATTATAAGCCGAAACCCGCCGTTTTTCAATAGTCCGTTTGTAACATTTTTCTGTTATCGGCTGTTATTGGTCAGTTTGACGCTCGAAAAAACACAAAGCGGTAATACGTCGTCCGTTTGTGCCGCAAACAAAAGAAACCGGCACGATCTTTCGGTCGTGCCGGGATATATCCGGGGTATGTCAGTTTCCGTGACGGTCGTTCCAATCGTTTATCAGCTCCGAAAAACGGGACGCGGCTTTTTCTCCGAACACATCGGGAAGCAGAGAAACGCACGGGTATCCGCCGTCGAGCGACAGCAGGAGATCGGCGTGTGCGAAGAAATCCTCTTCCGAGGGCTCCGGCGTGTTGGTGCCGATATGATCGAGATTGAGCGTCTTGCCCGCCGCGGAATAACGGCATACCTTGTAGTGCTCCGTCGTCACGCCGCGCCAAAGTCCTTCCGCGTCAAACGCAACGTCGTTGATGCGGACGGTGTCGCAGTACCGGGAAACGAAAACATCCGGAATATGCGCTTCCACCTCGACGGTGGGATCGATCCTCTTGACGGTCGCGTACATCATCCGCAAAAGTGCCTTCATGTCCTGCTTGGGACCGTAGGACATGTCGAGTTTGAATTTGCGGAAACCCATACCGATGTACGTTTCGAACAGATCGGCATAATACGGCTCTAACACCGGAGACGGGATCAGATTCTTGACGCGCTGTGAATCCTCCAGCTCCGCTCCGGACGGAAACGGCTCGCCGATAAGCTCCGGGTGTGCTTTTCCGAACCTGCTGTTCGGCGTGACCGTGAACGGCGCAAACCACAGTCCGGGACAAAAGCCCTCTGCGGTCATGTCGCGGACAAGCTGTTCCATATGCGGGAATTTTCCGCGGTCGATCTCCCAGTTACCGTAGCAGTGCGGGCATCCGGGCGTGTCGCGGATATCCCAGCCGTCGTCGATGGTCAGCTTGCCGTGCGGCAGTTTCATGCGGTCGATCCGGCGCATATAGTCGTAAACGTATTCCTCCGTCAGCGGAACATGCACGTCCTCCACATGCATCCGTGCGGCTTTGTTTTTCTGATCCACCCAGGTGCAGAATTCAAGACCTTTCCAGAACTCCTGCGTCTGCGGCTTTTCAAAATCCGCCGTCACGATGGCGTTGTACTGCTCCCATGCGGCGAACGGATCGCCGTTTTCTTCGTAATACAGCGACTGTCCCGCCGGAAGGGTGACGGTAAGCGTCTGTTTTCCGTCGTAGGAAAAGACGCCGTCCGTATCTTGGAGAAATCCGAAAAACTTTCCGCCCGCCAGCACGACCGGGGAGCCGGACGTGCTGATGGTGTTGAGGGCAAAGGGGTTTAAGGAAAACGGTTCGTACTTGTAGTATGCGTTCCTGCCCCAAAGATTATAAAACGGCAGATACAGCGGCGGCACAACGGAAAAGGTAAGCTCCTTTTTCTGGTTTGCCGTGAAAATCATCGTCTTTTCCTTCTTTCTTCCGTGTTCGTTTACTTATGCCTTTGCCGCTTTCAGGCGTTCGGCGATCTGCGCGATCTCGTCGTCGCTCCAATCGGGGTTGATGCCGAGGTAAGCCGTTCTCGAAAGAACGTCGAGCGTCCGGGGGCACATATCCGCTTTGTAGTCCGGCACGATGCCCTTGTTGGCTTCCATCCTGAACGGGTCGAACGCGGGATGGAAGGCGCCGTGCTTGTTCATGATGGGCGTCCAGTTGCAGTAAACGTGCTTGCCGGTGTTGATGGGGCGTCCGCAGCCGGTCTTTGCCTCAAACGCCGCGGCTTCTTCGACGGTATCAAACCGGAAGGCGAGAACGGTGTTGCAGTCGCCCTGCGCGTCGTGCGACGGAACGAAGCGGAAGGTGTCGGAAAGCAGGTTCTTGACGCCGTCGTGAGCCCTCTTCAAGTCGGCAAGGATGCCGTCGAGTTTTTTCAACTGCTCGCGTAAGATGGCCGCCGTGATCTCGCCGATACGGAATTCCGATCCGCAGAACTGCTCCTCGTCGACGCCCTCCAACTGATTGCCGAAATAGGCGATGGCACTGCTGTCGTGGAAAATGAGTCCTCTTGTAAAGATCTTACGGTCGTTGGTGAGCAGAGCGCCGCCTTCGCCCGCCGTGATGATCTTATAGTAATTGAAGGAAAGCGCACCCGCGTGTCCGATCGTACCGAGCGTTTTGCCGTGGTATTTTCCGCCGTCAGCCTGGCAGGCATCCTCGATGACGGCAAGTCCGTATTTGTCCGCAAGCGCCATGACGGCGTCCATATCGCACGGAAAACCCTGGATATGTACCGGAATGATGGCCTTGGTGTGGGGCGTGATCTTGCTTTCGGCGTCCTTTACGTCGATGGTCAGCGTATCATCCGCCTCGCAGATGACGGGGATGGCGCCGACCGCCGTGACGGCGATGGCGGTGGCGATATAGGTATACCCCGGCACGATGACCTGATCGCCCGGACCGATACCGGCGCCGACGAGCGCCGAGATGAGCGCACCCTTGCCGCTCGTCATGATCGTGACGTAGTCACAGCCGAATTTTTCCTTCATTTCTTCTTCGCAGTGTGCGTACTCCTGCAAGGACTTGTTGATCTTGAACAGGCTTCTGCTGTCGATGACACGTGCCACGGCAGCCTTTTCTTCTTCACCGATTCTGTACATGACGTTTCTCCTTACTGATATATTTTTTCTGCATTTTTTACGGTTTCGTTTACATATGCCGTATCCGCGTTGTCTGCATACGGCTGAACGGACGCCGTCCGGAACATTGCGACCTCGTAGCCGCCGCGGCAGAGCTGATCCTCCGTCACAAAATAACTCTCCATCCCGTTGCACAGCGAAACACACAGCACCTGCGGCACCTTCGCATACGCCGAAACACGCCGTGCTACCTCCGAGAACATCTCGAACGGGAAGCCCGCCAGTACCACGTCACCGATACGGATGAGCGTCTGCTCCACCGTTTTTGTATTCCGTTCTGTATAATCGGTCTGATATGACGCGATGACGTCCTCGACATATTGCGCATACTGACCGTCGACATTGACCGCCTTGCCCCGGTACTTTTCGCGTAAAGCCTTTGCCTCGTCAAGCGTTATGCGCATTTTGACGGGAAGCTCGACGGGGTAGGTGTCCGCCGCAAGAACGGCGTCCGAATAGTGCCGGATCGAGCGCCGGATGCGTACCGCGTCAGCCGCCGCAAGTCCGCCGTGCTCCTCGGCATAGCGGATGTCGCCGAAGCCGACCGTTTTACCGTTGGAAAGCCGCGGCCCCACATCCCCTTCCGCGCCGTTGATAAATGCCGTCACGCCGCCGAACAGTGCCGAAACACGATCGCACATGATGCCGGAAAAATCGCGGGTGATCTCATGATTGTGCCCCGCACAGGTGCCGTGGCAGGCATAGTGGATGATATGGGCGGCGGGACTGCCGTCCTCATACCGGAAAGACAGCACCGTCATGGTGGGATCGAAACAGCCCCACGGATTCTGTCCGAATCTGACCGAGCCGTCGGGATATACCTCGCGGCGGTTGACGCCGACAAAACTTTCTCCCCTGCCGATACCGACCGTCACAGGTCTGACGTTCCCGGCGGCTTTTTCCACCGCCTCCGAAAGCCTCGGCAACAGGACACTGTCGATATAAGCGCGGTCAATATCGCCCCAGCCGGCATTGCCGGCGACGTTCGGACCGGAATGTGTGTGCGTACAGCAGATCATGATGCGTGTGACAGCAACGCCGGAAATGCGCGAAGCAAGACCGCGCAGTTCGTCACAGACCTTCGTGTCTGCCTCACATAGTGTCAGACTGATAAGCATCGCGTCGGTATCCTCTGTGCGGAACAGAAAGACCGACGCCGTCAGATCGTCGTGCACCGATTCGGAAACCGTCGTCGGATCATATCCGTATAACCGTCCGCCGACAGGCGGCGTGATAACGGTCTGCGCCGCACCGAGGCACAGCTTTTTGGCATCCGACATCCTTTCATCTCCTCACAAACAGCAAAAATCGTGTGCTGTTTGATTTCAGTATAGCATGGCGCACTTTTGTCCGCAAGGCTTGTTTGTATGCTGTTATACCCAAAAATTCACTTCTCTTGACAATTTCGCCCCGCCGTGTTATCCTATTGCCGAAAAGGAGGGAGTTCTATGCTCTTTCAGCCGATACTGATCGGATCGGTCCCGTATGTTGTCACCCTGCGCAAAAACGCCGCGCCGTTTCCCGTTCATTTTCACCATGAGATTGAGTTGGTATACTGTCTCTCCGGCAGATTTTGCGTCGAAGTCAACAGTCAAAAATTCACTGTGTCTGCCGGACAGCTTCTGTACATCGGAGCCACGCAGGCACACGCCTATCTTTCGGGGGACGAACACGAGCAGTTACTCATCGAGCTCGGTCCTCTGCTGATGCAGGATCATTTTGCGCGTCTCGCCTCCTGCCGCCTCGACTCCCCCGTCATCGACTGCCAGACAGATGCCGTCATGCGCCGTCTGTGTGAAGATACGGCGGCCTTATGCCGCAGACAGTGTGCCGACGCGGATGCCGACGAGCTCGAAATCGTCGGCAACATCTACAAAATCAGCGCGTGGCTGCTTCGCTATGCCGAAAAGCAGTCGGACGCGACGCCGCTCCGGCATATCCCTCGTATCGAGCGTGCGCTCGCCCTTGTACACCGGCGCTACAACGAGCCGCTTACGGTCGAGGACGCCGCCAAAGAGACCGGTTACGGAAAATCCAATTTCTGCAAGTTGTTCCGCAAGGCGGTCGGCACAAGTTTCCACGCCTATCTCAACGCCTTCCGCGTGCGCAATGCAGGATATCTGCTCATGTCCACATCCGATTCCATCGAGGAGATCGGAGCGCGCGTGGGATTCAGTGACGCCAAAACCTTCTGCCGTGTCTTCCGCGACATGACCGGCACAACGCCGGGAAAGTACAGAGCCGGAAAAACAAGCTGACTCACGGCAAGGGGCGGATCGCATCGGAATCAACGTTTTTTATTTATAAAATATGCACTTTACTCTTGCAATCCGAGCCGGATTATGTTATACTGCAAAAAGAAGAATTTTGTCGCGGATGCGGAACTTTTTCCGTTCTCCGCACGTCTATCCGCGTATACGATATTCCGTGCACAAAGGAAGGGGTACCTCATGAGTCTCATCTCACGCAAAGCGAACAGGCAGAAACGGCACGACAGGCTTGTTTCCGCCGCTTTTCTCGCGCCGAGCATCCTCGGCGTCGCCGTTTTTTTCGTTGTTCCTTTCTTTGTCATTCTCTATTACGCTTTCATCAACAATCCCGTCCAGAAGGAATTCGTCGGGTTTGATAATTTCGTCCGGCTGTTCTCCAACTATTCCTTTAAGATCGCCGTCATCAACACGCTTCGCTTTTCCGCCGTCTGCGTGCCGCTCGCCGTTATTACGGCGCTGCTTCTCGCCATGGCGCTCAACGTTAAGATCCCGCTGCAAAGCCGTCTGCGCTCGGCATTTCTGTCTCCCATGATGGTGCCGGTCGCCTCCATCGTGCTCATCTGGCAGGTGTTATTCCACTACAACGGCTCCGTCAATACCTTTTTGGAGTTTTTCTCGCTCGACAAGGTGGACTGGATGAAATCCACGAGCGGCATATGGGTCATCGTTCTGCTGTTTCTGTGGAAGAATCTCGGCTACAACATGATCCTCTTTTTGGCGGCGCTCAACAACATCCCGAAAGACATCCTCGAAGTGGCGACGGTGGAAGGCGCCGGTCCCGTAAGGCAGTTTTTCACCATCAAAATACGGTATCTTTCCTCCACCATCCTTTTTGTCACCATTCTCTCGGTCATCAATTCCTTCAAAATTTTCCGTGAAATATACCTTCTTTCCGGTGACTACCCCTACGAAAGTCTGTATATGCTGCAACATTTCATGAACAACACGTTTTCCAGTCTCGACTACCAGAAATTGTCCGCCGCCGCCATTCTCATGGCGATCTTCATGTGCATTCTCATCGGCGGTCTGTTCTATGCGGACGATCTGTACGGAAAGGATGTGGAAGAATGAAAAAGCATCGTTTCCGTCTGCGCCGCATATCTTCAACGGTCATTATCTTCATTTTTCTCGCCTTTCTGGCGTTCGTGTTCATCGCCCCCACCATCCTGACCGTTTCCGGCTCGTTTTTCACACAGACTGAACTCACCGCCCGCTACGGGCAGATTTTTGACAAGGCGGGCACCGGCGGCTCCTACATATCGGGAAAAACGTCGCTCAAATTCATTCCCGACAAGGTCTCCTTCAAGCAGTACGGCACCGTGCTGTTCATGAGTCCGGAGTACCTGTTGAAATTCTGGAACTCCGTCAAATACACCGTTCCCATCGTCATCTTCCAGGCGCTCGTCGCCTGCTTCGCCGCCTACGGCTTCACCCGCTACCGTTCCAAGTTCCGGGAGGCCATTCTGTTCGGCTACATCATTCTCATGCTCATGCCCTATCAGGTGACGCTCGTGCCGAACTATTTAGTCTCGGAAAAGCTCGGGCTTCTCAACACGTCGTGGGCGATTATCCTGCCCGGTGTTTTCTCGCCGTTCTGCGTCTTCTTATTAACCAAAGCCATGCGGCGTATCCCGTACGGCATCATCGAAGCGGCAAAGCTTGACGGATGCAACGAATTCCAGATCTTTCTCAACGTCTACTTCCCTCTCTGCCGCAACATTCTCTATTCCGTCATGATCCTCGTGTTCATCGACTACTGGAACATGGTCGAACAGCCGCTGATCTTACTGAAAGACGAAGATATGTACCCCCTATCCGTCTTCCTGTCAAAGATCAACACGGGTGACGCCGGCATCGCCTTTGCCGTTGCCGTCATCTACATGGTGCCGACGCTTCTCATGTTCCTGTACGGCGAGCAGTATCTCGTCGAAGGGATCGCCAACTCCGGCAGCATCAAAGGCTGACCGATAACGATATTTCTCATGCGAATTATGCGAAAGGATGTCTGTCATGAATCAAACACAACCCAATACCGCAAACGGTGAAGAACAGGTCAAAAAAGGCCGCGAGTGGGTCAAGACCGCCGCCATCATTTTCCTTGCCGTTCTGCTCGTTCTGACCTTTTTCTCCAACACCATTCTCAATATGACGCTCCCCGAGGTATCCACGCAGTACATCCAGTACGGCGCCATCAAGACGCAGGTGCGCGGCAACGGCACCATCGTCGCGCAGGACGCACGCCCGGTCTCCATCGACTACGCACGCAAGATCGAGCGCGTCGCCGTCAAGCAGGGCGACACCGTCAAAAAGGGCGACGTGCTCTTCGTCCTCTCCCCTTCGCAGGGCGATGAACTGACGGAAGCACAGAACGCCTACGACACGCTCAACTACGAATACACCAAACTGCTGATCGATTCGGCGCAGAAAAGCGATTCGACCGAGTCGCTGATCCTTTCGCTCAATCAAACGAATGAAGATTTAGAAGAAGCAAGACGCAAGCTCGAAAACATAGACGCTTCCGAAGCGGCAAAGGCTGACGCCAAAGCACAGCAGAAGCTGCTCGAACGGCAGATCACCGCCAAGCAGTCCGAGATCGAGGACATGAAAAAGGACCTTACTGCCATCGGCTACACGCCGACGGAAGACGAGGTGCTGACCGGCAGGACCTCCGACGTTTCCTACGAGGAGTACGCCGAAGCCGCCGCACTCGTTTCGGACGCCGAGGAAAAGCTTGCCGTCGCCACGGACGCCCTCAACGCCGCCAAAAACGAATCAAGCGCCGCCGAGCGGGAACGCTCGCAGGCGTCCAAGCGCTACGAAGCCGTCGCCTCGCAGATCAAAACGCCGACCACTACGTTGGAGGAATCCCTGCAACAGTCAGACCGTGCCATTGATACGCTTGACCGTGACATCAAATACATCGAACAGGATTACAACAATCAGTCCAAAAACTATGACGTGGAAAAGCTCTATAATCGCTTTAAGGATTATCAGAGCAAATTCCGTGCGGCAAAAGCCAAATATGACGATCTGGTCGGCAAGGGTGCGAGCGAGGACGAGATCCGCGAAGCCAAAGCCGCGATGGATGCCGCCGCCAAAACGCTCGACGACGCATACGAAGTCTACTACGCCGAACTGACCGGCAAGCAGTCCATTTCCTCCGAGACCGAAAGAAAACTCGGGGAAAAGCGTACCGAACTGCAATACGAGCTGGAAAAGAACACCAAGCTGCGCGAAGAACTGGAAAAGAACAAAGTCCTCGAAGAAAAGCTCATTCCCTTAAAAGCGGAACTCGACAAGGCGGACGCCGCTCTCGACAGTGCGACTGCCAGAACGAACGCCGCACAAACGGTATACGACAATGCCAACACCAACAAAGAAAAGACCGTCGCAAGCGTGGAACGCGTCCGCAACGGTTACAAATACGCCCGCTACTTACAGCAGAAACAGCTCATCGACGAAAAGACCGCCGAGCTTGATGCGCTGAGTGCCGAGCTCGACCGTCAGAAAGAGATCGTTTCGGAACTGGAATCCGCGACCACGGAAAGCGCCACCACGCTCAAAGAGCGCGTCAAAACGCTGGAACGCGAAGTGCTCAAATTACAGAACGATCTGGAAAAGCAGAGCTCCGAAAAGAGCTCCACCGAAAAGAAAAACTCACTCGAAATCGAGCGCAAGAAAAAAGACCTCGACAAAGCCGCGACAAAATTGCAGGAGTTGAAGGAGGTCTATCAGAACAACACCGTCCTCGCCCCCGTCGGCGGCATCGTGGAAACCATTCACACCTATGCCGGCAAAAAGACGACGCCCGGTGAATCGCTGCTTGACATCGCGCTCTCCGAGCAGGGCGGCAAGCTGACGCTCACCGCCACCCGCGAGCAGGCGTCCAAGCTGCGCATCGGCATGAATGCCGAGATCACCAGCTACATCTCCTACGGCAACGACGTCAAGATCGTGCTCGACGCCATCCGCAACGACACCGCCAACCCGTCGAGCAATCAGAAAATCCTCGAATTTTCCGTTACCGGCGACGTGACGCCCGGTCAGACGCTTTCGATCGCCGTCGGCGACAAAAACGTCTCCTATGACAGCACCGTTCCCAATTCCGCCATCCACGAGGACAGCGAAGGCAAGTACATTCTCATCATCGAATCCAAGGACACGCCCATTTCCACGCGCTACACGGCAAAACGCGTAGCCGTCAACGTCCTCGCTTCCGACGACACCCGCTCGGCTATTTCCGGTGACTTCCAGAATTACGCCTACATCATCGTTTCCTCCTCCAAGCCCATTGAGAACGGAAAGCAGGTGCGCTTACTTGACAACTAAAACCAAATGGCTCCTGTTTATCCCGTTCGTTCTGCTTCTCATCGTCAGCGCCATCTTGTTTTTCGTCATGCGCGCCGAGATTTCTTCCATGTATGAGGAGCACGCGGCACAGCGCTTTGCCGCAAGGGGCTACAAGCAGTACACCGTGTACTTTTCCGATACGGCCGACTTTAATTACGACAAGCTCATGTATCTGCGCTATCGCATCGAGACCGGCTTTACCGACGCCTCCGTCACCCCGCCCAACGAGAACGCCCGTCTGTATGCCGACGCCTACACCACCTACCGCAAAGAGACGCTTTCCACGGACAACAAGCGTTCCCTTCTTGCGACGGTGCGCTACATCGGCGGCGACACAGACCTGTTCGAAAAGGACCTTGTTTCTTTCCCGGACATCACGTCCGACATCAATCACGACCGTCTGCTGCTCTCCCGCACTGCCGCGTGGAAGCTGTACGGCGGATCGGAGCTCGACGATTTTCCCGTTTCCGTGACCGGCAGGACCTGTTACGTGAGCGGCGTATTCGCCGATCTGCCGGACACGCCGGAAAACAAGGAGTTTTTCGGCGACACGCCGCTTGCCGTCGCCGACATGGGGCTCGACAAAAAAATCCCCATCCGGTGCTACCGCGTCATCATGGCGTGCCCCGTTACCGGTTTTGCCGACAATATCCTTACCAAGGCTCTCAGCGACTACACGGACAGGTATCTGCTCGTCAACAACACCGACCGCTTTTCCCTTGCGTCGATGTACGGACGCATTCCGAAGCTGTTGCAGGCGGACGAAGCGCTCCCGAGCGGCGTCACCCTGCCGCCGCAGGAGCTTGTGGCACGGCACATGGAAAAAAAGCTGTCGTTCCAGCTTCTCATCCTTACGATCTGTATGCTCTACCCGACCGCGCTGATCCTCGTTGCACTGTTCCGTGCGGAACGACGTCTGCACAAACTGCTTGACAAGCACGTATACAGCCGTATCCGCGACAAGTTCTCTTATTCCTGATTTCAAAAACAGAATATACATCATCATTCACAGAAAGGACACCACCATGAAAAAAAGAATTCTCTCCCTCGCGCTCGCCATCCTCATGATCTTCTCCTGCATCTCCCTCGCATCCTGCACCAAAACCAACACCTCCGGCGCACCCGAAAAAGGCGCTCTGACCACCAAGTCTCTGCAAAACGTCTTCCGCGCCGAAAACCTGCCGCTCTCCGGCACGGTGCTGGAAAACTTCGCCATTCAGAGAATGTCCAAACTTTCCGACGGAAAAATCCTCATCCAGGGATACGACGTCGATAACTACGAAGAGACCAACTACATCACGGACTATGCGTTTTCCTCCT
The DNA here is from genome assembly GCA_045598975.1 of Eubacteriales bacterium. GTDB lineage: Bacteria > Bacillota > Clostridia > Oscillospirales > CAG-382 > UMGS882. The sequence goes on from JAZRVE010000024.1 coordinate 11,424, forward strand.
TCACGGAAGTTCCGTTCGCAAAAGAAGAGGGCGAAAACGTCAGCTCTTCTTTCCAGTGCGTCACCTCCGGTCCCGACGGAAGCGTCTGGTACATCAAGAGTGTGTATCACTACTCCTACATGGAAGAAAACAGTACCTATGAAATCGCCGTCGACGACGTCGCCGGTTACGGTGAGACCGAAAACAACGCCTACCTTGTCAAGGTGGACGGCACCGGCAACATCGTTTTAGAGCAGGACATCACCGAAACCATTATGGTCAGCGACAGCGAAAACGGCTACGAATACCTGCCCTACGTCAACACCATGCTCTTCACCGACAATGCCATCACGCTCTTTGTCGACGGCACCAAGGCGATCAATCTCGACATCAACACGCTGGAAAAGGTGTCGCAGTTCGATTTCGAAAACTACGTCGAGTCCGTTTTCCAGTCTCAGGACGGCAGAATCTTCTTCCTCTCCTGGGGTTCCAGCTCTTACCAGGTCAGCGAGTTTGATCCCGTCTCCGGCAAAACGTCCGAGGTCAAGATCGGCATGAACACCGAACGTCTTTACTCTTACTACTTCCATCCCGGCTGCGCCGGCTATGATTTCATTCTCACTGATGTCGACGCCGTGTACGGCTACAATTTTGCCGACGCCGAACCCGTCGAGATCTGCAATTTCACCAACTCCGACGTCAACGTCGGCTACGGCATCGAGCCGATCTTCATCAGCCCCGAAGAATTTCTTATCGGTTACTACGATTACGACCAGAGTGAAAACGTCGCTCTGCGTATGACCAAGATCCCCGCCGATCAGATCACGGAAAAATACATCATCACCGTCGCCGGCAGTTTTATTGACACCGAGTTCAAGGCGGCGCTCATGAAGTTCAACCGCACCAACGACAGGTACAAGGTCATCTTCCGCAACTATTCGCAGTACAACAACCAGTCCAACAACTGGAACGGTGCCGTCGAACAGCTTGACCGCGACATTCTGTCCGTCACCAACGCCCCCGACATCATCCTCATCGACTCGTATTCCATGGACCTCTCCAAATATACCAGCAAGAACGTTTTCCTCGACCTCTACACGCTGTTGGAAGGCACGTCGTTCAACAAGGCCGATTACCTCGAAAACGTACTCGGCGCTTTCGAGACCAACGGAAAGCTGTATGCCGTTTCGCCGGTCGTTTCCTTCACGACGCTGATCGGAAAGGCTTCCCGCTTCGGCGACAAGACCGGCTGGACGCTGACGGAATTCCTCGAAATGCACAAATCTCTGCCCGAGGGTGCCTCCATGTACCAGGAACAGAACCGTCAGGGCTTCGGTGCCACCATTCTGAGTCTTGCCGCAAAGCAGTTTGTCGGCGAAAACGGCAGGTGCTCCTTTGACAGCGATGAGTTCAAGAGCCTCCTCTCTTATCTGAAAGACATTCCCGCCACCTATGATGCTTACGAAAGCCTGCGGGAAAGCGATCCCCGGTACTGGGACAACTACGAGCTTGCCGCCATGCAGGACAAAGCCATCCTCCGCAACGCCTATATCAGCAGTTTCAATCAGATCCCGGAATTTGAAGTCCAGTTCGGCGAGCCCGTCAGCTTCATCGGCTACCCGATGGCGACCGAAGGCATCTCCGGCACGCTCATCTCGCCGCAGATCCAGCTTGCCGTCACGAATACCTCCAAGGTCAAGGAAGGCTGCGCACAGGTGCTGATGTACCTGCTTTCGGATGAGTTTCAGGATCGCTACGCCGGCGGCAACAACAGGTACGGCTCCTATACCTTCCCCATCCGCAAATCTTCTATTGAGAAAAAGAAGGAAAACGATCTGAAACCCCGTTACTACACCTACTACGAAGACGGTGTGGAAAAGCAGGAGGAATACGAAAACACCTACTGGATCGGCGGCGAACAGGTTGAGCTTCGCAAGAGCACCGAGGAAGACACCCAGCGCATCTACGACCTCATTTCCTCCGCTACCGTCGTTTCCTCCTCCTCCACGCAGGTGACCGACATCATCAACGAGGAAGCACAGCCGTATTTCGACGGTCAGAAGAGCGTCGACGACGTGGCAAACATCATCAACTCCCGCGTACAGATCAAGATCAACGAATAAGTTTCACCGTTTTGGCCGCCTGCGAAAACAGGCGGCTTTTTTCTTTGTGTTATGTTCACCTCTCCCCCTTGATTTTTGAGAAAAAGCATGGTATAATGAAGTCGGAAAAATCCACTTTTTCAGGAGGATCATTATGATAAAGGCAACACCGGAAAAATTCATCGAGGAATCCTATAAGATCGAAGAGGAAGCGCTCAACGCCGCCCTCTTCACCACCGGAAACGGTTACATCGGCGTGCGCGGCAGCTTTGAAGAATACGGCTCCATCCGTATCCAGGGCGCCTACATCCGCGGCGTCATCGACGAGATCATCGAGGTCATGGAACCGTTCGCCGACAACGAATACATGAAGAAATACTACATCGACGAGGACAAATTAAAGCACTTCGAGTATCAGGACAGCGTCATCAACAACGCCGACTTCTTACTCATGCGCTTTTCCGTCGACGGCGAGACCTTCTATCCGTGGGAGGGCAAGATCCTCTCGTGGGAGCGCCATCTCGACATGACGCGTGCCTGCCTCGTGCGCTCTGTCCGCTGGCAGAACGAAAAGGGCGACGTCACCGACTTCGTCTTCGAGCGTTTCTCCTCCTTTGCAAACGACCACGTCTACGCCATCCGCGTTTCCGTCACCCCCGTCAACCACAGCAAGAAGATCGGCGTGCTCTCCGGCATCGACAAGCGCGTCAAAACGGGCGGTCAGATCGTCACGCGTGTGCTCGACGAAAAAGCGTGGGAAAACAAGGCGTACGTTCATATGTCCATGGGCAAAAAGTACGGCTTCGAAACGGGTGTCACGGTCATCACCGATGCGTCGTTCGACGCCGCCTGGGAAAGCGAGAACGCCGACGGACTGATCGGCAGCAAGACAAGTTTTGACGCGCAGACGGGCAAGACCTACGTCTTTGAAAAGCGCATCTACATCATCTCCTCCCGCGAAGAAACGATCTCCGGTCCCGTCGTGCCGGAGGAATCCTACAAAGCTTACTACGACAGCCATCTTGCCGCTTACCGCAAGGTATTCGATCTGATGGACATGGTCATCGAGGGCGACGAAAAGGCAGACGCCGGTGTGCGCTTCGCCAACTATCATTCGGCGATCTCCATCGCCCGCAACGACTCTATCCACGCCCTCTCGGCAAAAGGACTTACCGGAGAACGCTACAACAACTTCGTCTGGTGGGACAGCGAAGTCTATCAGCTCCCCATTTTCATCTACACCTGCCCCGACGCCGCCAAGAAAGCGCTTCTGTACCGCTATGAGCGTCTGGAACAGTCCAGGAAAAACGCCGCGGAAGCAGGCTTTGCCGGCGCCAAGTACGCCTTCTGTTCCTCCGTCAACGGTGACGAACGCGTCTGGGAATACGCACGGCATCCCTTCATGCAGATCCACATCAACGCCGACATCGCATGGGGCGTCATCCACTACTACTCGGTCACGGGTGACGAGGCGTTCATGAAGCAGTATGGTCTTGAACTGCTCACCGAGCTCTGCGAATACTGGAAGAGCCGCGTCGAGCTTAAAGACGGCAAGTACGTCATCAACCGCGTCACCGGCACCGACGAGCATCACCCCTACGTCAACAACGACGCCTACACAAACTACCTCGTCAAATTCGTGCTCGAAAAGACCTCCGCTTACGGCAAGCAGTTCGGACTTGCTCACGACTACACCGACATCGCCGAGAAGCTGTATCTGCCGCTCGAAGAAAACGGGCTCATCCCGCAGTTTGACGGATACTTTGATTTAAGCCGCACCCTCGAAGAAGCAAGCGGCTCCAACGCCACCAAGTTCCAGATGAAATCCTCCGGGCTGTATCACAAGAGCCAGGTCATCAAGCAACCCGACGTCATGCTGTTGTTCAGCTACCTCAACATCGCTCCCGAAAAAGCCGACTACGCCGCCAACTGGGACTACTACGAGAAGATGTGCGAATCTTCTTCTTCCCTCTCCTTTGCACCGCACGCCATCTGCTCGGCGGATAACGGTCGTATGCTTTCCGCTTACAACTATTTAATGGAAACGGCTTACACCGACGTCATCGACTCCTTCCACTGCGGCTGGCAGGGCGTGCACTCCGGCTGTCTCGTCGGCGCCTGGTACGCCGTTTTCCGCGGCATCGCCGGCATCATCTGCCGCGAGGACGGCATCACCGTCAATCCGCACCGGATGCCGTGGTGGAAAAAACTCTCCTTCCGCTTCTTATACCGCGGACAGGAATTTTCCGTCGAAATGACGCCTTCCGCTTACCGCCTCACCACCACGTCCAAAGAGCCCGTTTCCGTCCTCTTTAACGGAAAAGCGTACGCCGTGAGCGCCGAAAAGCCGCTCTCCGCCGCACTGTGATGCGAGAAAGGGAAAACCATGAAAGACATCAAAGCCATCATTTTTGATCTGGACGGCGTCATCGTTTCCACCGACAACTGCCATTACCTTGCCTGGAAGCAGATGGCGGACGACGAAGGCATCTACTTCGACCGCACCATTAACGAGCGTCTGCGCGGCGTCAGCCGTATGGAAAGCCTCGAAATCATTCTGGAAAGAGCCAAGCGCTCCTATACCGACGACGAAAAGGCGGCGCTTGCCGCAAAGAAAAACGGGCTGTACGTCGAGCTCATCAAAAAGCTCACCCCCGACAACATCCTGCCGGGCGTCATGCAGAACCTCGACGAGCTCAAACGAAACGGCATCAAGATCGCCGTCGGCTCGTCCAGCAAGAACACCCCCATCATTCTGAAACAGATCGGGCTCGACACCTATTTTGACGCCGTGTCCGACGGCAACAACATCTCTCACTCCAAACCCGATCCCGAAGTGTTCGTCAAGGCCGCCGACATGCTCGGCATGCCGTACGAAAACTGCATGATCGTCGAGGACGCCGACGCCGGCATCGAAGCGGGAAAGCGCGCCGGCATGACGACGCTCGCCGTTGCCAATGCCGCAGGCGGCGATCATCACATGGCAAACCTTGCCGAAAAGTCGCTCACCGAGCTTATCCGTTCGCTTTGACTTTTCCCTGCCCCGCATCATTCCGCAAAACGACAAAAGCCGTTCGGGTTTTCCCGAACGGCTTTCCTTTTTGATATTTTACAGCGTTTTCATAACGGTATCGGCAACGCCGAGGCACTCGAACGCGGCGTCCTTCAATTCCTCATAGAACTCCTTTGCACCGCCGGCAAGACCGTCAGACACGGCTTTGAGAAGCAGACACGGCACGCCGTTCGCTTCACACGTCAGCACGATGCCCGCCGACTCCATATCGCAGACGTCGCCCTCAAAATCGGCATGGAGCTGTGCCTTTTCTTTTTCCGTTCCCACGAATTTATCGCCGGAACAGCAGGTTGCTTTCAAAAGCTCCGGGCACGCCGCCAACGCTTTTTCCACCATGTCGGCGTCCGTCGGCAGGAAGATCGAATCGTGCTCCGCCACCTGTCCCTTGACAAGATCCATAAATTCCGAACAATCGTATTTGTAGTGGACGACGCGTTCGACAACACAGACACGCAGTTTTTTCATTTCATCCGTCAGTCCGCCGACCACACCGAAATTGACGATGCGGTCAACGCCGTGCGCCGTGATGAGGTACTGCACACCGCTTGCCGCCGCCACTTCTCCCATGCCGGCGTGCAGGATATAGATCTCATTCTTTCCGTTTCCGACGCGGTACAGCGAAAAGCCACGCGGGGCTCCTTCCAACGTCTCCACGTCGTGATAGTAGTCGAATATCGCGCCGGTCTCTATGGCAACGATGAGTCCGATTTTCATGTTTTCATGTTCCTTCCTTTTTTCGTCATACGATGTATTTCATCGCCGCTACGGTATCAGTATACCACAAGAAAAGAAAAAATGCAATCATTTTTACTTATCCTTTTCCGCAAATGCGCCGGATCTCGTCAAAGCGCAAGAAACTGATGTGAAGTTAAAACCCCTCTTTTGTCCCACAGACAAAAGAGGGGTTTCTGGTGCACCTTCAGGGACTCGAACCCCGGACCAACCCGTTATGAGCCCGTAGCTCTAACCAACTGAGCTAAAGGTGCATTTTATAGTTTTTGCCAGTCCATTAAAGGGCAGACACTTTGAAATCCGTACACACTCCCTGCTCAGTTGGTTACCAACATGAGTAAAGGTGCCTATTCGTTTTCCTGCGCTCCCGCAGTGTTTCTATTCTATCACCCTTCCGTGTTTTTGTCAAGATAAAAGAGAAAAAATTTTGAAAAATGTATGTGTTAAAATGATGTGAGCCAAAAAGAGAGGAAGTTACTTGCAAGATATGGTATAATGGAATCATCACAAGACCAAAAACCATATCAAGAAGGAACTTCCCATGAACATTA
>JAZRVE010000025.1:0-4768 GCA_045598975.1 Eubacteriales bacterium
TGTATCTGATTTCTCTTTTCCTGTTCTTTTGTCAGCATTTTTCCTACCTCTCTTTCTCCTTTATTATACCATATTCTCTCACTCTTTTCTATACTTTTTCATAAAAACAAAGCCCCTTTCGGGACTTTGTCTACTGGCTGAGCGCGTGCTATACGGCACGCGCTTTTTCCGTTTTGTTCCCAATGTCAGTTTTTCTCAATGATTTTTATGTTGTCGGGTGAAAATCCTGTTCCTTCCATCACGATCTCGGTGATCTGCGCGACCTCGTTGGTGAGAAGTCCCGGCGTTTGGACGATGACGCTGACCGAATCACCCTGCACAATGGCAAGACACGGCTCGAATCCTTTGGCTTTGAGCATTTCCTCCGTAAGCGCCTCCGTTTCCACGGCGCTCGCCATGTCGATCATGCGGGAAAGCGCCTCGTCCTTGACGTCGGGCATGGTCTCTGAGCTGTCAATGACGATTTGAAGCGTTTCGAGTGCCTCACTGCGCGACCGTTCGCGGTTGAGAACGGCAGAGGAGAAATAGGCGTCGTTTTCTTTTTCGGAAATGACGTTGTCGACAAGCCGCGCTTCCCCGAGGATCTTGGTCTCGGTCGGCTCGGGCGTTTCACCGTCCGAAGAAAAGTCGGCATTGTAGAGATAAGAGGAGGCGGCGACCTTTTTTGTCCGGTTAATGCAGAAATCCGAATAGACCGAGGCGCCGATAATGACGGTACAGCAAAGAACGATCAGTATTTTTTTGTGTTTGTCCAAAAAGGCAAGCGCTTTTTTCATGGGGATCAGATCCTTTCACTAAAAGATAAAATAGTCGGCAGGCAGTCAGATAAGTGCGGTCATCCCATCGGATCGGTTCCCCCCGTCACGTAGATTTTGCTTTGTGAAATGTTGAGCGCGACGCTGACGGCGCGGATGACCTCGTCGCGGACGACCGCGTTGTTGCCGCCGCCGCAGACAACAAGCACCCCGCTGATGCGGGGAAGGAGCTGTTTGACGACGACGGGCTGCTCGCCGTAAGAGCGCGTCGAGGTGTAGGCGAGCTGCTTCTGTGTCGAGCGGTTGTCTGCGCCGGTCTCGTTCAGCGTGGCGTTCGTGGCGTAGACCGTCTCAAAGGTGTTTTCGACCGTGATGAAAACGCGGGCGTCGCGCACGCCGTCAATGGCGCAGACGGTGCTTTGCAGACGTTTTTCAGTGGACGTGAGATAGTCTTGCAGAGCGGCGTCGCCATGGTTTTCGGACGAACGGGCAAAGCCGCCGCCGACAAGCAGGAGAATGAGCCCGATAAGGGCGGACAGTATGAGTAACAGTGCTTTTTTGTCCTTGAAAAAACCGAAGAGGTTATCCGTTGTTTTCATGATCTTGTACTCCTGACGAAAGGGTGGTGTGACAGCCGGGAAGCCATTCGGCGAGAGAGGAAAGCAGGGAGGAGACGTCCTGCGGCGCGTCGGAAAAGGACACGTGCACGTCGTCGAGCATGACCTGCGGGCTTTGTCCGTCGGTGCTTACGGTATACTGTATGCGAACGGAGTCCGGTTTTATGCCGCAGAAGGCGTAAATGCGTTCGGAAAGCTCATTTTCGGCAAGCGCCATCGTCTTTTCGGCAAGCGTGCCCGGAAAATCGGAGTCCGCACCGGCGGGAACGGCTTGTTCTACGGAAGCGGCGGGCGGCGTGCCGAGAAAATCCGAGGCGGAAAAGAAAAACGAGCCGATGACCGAAACGGTAACGACGCCGCAGACAAACCGCACGGCTTTTCCCGTGGCGGTGTCCGACGAGAGGGCGGCGGCAAGACAGCAGGCGATGCAGACGGCAAAAAGCCGCAGAAAAAGGGGATTCTGCAAGATCATACCTCCCATCGGAAAATCATGCGGCGAGCCCCTGCATAAAGGAAGCGAAGAGGAGCACGCCGCCGCAGGCGGAAAAAACGGCGAGCGCGATGAGGATGTTGAGAGAGGCGCCGAGCGCATCGAAAAAGAGGGCGTGTGACTTGACGCCGAGAAGCTTTGCCGACATGGAGGCACCGAGCAGAATGAATTTTACGGTAAGCAGGGCGGCAAGCGGCGGCACCAGGGCGTACAGCAGATAAGCGATGCCGAGCGCACCGGCGTTGGCACGGATAACGGCAAAGGAGGCGAGAACGGTTTTGAGACTGTCGCTCAAAAAGGGACCGGCGACGGGGATGAGGCGCGCCGAAACGAAGCGCAGACTTTTGAGGGCGAGCGAATCGGTGCCGGCGGCGACGCGTAAGGTGACGGTGTGCAGGGCGGCAAAGACGGTAAACAGCACGCCGAGCCCTATGGTGCAGGCATTTTTCAAGAAAGTGAGCAAAGAGGAAACGTCAAAGAAGCCGAGCGAAAACGCCGACACGACCGACAGCGCCATGACGGTGCGGGCGCAGGGAAGCACGAGACGGCTCGCGGCAAATTCGGTGAGCGAGATGATGAGCGAAGCGCCGGAGGCGGTGGATGCCGAAAAGGCGGGCTGTCCCTCGGCGGCGGCGAGCGCGCAAAGCCCTGCGGAGGAGGCGCTCATGAAGGCGCACTGCCCGGCAAGATATTCGCTTGCGGCGTCGACAAGCGGCACGACGAGGGAAAACGCCGTCACCGCACACGCGGCAAGGGAGGCGTAGCCGATAAGCGTACCGGACGAGCCGAGGTTGTCCGAGAACACCTGCACGAGGGAAGCGGCGGCGATCAGAGCGAAAAGCACGGTGAGCGGCTTCGCGTAGCCGGAAAACAGATCGGTAAACAGGGAGGAAGCGTATTCCCACAGAGAGGTGCCGGAAAGGAAGGAGGGGAGCAGAGCGGAGGCAGACGTGCCGTTATCCTCACCCGCAAGGACGGAGAACAGCGCGTCGTGCAGGACGTCGGCAGGCTCTTTCGGCACGGCGGCAGGGCAGACGGTATGCAGAAGAAAGAGCAGGAGGAAAAAAGCGCACCCGCGTAAGAAAAAACGTTTTCCTTTCATGCGCGTCACCCGAGGATGGCGAGCGCCGCCGAAAAGGTCTCCCGGATGAGCGGAAGCGCGAGCGAGAGACATAAGCATTTGCCGCACAGCTCGATTTTTGCCGCAAGAGAGGCTTCTCCGCCGTCGCGGCAGAGATCGGCGGCAAGCGTCGAAAGCACGGCGACGCCGCTTGCTTTTCCGATCACCGTCACAAGCCCGTCCGTCCCGCTTGCATTCTCGAACTCCCTCAAAAAAGTAATGACGGGAGCAAGGAGCGTCAGCGCGCAGAGTGTCAGGGAAACATTGATGAGCGCCGACAGCGGGAGCGCGGCGTCCTGCCGCAGTCCTTTCAACAGCATAAGCGTCACGAGCCCGATGACGGCGTAGCCGACGATCTTGAAAAAGCTCATGCTCATAGCCCGAAAATACTGCGCACGGCGGAAAAGAGACGGTCGATCTCCCCGACGAGCATGAGTAAGACCGTGACGATGCCGGCGACCGTCACGAAGACCGATTGCTCGTCCCGACCGGATTTGGAGAGGATGGAATTGATAACGGTGACTAAGATGCCGACACCGGCGATGCGTAAAATGAGGGATACGTCCATAATGTGATAACGTCCTTTCGGTTTTTCCTGTTACAGTAGAATGAGAGCGGCGGTAAGCCCGGCGAGCAGTCCGAGCCTGCGGTAGAGAAGGCGTTTGACGTCCTCACGGGCACGGATGCTTTTTTCTTTTTCGTTTATGAGGGCGCCGTAACGGTCGCAGAGGGCGCTTTCCGCCGAAACGTGTCCGCTTTTGCCGAGCTTCGATGCAAAATCCGCGTACAGCTCGTATACGTCTCCGTCGAGATACGGCTTTGCCTTTTCGAGCGCGTCGGCAAGCGAAGCGTCCGGTTTTGCTAATAGGACACGGTCGAAGCCGATGCGGGCAAGGCGGCGGAAGGAGAACGAACGGTAGATCTCGGCGAGCGGCAGAGCGCCGTGGTCAATGCCGGTGCGGACGGCAAAGAGCAGTTCGGCAAGCTCGGCGCGGCAGGCGGCATTCTCCGCGAGGCGTGCCGAGGCGTACGCCCCGTACAGCGACAGAGAGACCGAGATGAGCAGGATGCCGATCAGCCGGAGCATAGCGGACACTCCACGAGGCGGCTTGCGACGGTGTCGCCTTTTCTTTCGAGAAAGCATACGCCGCCGAACACGCCCTCCGCACAGAGCTTTGTCAGAAACGGCTTGCGTAAGATGCCGCTTTCCGACGTTTCGTGGACGGAAGCCATCAGCACGGCGCCGCCGAGATGCGCACGGAAAAGCCCCTCCGCTTCGGCTTCCGAACTTATCTCGTCGCAGACGACGATCTCCGGCGAGAGGGCGCGCATGGCGTAGGGCAGAGCCTGTACCTTGTCAAGACCTGTTAACACGTCGATCAGACAGCCTTCAAAGTATTCCGGCAGATATAACTCCTCCCGTTCGTCGAGCAGAACGACGCGGTAGGCACGGCTCTTTTCGCGGGAAGCGCGGCAGGGGATGCCGTGGGAGAGCCGGATGGCAAGATCGCGCAGCAGGGTAGTCTTGCCGACGCCGGGAGCGGACGCGACGAGAAAGCCGGCACCGTGCGGAAAACCGTTTTCCGTCACGCGGCGGATGAGGGGATATGCACAGCCGGGCACGTGGTGCGGCAGGCGGATGACGAGGCTCTGCGCCGAAAACAGCGAACCCGCCGTGTCCGAACGGGAAAAACTCCTGCCGCACAGCCCCACGCGGATGCCGCGGGCGGCAAGGTAGCCGTCTTTCACGGTGGCCTCGTGGGCGTAGAGCGAACCGTCGCAGAAG
>JAZRVE010000026.1:0-7159 GCA_045598975.1 Eubacteriales bacterium
AAATAATCGTCTGCACCCGGAGAAGTTCCTTCTGAAGCGCTTTCGGACGCGGGTTCAACTCCCGCCATCTCCACCAAAATAACCTGGAAACTATTAGGTTTACTCATTTTGATTAACCTAATGATTTCCAGGTTTTTCAATACCTTGCGGGATAATTAGGTTAACTTTGAATTAAGTTAACCGTTTTCATTTTTGGGAGCTAAAATTGCGATAAGAGTTAACCTAATTTTTCCCTCTGCCAGGGGGTGGGTGTTACCCGGATGCTTTGAACCTCGGCTGCATATCAGCTTTGGTACAGTTTATCCAGGTCGACAAAAGATCTTCATACTGCTTTTTGTAACTTTGCCCTTCCTCCCGCGTCTTTTCAAGCATATGTTTGGTATCCTTGAGTTCTTTGTCTTTCTTCTCTATAAGTTTCTCCAGGAATTTGATTTTCCCGTTCGCCGCATCCAATTCTTGCTGCTTCGCGTCTGCCGCAGTACCCTCATTGATCTTTGAAAGACGATCCTCGACATACTGACCCAAGTAATCCAGTTTGCCCTGCTTAGTCGCCACCGTTTTCCTGCTTGTGAACGATCATCCCGCTGTCTTGCAAACATCCGCATATTCGGATATAATGTATTTTGTAAAATTATATTTACGGGAGGCGTACCAATGGAGGGATATATGTCAGCGCGGGAAGCGTCCTATAAATGGGGCGTGTCAGAGAGCCGCGTACATAAGCTCTGTCAGGCAGGCCGTGTTCCCGGCGTGAGCCGGTTCGGCAGATCGTGGGTAATTCCTGCTGATGCCGAAAAACCATGCGATCCGCGAAAAAATCATACGGATAGTGTACGTGCTCAAAGCGACATTTATTTGTGCTTGCAGAGATGATTTTGTCGCGGAATAAAATGCCGTTTTGAACTTCAGAGGCAATTTGCGACTACGTCTGCCGTGCGTAATGGTATCCACCTCAAAACAACTCCCGCTATCGGAAAATAATGACTTTTTTATATTCTTTTCTTGGGTGTATTCGCAAAAGGCCAAGCGTATACAAAACCCCATTGCTTTAAAATCAAACTCAATGAAAGTGAAAACGATATGAAAACAAACGAAGAAAAAATCGTGAAAACCGGGGTTCCGTTGCGTGTCACTCACGGCGACACGGTCCTGACGGCGGGAGATAAGGATTCTTTTGTTTATACGATAAAGGATTCTGTCGGTTTGCACGCACGCCCCGCAGGTGCACTTGTCAAGCTTGTAAAAAAATATAAAAGCACTGTTACCGTTTCCGCAGGTGGTAATACCGTCAACGCCGGAAACATCATGAGTGTTATGTCGCTCGGTGCATCAAAAGGTACGCAGGTGAAGATCGAAGCATCCGGAGAAGATTCGGATGAAGCACTCACGGCTTTGCGGGAATTTTTCCGCGCCGAGCTGTAACCGGAGGAGTATGTAATGCGATTTTTGCAGAAGATCGGTAAATCTCTCCTGATACCCATTTCATGTATGCCGATATGCGGTATTCTTATGGGTATCGGCTATCTGCTTTGCCCTGCCGGGATGCAGGGGGGCGATATCGTCGGACTTGCGGCAAAGATCGGCTTTTTCCTCATCACTGCCGGCGGTGCCGTTATCAATCATATGCCGTTACTGTTTGCTATCGGCGTAGGTATCGGTATGTCGGACGGAGAAGGGACCGGTGGACTTGCGGCGCTTGTCTCATGGCTGATGATGACCGCTCTCCTGTCCGAAGGAACTATTTCCGCAGTTATCCCCTCGCTTGCACAGAAGGAGACGATCCTTCTGGCGCTGTCAAAAATCGAAAACCCGTTTATCGGTATCCTTGCCGGACTTATAGGCGCATTTTGCATAAAGCACTTCAAAAACACCCGCCTTCCGGCGTGGCTGAGCTTTTTCAGCGGGAGACGGCTCGGTATCATCGTTTCGGGCGTTGTATCCATTATTGTTTCCGCAATACTTTTCGTGCTGTGGCCGATTTTGTTTTCCGGACTTGTCCGGTTCGGAGAACTGATTGTGGATATGGGAAATTTCGGAAGTGCGATCTATGTAACTCTGAACAGACTTCTTATCCCGTTCGGTCTGCACCATGCACTGAATAATGTATTCTGGTTCGATACAGTGGGACTCGGTGACCTCACGGCGTTCTGGGCAGGCAAGACGAGTGCAGATGTTTCCTGGTCCGTCGGTATGTATATGAGCGGATTTTTCCCGTCCATGATGTTTGGTATTCCGGCGGCGGCACTTGCCATGCATCGGTGCGCAAAAAAGAAGGATAAACGCATATCCGGTATGCTGTTTTCGTCTGCGCTCACTTCATTTGTATGCGGAGTAACGGAACCGTTCGAATTTTCGTTTATGTTTGCATCTCCGGTGCTTTATGCGATATACTGTGTGCTTTTCGGCGTATTTACATTTATCGCCAATGCGGTAGGCTTCAGAGCAGGTTTTTCATTCTCGGCCGGCATCATTGACCTCGTGTTCTCCGCTCCTCTCCCGGCGGCGCAGAAAACACTGCTGATAATCCCGCTCGGAATCGCCGCCTTTGCGGTATACTATCTTGTATTTTGTCTGTTGATAAAGAAGCTTGATTTGAAAACCCCGGGACGCGAAGACACGTCGGACACCGAAAGTGAAGATGTACCGGATACGGACTTTACCGTATCTGGAGATATGTCCCGTGCGGCGGGAATCATCAGAGGGCTCGGCGGCGAAGAGAATATCGTTTCCGTTTCCAACTGTGCGACGAGACTTCGTGTTGAGGTCAGAGATAACAGTCTCTGCAGCGACGGGGTAATAAAAAAAGCAGGTGCTGTCGATGTTATGAAGATGGGACGCACCTCCGTTCAGGTCATTATCGGACCGGATGTGGAATTTGTTTCGGATGATGTCAATCGTCTCCTGAAATGTGAGATGCCGGAAAAGGAAAGCAAGGCCGATTTCAGAAGATTCAGCGGAAAGGTCGGAAACGGAGGTATTTGCGTCGGCAAGGTATTTCTCATGCCGGAAAAAACCGTCCCCGAAAAGAAAAAAGTCAAGGACAAAAAAACGGAGCTTGAACGCTTTGAAAAAGCACTTTCCGATGCGAGATCAGACCTTCTCGACACGGCAAAAGAGTCGGGTGGAGAATCCGCAAACATACTTGAGGCTCAGTCAATGATGCTTGATGATGAATCGTTCTGCGAAATGATACGAATAAAGATCCAAAGCGGTATCAATGCGGAATATGCCGTATTTGAGGCTGGACAGGAAAAGGCAAAATCATTTGAAGCAATGAGCGACGACTATATGCGAGCCCGTGCTTCCGATGTCCGCCATGCAGCGGAAAAGCTTTATCTGTTACTTATGGGAGAGAGGAATGGGATTCAGGTTCCGGACGGTTCCTGCATCGTGGTTGCGGAAGACCTGACGCCCGAACAGCTCGTCGGAATGGACAAAAGCAAAGTGCTCGGACTGATCACAAGAAAAGGGAGCGCAAATTCTCACACATCCATTCTTGCGGGGAATTACGGCATCCCGTATCTTTACGGTGTCGGATTTGACCGCACGGAGGTCGGAAAATCGGAGCTTGCCGCACTTGACGCCGAAGACGGTATCTTCATCCTTTCCCCCGATAGCGAAACACAGCTCCGTCTCAATGACAAAAAAAGAGCCGCTGAAGCATTCCTTTCGGCGGCAAATGAATACAGCGGGAAAATAAAGGTCTGCGCAAACATTTCAGGTCCTGCGGATGTGGCAGACGCCATTTCCGCGGGTGCGGACGGGATCGGACTTTTCCGCACGGAATTTCTCTATATGGACCGGGAAACGCTTCCCGATGAGGAAGAACAGTTCACCGCATACAAGTCGGTCCTTGAGGGAATGAACGGCGGCGAGGTCATTATCCGTACAATGGATATCGGGGCGGATAAAAAGACGGCGTGTATCAGACTGCAGGACGAAGAGAATCCCGCACTCGGCAAGAGGGCTATCCGCCTTTGCCTTGAAGACACGGAGCTTTTCCGCACACAGCTCAGAGCGATACTCCGTGCCGCAGCATACGGCAAGCTTTCGGTCATGTACCCGATGATAACATCTGCCGAGGAAATAGACGCCATACAAGAACAGTTGAAAATCGCGGCAGGAGAGCTTGAAGAAAGAGGAAAAAAGTACCGAATACCTTCTCAGGGCATTATGATAGAAACGCCTGCGGCCGCACTGATAAGCGATACGCTTGCGGAGAAGGTCGATTTCTTCAGTATCGGCACGAATGACCTCTGTCAATATACTCTCGCACTTGACAGACAGGCGCAGGGACTTGAGAGATTTTACCGTCCCGGTCATGAAGCGGTGCTTCACCTGATATCGCTTACCGTAGAAAACGCTCATAAAAAAGGGATCAAGGTCGGCATTTGCGGAGAAATGGGCGGCGATCCGGAATACATACCGATGCTTGCCGATATGGGAGTCGATGAACTTTCAATGTCTCCGAAAAAAATCAGAAAAGCGAAAAGCAAGCTTGCGGCACATACCGAAAAAGTCAAAGCTCCCGCACCCGATACCGACGGGTATGTCGGATTTGAAGAGATCGGCGCACCGGCGGACGGGACGCTTGTTTCGATGGAGGAAATACCCGATGAAGCATTTTCCTCCGGCGTACTCGGAAAGTGTATCGGCGTGATACCCGATAACGGTAATATTTACGCTCCGTGCGGCGGCATCGTGACAATGGTGGCAAAAACGCTCCATGCCCTCGGTATCCGCTCGGACAGCGGACATGATGTGCTTGTCCATGTCGGAATAAATACCGTCACACTCGACGGAAAAGGATTTTCCTGCAAAGTGAAGGTCGGTGACAGAGTGGCAAAGAACGACCGTATCATGACCGTAGATCTTGACCTTATTAAGGATGCAGGTCTTGATACAACGGTTATAACTGCCGTTGCGGAGTGACCCGAAGGGCACTCTCTTTGCGATGAAACAGATTCCCTGCGGGATTTCAGAGCACTGACAAGCACCGATTTCTGACCCCGAAATCGCCAAATTTATGGAGGAAATTGAAATAAGCAGATACCTGAAAAACATACCGAGACACATCACGGGAAGAATCGGCAGCCATTTCCCGCTTTTCTTCGTGTAAGGATGCAGGTAAGGAATCTGCCGCTGCTGTAACATTTATCGTTTTGCTGCGTATGGTGATTTCTATCGCTGCCTTTGCACACGGAGCTGTAAAACTATTTTTAAAAGGAAAACCTTTATACTGCCGGATTATAATGTGGGCAGTTGGTTGTTATTATCTGCAATGTATTATACGGTAAAAAGAAAACTGATATTTATACTTGTCATAGTCATGCTCACATTGCTGTTGGATGGCTGCGCTAATGTCAAAGAAACTAAATCTGCAGAAAAGGTGATACTCGACTGTGATATGGGCTACATGAACGATGACATGTTGGCACTCTCTTTGCTTCTGCAGGCAGAAAAAGAGGGTGGCTTTGAAATTGCCGGCATTACATTGGAAGGCGGAAATGTTTTCATAGATGCAAAATTCGAGGCGGAGGGTGTGTTACAGACTTGCGGATGGCAGAACACAAATTTATTTCTTGAAAACATAGGCCGCAGCGACATCCCGGTTTACAGGGGAACGGATTATCCTATCGAATTCAATGACAAATCACTGCCGAAATTGACAGCGTATTTTAAAAATGCCGATTATCTTCCCTTTGCTGACAGGTATGGGGCAATACATGCTTTTGAGAATACAGTGAGCGGAGCCCTGTGCGATAGCGATGATGCAGCAAATTTCATGATCGATTGTGTAAAGAAGAATCCGGGAAATGTTGTTATCATTGCAATAGGCCCAACTATGAATATCGCAGATGCGGCAAAGCGGGATCCGTCTTTTGCCGGAAATGTGAAGGCTGTTTATTATATGGGCGGCGCATTGGGCGAGTGCTATGCAGCCGAGACGATAAATGGTAAAAAGGTAAACGCTATAGCTGGTGCCAATGTCACGCCTTATGCTGAATACAATGTGCTGTATGACCCGTCGGCATTAGAGACGTGTATTACTGCCGACTTTCCGCAGCAATTTCTTATTCCCGCTGAGCTGAGCGTTGATTTTGACAGCAAAGTTGTTAAAGAACTTAAAAGGCACGATTGCAGCATAGCGCAGCTGTGGTATAAGCATTACGAAGATAATGTTCCGCAATATCCGTATTGGGATCCGATTACTGCGTTTGCCTACCTGAAACCTGCCTATGCGGTTCCTGCCGAGGAAAAGTATATTGCTGTAAATACTGACAGAGAAGATGATAGATTCGGCGAAACCACGGCGTTGGATGCAGATGGGTACAATGCGTTATCAGAGAATGATAAATCAAAATATGGTAAGGTCACAGTAATAAACGGGGTGGATCACTTTTGGGATGAAGTAATACGGCTCCTTTGTCTGGAGGATTGACTTCAGGCAAAGCCTTCGGTTAAATCTAAATTGATAAGCACAAAAAAGCCCGTGCTTTTTGTGAAAAGGCAAAAGCACGGGCTATCTCTATGCTGTTTATGTCTCATTGCTTTTTCTCTGCATAGCTATGTTGACACGCCTAATGAGTACTACATTGTTGCAGTCTGTGTTTCTAATGATTTCCGGGGGAAAGGCATAGGGAAGGCGCTTTTGAAAAGTGTTCTGCGCAACAATTGGGATAAACGCTTCAAATTAGACGTACTATGTGACAACAAAGCTGCGATAAATCTTTATAAAGAGTTGGGGGTTCAAATTGACGGCAAAAGCTATAAAGGATATGCGTTCCCGCCCTCTGCGCAGCCAGATTGTTTTTGCATGACTCGAACCCCATTGAACAGCAGGGCAAATAGAGAACAGCAACAGAACCACCCCACCACGGAATTAGGTTAACTCGATTAGGTTAACCGATTTTTCTAGGTTTCCAAACAGGCATTGGGCGAACACCTTCTTTTACAGCGGTGGTTTCGCCGTGAAGTGTTCCCTCTGATGCTTATGACAAAGACACCATCTTGGAGCAATCCGGGATGGTGTCTTTGTTTTTATCCGCACATTCGTCTTTTTCTGTCCTTGCCGCTACAATGAAACCATCACAAATAAAGGAGTGGTTTCATTGAAAGAAAAACGTTATGTGTCCCTAAGCGATTACGAGCGGCGGCT
>JAZRVE010000027.1:0-2311 GCA_045598975.1 Eubacteriales bacterium
CGGCGGAATCGGAATTGCGCCCGCCGAGGTCACTCGGCGGGCGCGTTGATTATATTTTATTAAGTGTGATGATACTTGCCTGCCCGTGCTGTCCCGGAAGCGGGATGGTCATGCCGTCGCGCATAAGCCCGGCGCCGGACACGGTCTTGTCACCGTCTATGCGATACGTTGCCGCCGGATCGACGACCGGACGGATATCCAACGCATTCTGCCGGATATTCTCGCGAAAGATCACGAGTTTTACCGTCTCGAAGGCGGGATCGCTGTACTGGATCACCCGGATATCCTTAACGTCCGTGAGGATGCGTCCCACCGCGTTCTGCCAGAAGGCGGTCTGCGCCTTGCGGGAAGCGACGGTCTCTTTCAGAAAATCAAGGAAGTTCTGCGACAGTGCGTTGAAATCAAGGCTGAAACCCACTCCGCCGCCGAGCATGAAGCCTTCCAGGTACGACTGTGAGACCTCCACCACGCGATCCCATACGCAGTCGTTGCAGGCGAGTATCTTATCCACTTCTTTTCCGTCATACGACGGCAGGAAATGTTCGAGCGAGCGCACCACCACCCAGCGTTCAATGAGCTGAGGCGGCAGACGGAGCATGGTATTCGCCACGATGCGCATTCCTTCGTAGGGACTTTCGTTATCGCTCGGCCAGAAGCCGTCAAACCGGAGCGCACCGGTCATATCCATCCGCAATCCGCCCGACGCGCAGTTTTGCAGATACAGCGACGGATACGCCTCGCGGAGTCTGTCGATAAAGCCCTCAAAGCCGGTCAGATAATCGTAAAACGCGGTATGCGTGACCGAGATCGGCAGGTCCTGATTGAAATCAAACTTGATAAACTCGATGCCGTAGCGCTCGATAAGCCCGATAACGGTCTCATACAGCGTATCCACCGCTTCGCGCTTCGCAAAATCAAGCAGCCGCTGTCCCTCATAGGCAATAAAGTGATCCGGGTGCTCTTTGAGGATATCCGACTCGGCGTCAGCCGTCTCGACTTCCAGCCACAGACCGAATTTCATGCCGTGCGCCCTTACGGCGTCGGCAATTTCTTTCATGCGCCCGCCGAGCGTCTCGGGATTCTCTTTCCAGTCGCCGCGCGAGGTCACCCAGTTGCGTGTTTTGCCGAACCATCCGGCATCCAGCACGAAATACTCCGCCCCCACGTACGCCGCTTTTTCGACCTGTGCCAGCACGTTTTCCGTCGTCATGGCGTCAAACCGATACAGCCACGTATTATAGATGACCGGCATCCGGTACGGCGGCAGGATACGGTTACAGTAGGCGTGGAGCTTATGACAGTCAAGATCGCGCTTATTGCGGAAGGAATAGCAGAGGATACGCGGCGTGCGGACGCTTTCCCCGGGAGCGACATCAAGTGCCAGCCCCGTGCTGTTGAGACCGATCGTCACGCTTACTTCCTTGGCTTCGCCGGGAAGCGGCACCACCTGTGCTTTCATTTCCCACGCATATTCCGCGAGCAGATGGAACACCACACCGCTTGCGGTCTGCTTATTCCAGAGTGCGAGCATGGGAGACGCGCCGAACGACGTGCGGATGCTCTCGGTGGCGGCGCCGGTGCAGGTGACGAGTTCCTGCCATGCGCCTTTGCTTTCGTTCTGCCAGACGTTGCACTGCGTAAAGACTTCAAAATCGCCGGTAAACGCGAATTGCGCCTGCAAACGCCGCAGGGTAAGCGGCTCTCCCGACACGTTTTCAAACGTGCCCGCGTAATCGAACACGCCTTCTTCGCTTTCGGTATAGTGTGATGTCAGCACGTATCCGTCACCCGCCGTGCGGAAAGTATTTCCCTCCCGCGTCACTTCTCCCGCCACTTCGCCGAACGAGCCTGTGACGCGCCACAGGTCGCGTGCATCGGCAACATTATCAAACAGTTTCACTTGACATTCCTCGCTTTCGCTATCGGTAAATTTTACAGCAACAGTATAGCATGGATTCTTATTTTCGTCAAGCAGGCACTTTTTGAAAAGAAAGGAACCTCCTTTTTTTCTTACAAAAGAAAAAAAGGAGGCGAAAAAAAGATTGCCGGGGAGCTCCCCGGACTCCCTCACGTCGCAAAGGCGGCATGCGCCGCATCTTTGCGACGGTGCGAAACGGTATCACGGCGGCTTCGACAAAGATTTACACAAACGTCAAACCGTGCGGCACGGGTGGATTACATAGCACAAACGGCGGCAGCGTGCCGCTGCACCCAAACCGCGAGCATAAGCGAGCAAAAACAACCGCCGCAGAATCCCGCGGTCAGGGGTCGCGCCCACCAAAACGACGGCGGGCGCGACGGAAAGAGGCAG
>JAZRVE010000028.1:0-16829 GCA_045598975.1 Eubacteriales bacterium
AAATACTGGATAAAATGGGTACAAATACGCCTGATTTACACTCTGTTTTCAACTTTTTTCGATTCTTTACAATTATTGCCCCCAAATGCAGAAAAGCAAGTCTTCTTTTTGCTTGGAAAACTTGCTTTGTCTACAGGCTGAACTCACCACGATCAAGTGGTGAGTTTTTTTATTACTGTTTTTGCGCCATATAGGCTTTGCAGTATAGTTCCAGCGTATCGACGCAGGCGTCGATGCCGATTTTGTCGGTGTGGAGCGAAAGGTCGTAGTTTTCAAGCTCGCCCCAACGGCTGGACGTGTAGTAATTATAATAGGCGGCACGCTTTTTGTCGCGCTTGCGGATGTCGGATTCCACGTCGCGGCTGGTGTTCTCGTAGTATTTGACGACGCGCTTGACGCGGGACGGCATATCGGAATATAAGAAAAAGTTTAAGACGTCCGGTCTGTCTTTGAGAATATAGTCGGCACAGCGTCCGACAATGACGCAGGGACCGGTGTCGGCGCATTTCTTTATAATGTCGGATTGGACAAGAAAAACCTTGTCGGCGAGCGGAAGCCCGTAAACGCCGTTTGCCGAGCCGAACATGGAAAGCGAATACAGCAGACTGTACGAGGATACCTGCTCGGCGTTTTCAAACATACTTTCGGCATAGCCGCTTTCCTTGGCGGCAAGGGTGATGATCTCGTTGTCATAAAAGGGGAGAGAGAGGCGCTCGGCGAGCTTGCGGGCAACAAAACGTCCGCCGCTTCCGTATTGTCGGCTGATGGTGATGACAGGACAGGATGACATAGAAAACGCTCCTTTCTGTTACGTGTCATTTCCGAAAGGCGGCAGAGAAAATCACGTCGCCGCCGCTGTCAAGTGCAAGCAGATGAAAAGTACCGGAAACGTCCGGAAAACCGGTGAAAACCGTAAAAGTTTCACCGATGCGAGCTTCTTTCTGATAGCGTATCGCAAAATCGGCGCCGGCAAGCCCCGAAAGACAGGATGTCGGCAGATAATCCCACAGAATATCGGGATAAAAGGTGTTGTTCATGTGCTGATTGCGGTCGAGAGAGGAATAATACACTTTTCGAACATCTGTTCGTTGCAGGGGAGCCGCCGTTCTCATAAGCGGCAGGGACGGCAATATGAACGGAAACATGTGATCGGGCTGAATGGTGCCGACGCTCTGCAACGCAGACGGACGGAGAATGGTACGCTTTTCCGTGTCGATCAGCACCCATTGTGAGGATGCCAATGCGGCAAGTCGGTCGCCGACATATACGGTAAAATCTCGTATAAATGATGCGCCGCTCGTACTGCGCGGATAAGTGTCGATACGAAGCGTATCACCGACAACGATAGTATGTTCGAAATGAACGTTGATATTCACAAGAACAAACGCCATACCGTTTGACGCAAGCGTATCGTAGGATAAACCGCAGGCATCAAGATCGGCGCCGGCGACTTTCTGAAAATAACGAAACAGCGCCGACGGTCTGATCACGCCGTTTGGCTGAATCTCGTAATCCTGTACCGTTTCCTGTATTCCGAACGACACGTTCAACATCCTTTCTATTTACATTTTATATTATATAGGCAGTATCTGTATTGCCCGTCCCCGAATTGCGTAAAATTCTTATTTTATATAATTGCATATATGTTTGCCGTAGACAACCGCTTGCCGCTCACGGCAGAAAAACGAGTCCCCCGACGTCGGTAAGCTCCTCCGAAGAAAGCGAAACGAGTGACACTGCGTGTTTTAGCGCAAAATCACGGATACG
Source organism: Eubacteriales bacterium (assembly GCA_045598975.1). Taxonomy (GTDB): domain Bacteria; phylum Bacillota; class Clostridia; order Oscillospirales; family CAG-382; genus UMGS882. The sequence continues at coordinate 1,768 of JAZRVE010000028.1, forward strand.
GGAAAACTCCGGATGCTTTTCAACACAGCCGCAAAAATAAACCGTGCTTTTATCCGTACCCGAAGCGCCGCCGATAAAACCGTACGCATAGCCGCGTAACGTCGCGGCATGTGTGCGAAGCAACAGTACGTCGCATCCGTCTTTTATCAGAACACGCGCTATGCCTTCATCCTCCGTGATGGCGGCATTTTCGTTTATTCTTGCGAGATTGCACGCCGCGTATCCCTGCTTTACGGGAATCAGCCGAACACCGCATTCTTTCGCATAGGCGGCGATGCGCGGATGCAGGCATTTGGGATTGGCGATCAGCCGATCTCCTATCCATTTTACACACAATCCGCAGTCGTCGGGATATGATAACCGCGTGTCGCTCCCCCGATCGATAAGAATAGCTTCCCCGCTATCGAACAAATGTTCTTTCGTCCTGTTATATGCTATCTCATCCGCAAACAGCGTTCTGCCGTCATGGCAGAAAAACAGATCGGCATGAGATGCGATGGGGGCGTCAACACGGTCGTCGCGCGGTAGACGGATAACGGAATAGCCTATATTTTCAAGGGCTTCTGTCACATTCCGCGGTGCATCCTCACCCACGATCACCCGTTTTTTCATTTTTGCGCGGGAAAGAGCGAAAACGTGTCGTACAGACTTTTAACGGGAATGATCTTGGCTTTGCCTGCCGCCTTGTCGATGGCGGATTTGGCACGGGCATAGTTGCGTGCCGGGATAACGATGGTGTCAAAGCCGAGGCGGGATGCCTCCTTGACGCGCTGTTCAATGCCGGCGATGGCACGGCATTCACCGGCGAGCCCGATCTCCCCCATTGCCGCAAGCTTGTCGGCGATGGGAATATCACGGATGCCGGAAATAAGCGCAAGGCATGCCGGCAGATCGGTGGAGGTATCTTCGGCACGGAGCCCGCCGACGACGTTCATGTAGATATCGCTTGCGCCGAGCTTGATGCCCATGCGCTTTTCCAATACGGCGGCAAGCAGCGTAAGTCTGTTATAATCAAAGCCGGTCGTCGTGCGGCGCGGTACGGCAAACACCGTCGGCGTCGTCAGCGCCTGTATTTCCGCAAGTACCGGGCGCGTTCCCTCCATGGTGCACATGGTGCAGGTGCCCGAAACGCCGAGCGGACGCTCGGAAAGCAGATATTCCGACGGATTTTCCACCTCGGTCAGTCCCTCGGCACGCATTTCGAACATACCGATCTCATTGGTGGAGCCGAATCGGTTCTTGACGGCTCGGAGCATGCGGTAGGCATACTGCTTGTCCCCGTCAAAGTACAGCACGGTGTCTACCATGTGTTCGAGAACTTTCGGTCCCGCAATGCCACCGTCCTTGTTGACGTGTCCGACGATGATGACCGACGTTCCCTCGGTCTTGGCAAGACGAATCAATTTCGCGGCTGTGTTTTTGACCTGTGAAACACTGCCGACGCCGATGCCGACAGAGGAATCGGACATTGTCTGGATGGAGTCGATGATGACGACGTCCGGTGATACGGCGGCAATTTCCGCGAGCACTTCTTCCACGTCCGTTTCGGTATATAGGAGCATGGACGCACCGCTTATCCCGAGCCTTTTGGCACGCAATTTGATTTGTGCCGGGGATTCTTCACCCGAAACGTACAGCAGTTTTCCCGGAAGGCGGTCGCAAATCTGCAATAATAAGGTGGATTTTCCGATACCGGGCTCACCCGAAAGCAGTGTGACCGAGCCCTTGACAAGTCCGCCGCCGAGCACGCGGTCAAATTCGCCGATGCCGGTGCTTTGTCTGTCTTCTTCGATGATGGCGTCGCTGTCAAACGAAAGTGATAGCGGCTTTGCGTGCGGGACGACGGTCCTTTGCGCCGCTTTGCCGAAGCCACTCTTTTGTACGGGCACTTCGCTTTCCTGCTCTTCGATGGTGTTCCATTCGCCGCATGACGGGCATTTTCCGTACCATTTTCCGAATACCGAGCCGCATTCGGTGCACACGTATTCCGATTTTACTTTCATGTCAACATTCTCCGTTTTCCGCATTTTGCAGATATTCTATCATAGAAAGGAACAGAATAAACGCCGTTTTTTTCTGATAAGCACCGTCGGAAAGCCTTGCCGCTTCTTCGGGATTGGAAAGAAAGCCGCATTCCACGAGCACCGCAGGGCATTTTAATGTGTTGAGCACCCGGATGGTGCGGTCGGCCTTTTTGATTTCGCGTTTGTTGTCGGGATCGAGCAGGGTTTTTGCGTTATTTTGCAGTATTTCCGCAAGTTCCGCGCTTTCCGGGGCATTCGGCGAAAAATAGACCTGCAAACCTTTGTATTTGGGTATCTCGAATTTGTTCTGATGGATGCTGATAAAGACGGCATTGGGAAACTGCTCGGCAAACGATATGCGATTGACGAGATCGTAGTATTTTTTTCGGTGTTCTTCGCCGGCATGATAGAGGAGTTGGTCTTCCGTGCGCGTCATATGCGTCTCGATCTCTGTCAGAAAGAGAAACTGTTCGAGATCGCGTGCTATGGCGAGATTGACGTCTTTTTCTAGCACGCCGTTCGCCTGGGCTCCCCCGTCTTCCCCGCCGTGTCCGGCGTCTATGACAAGGGTTGGTGCGCTATTTCCGGTCGCAGACACGATTTTGACGTTTGACAGATAGGAAAAATTACCGGACAAGCAGGCAAGCAGTACCACGAACGCCGAAAGGAGCGCCGCCGTGAGAAAGAAGAGTATCGCCTGCCGATATTGCTGTTTTACCAAGTATGACCAGTCCCCTACATCGTTTTTTATCATCCTATGCGGCGATACGGACGGTCATGCGGGAAAGTGTGGGTTATTTCTGTTTCCTGTCTCCGGATGTTTTGAGACGGATGACGCCGCGATAGGTAAGAGAATAAACAAGTGTAAGCACAGCAAAAGAGACAAGCAAAAACAGCAGTTGAAAGAGCCCTGCCTCGCTCATAAACTGTACCGAAGCGGGTGCGTCGCTGACGCGCATCTGACTTATCTCGTCGTAGCGGTACTGCGTAAGACCGGCGTCGATGCCGAGCACCTCGCCCGCAAGCAGAAACCGCTGAACAAAGTACAGAACGGCACGAAAAGCGGAAGCGGCGTTGCCGCAGAGCTTGAGCACAAGATGAATAAGCGAGATGAGCACACTAGGCGCGAAGGCGACGGTAAGATAACGTGCTCCGCCGCAGGCTGTGTTGTCCGGTGCGCGTCCCGCGTCGAAAGCGATCTTGTCGCGCTGCGCATCGTCAATGACGGCAAAAGCCACAACAGACAGATAAAACAGTATGGAGAAGACACCCGCCAAGGCGCACAGCGTCCCGGAAAAGGGCGACGCGACGAACAGACCGAACAGCGAAAACGCGATCTGATTGATCCAGAGTTTGATAATAAGGGCGGATTTCTTTTCCCAAAGATTTTTCATGGTGTCCTCCGAATTTTTATAAATAGTCTTTTCAAAATGGAAAATTAGTGATATAATAAAAACGGATAAAGTATGAGGAGGTGCGGTATGGCTTACGATTACAGCGACGCTCCGGCACTTGTGCGGGAATTTCTCAAATATAAAGGCACCGTGCAGGGACGCTCCAAACTTACCGTCTTCAATTATTATCACGATCTGCGCACGTTTTCACGCTTTCTGCTCGTGCAGAAGGATCCGGAAAAGTATACGGAAACGGCTTTCGAAGAAATCCCGTTTTCCGATGCGACGGATGAACTGCTCACCGCCGTGAGCGCCGGGGATATTTTTGAGTTTCTTGTTTTCTGCAACGAAAAGCTCGATAATCAGAAGGCTTCCCGTGCCCGCAAGCTTTCCTGCCTGCGCTCGTTCTATAAATATCTGACTACCGGAAAAATGATCCTCTCCGTAAATCCCACCGAGAAGATCGAGTCTCCCAAAAAAGACAAGTCGCTTCCGAAGTTTCTGAATCTCGAAGAGTCTGTCAAGCTGCTGGAATCGGTCGACGGCAGAAACGCCGAACGCGATTACGCCATCATCATGATCTTTCTCAACTGCGGGCTTCGTGTATCGGAGCTTGCCGGCATCGACCTTGACGATTTCGATAAGGACATGGAATCCCTTGTCGTGACCGGAAAGGGCTCCAAGCAGCGCCGCATATTCTTAAACGACGCCTGCCGTGATGCCATCAGAGCCTATCTTGCCGTGCGTCCGAAGGAAGTCAAGCTCGATGCGAAAAAAGCGCTCTTTATATCCCGCAACCGCAACCGCATCAGCGTTCACACGGTGCAGTGGCTCATTTATAAGAGGCTTGACGAAGCGGGGCTCGGCAATATGAATATGTCGGTACATAAACTGCGTCACACGGCGGCGACTCTCATGTATGCCGAAGGACACACCGACGTTCGTGTCTTAAAGGATATTCTCGGGCATGAAAGCCTGTCCACCACGCAGATTTACACCCATGTGCAGAATCAGAAACTCATTGATGCCGCCAACAATAACCCGCTTTCCGGCATGAAACGCAAGCTGAAAGCAAAATCAGACGAAGCAGAATAATACCTGCGACCGAAGCGGAAACGCTTCGGTCATTCTTTTGTAAAGAGCGTTTTCCTGTCAACGCACAGATACCCGTCGGCAAGCGGCAGAATCAGCGTATTTTCATCCGGCGGCGGCAGAGTTTTTCTGACGGTCGGACGAGAAAAAGCATAGGTCTTTTCCGGCGTGCGGTAATACATATCGTATCCCCAAAATGCCCGCGTGATAAGCTCTGCGTGCTTTGCGGTGTCGGCGGCGGAAAGCGTATACGCCGATTCATCGGGGTTCGGCAGATACCGTCCCTCCCCCTGTTTTCGCGCATTCGTGTACAGCGCATCCCACGAAGCAAGGAGCGTCTTGATCATTCCGGGCAAAATCGCACAGGCTTTGTCCATATAGGTTTCAAGCGTTTCCGTCTCGGGATCAAGCGGAAATTCTTTTTGCAGCATCACGTCGCCGGTATCAAAATCCGCCGCCATTTTGTGAATGCACACCGCGCCCATTTGCCACCCTTCAAGTATCGCGTACGGCATCGGCCATGCACCGCGGGCGTGCGGAAGCGGCGCCGGATGGACGTTGATCATGCGGATGCCGTCGACGACGGGAATGCGGTAATAATAGGCGGCGCAGATAAGCGCCTGGCACCCGTCATCGCGAAGGTTTTCGAGATCACGCGCCGTGATCCTGTCAAGGGATACGGGTATCCCCTTTTCCCGTGCCGTGCGTATGACGGCGGTATTATATTCGAATACGTTGTCGGTGCGGCAGGTGAATAGCTTCATGACCGTCACGTCTTCTTCGAGAAGAGTCGACAGCACGGGATGAAGCAGATCAATGCCGGCGTAAGCAATTTTCGTCATAATTCGGAAAATGCGGCGAAATGACACATTCCGCCGCATTTTTTATCGGTTTTGCCAATCAATACATACCGGGAGCGGGTGCTGCCGGTGCGGGAGCGGGCGGCTCAGGCTTGTCGGCGACACGCGCTTCCGTCGTGAGGATCATGGAAGCAACGGACGCCGCATTCTGCAAAGCCGAACGGGAAACCTTGGTAGGATCGACGATGCCCGCCTTCATCATATCGACAAAGGTGTCGTTGTATGCGTCGTAACCGTAGCCCTTCTTCTTGCTCGAAAGGATCTTGTCGAGAATGACGGAGCCGTCTTTGCCGGCATTTGCGGCGATCTGACGGATAGGCTCTTCGAGAGCGCGCACCACGATGGATACGCCCGTTTTTTCGTCGCCGCTCGTTTCGTCGAGCAGTTTCTGCACGTCGGGCAGGATGTTGGCAAACGCCGTACCGCCGCCCGGGACGATGCCTTCTTCAACAGCCGCCTTGGTGGCGTTGAGAGCATCCTCGATGCGCAGTTTCTTTTCCTTCATTTCGGTTTCGGTAGCGGCACCGACCTTGATGACGGCAACACCGCCGGAAAGCTTTGCAAGACGTTCCTGCAATTTTTCTTTGTCAAATTCGGAGGTTGTCGTTTCGATGGCAGCCTTGATCTGGCCGATGCGTCCCTTGATCTCGTCGGGATCGCCCTGTCCGCCGACGATGATGGTGTTTTCCTTGTTGACCTTGACCTGACGAGCCTTGCCGAGCTGATCCATGGTGGTATCTTTCAGTTCAAGACCGAGATCGGCGGAAATGACCTCGCCGCCGGTGAGGATGGCGATGTCGCGAAGCATATCTTTTCTTCTGTCGCCGAAGCCGGGAGCCTTGACGGCTACGCAGGTGAAGGTGCCGCGAAGCTTGTTGACAAGCAGCGTCGAGAGGGCTTCGCCTTCGATGTCCTCGGCGATGATGACGAGCTTCTTGCCGGATTGCAGGATCTGTTCGAGAAGCGGCAGGATGTCCTGAATGTTGGAAATCTTTTTGTCGGTGATGAGGAGGAGTGCGTCGTCGATGACAGCTTCCATCTTGTCGGTATCGGTGACCATGTACGGTGAAATGTAGCCGCGGTCAAACTGCATACCCTCTACCACTTCGCAGTAGGTCTCTGCGGATTTGGATTCTTCGACCGTGATGACACCGTCGGAGGTGACCTTTTCCATAGCGTCGGCAATCAGCTTGCCGATGACTTCGTCAGCAGACGAAACGGCGCCGACGCGGGCAATATCGCCCGAGCCGTTGACCTTCTTGGAAATGCCGGCAAGGGATTCGACCGCCTTGTTGACGGCTTTCTGAATACCCTTCTTGACGATCATGGGATTAGCGCCCGCCGTGACGTTCTTCATGCCCTCACGGACGAATGCCTGTGCGAGCAGGATGGCGGTGGTGGTACCGTCGCCGGCGGCGTCGTTGGTCTTGGTGGCAACTTCTTTGAGAAGCTGAGCGCCCATGTTTTCCATGGGATCGTCAAGATCAATATCTTTTGCGATGGTAACGCCGTCGTTTGTGATGAGCGGCGAACCGAACTTCTTGTCGAGAACGACGTTGCGTCCCTTCGGACCGAGCGTTACCTTGACGGTATCGGCAACGGCGTCAACGCCTTTTACAAGTGAATTTCTGGCATCAATGCCGTAAGCAAGCAGTTTTGACATGATGATTCCTCCTTATTTATCCAAAACGATGGCAAGAATGTCGCTCTGACGGACGACCGAATACTCGACGCCGTCGATCTTGACTTCCGTGCCGGAATATTTGCCTGTGATGACCTTGTCACCCTTCTTGACGGTCATGGCGACTTCCTTGCCGTCGACCATTCCGCCGGGACCGACTTCAATGACCTCGGCGATGCTCGGTTTTTCCTGTGCAGCCGCCGTAAGAATGATGCCGCTCTTGGTGGTTTCCTCCGCCTCGATGGTCTTGATGACCACGCGGTCGAAAAGGGGTTTTAATTTCATGATGATTCCCTCCTGAAATGTAATGTGTTGTCCGTTAGCACTCTTAACGTGTGAGTGCTAATCCACATTGAGTATTGTATACCCCATTGCCGAAAAAATCAAGGGTTTTTTCAATATTTCATATTTTTTTAACAATCATTTCCACTCCGTATGCGCTGGTGCGGAAAAATATGTAAAATATTGAAAAACAAAATCATATTTTTTGTAAAATGTATGGTTTATTCACACAGATTTCATAAAATAAGTGTATGATGTACAAGGTATCCTATGTATACAAATTCAAACAACCAACAATGAAAGGACAGAAAACATCATGAAACGTACACTTGCACTTCTCCTTGCACTTGTTGCCGCCGCTCTTATCTTTGTCGGCTGCTCCAAGAAAGAAAACACGACCGCTTCCGACACCGGTGCACTCACCATGGACATGGCTTTCGCCAAGATCGAGGAATACACGCCCAAGACCGAGGATGACACGCTGTCCCCCGTTTCCGTCGGCGAGTATGCCTGCACCCTCAACGAATACCGTTACTTCTACGATATGCTCAATCAGCAGCTTACCATGTATTACAGCTACGATTGGCCCGAAAAAGAAGAATCCAAGTCCATCTTTGACGAGAATCTCGACGGCAACGTCATCACCGACGCCGTTCTCTACGAGCTCTGCAAAGAGAACAACATCACCATTACCGAAGAAGATTTTCAGACCGACGTCGTCGATCTTTTCGCTCAGATCAAGGAAGCCAACGGCGAGACGTTTGCCGCCGATATGGGACTTTCCGAGTATTACGTTTATCAGAATCTCACCTTCTCCGCTTTCTATCAGAAGCTCTATGATGCTCTTTATCTGAACGGTGACGGGTTTGAAGAAGCAAAGCAGGAAACCCTTCAGAAGTTCGAGGATGAGGGCTATGTCCACGCAAATCACGTTCTCATCGCCTTCCCGACCAATGCCGACGGCAGTGAAGTGACCGACGAACAGAAGGCCGAAGCAAAAGCAAAGGCAGAAGAAGTTCTTGAAAAGATCAATGCCGGTGAGGATTTCAACAAGCTCGTTGAAGAGTATTCCGATGATCCCGGCAAGGTAAACTCACCTGACGGATACTACTTCACTACCGGCAGAATGGTACAGGAATTTGAGGATGCCGCTATGGCTCTGCTTGACGGTGAAGTCAGCGATATCGTCGAAACCTCTTACGGCTATCATATCATCAAGCGTCTTCCGCTCACCGAGGGTGATATCTCCACGACTTCCGAATTCCAGGAAATCTCGTACAACAAGCTTGACGCGATCTTCACCGAACGCTGCGAAAACAAAGAAGTCGTAAAAGCCGATAATTATGACGAGCTCATCAAGCCGCTTGAAGAAAAGGCAGCAGCCGACCGCGAAGAATATGCGGCACAGATGCAGGCATATTATGATTCCCTCGAAACCGAAGAAGGTGACGAGGAGCCCATCGCCGAAGATGAAGCCGAAGTCACGGATGCTGAATAATCCGATATTCTGATAAAAGCCGAATATTTCATTATATAACGGCAAAAAGGAGCGTGCGCACATCAATGAAAGAGGAACTGAAAAAGAGAGCGTCCTCCCCCATCGCAATTGTCATTTATATACTTGTATTCGTGCAGATTGTCGCGTCCGTTTATCTTACCGCAAACAACGCAGCGGTACCGGATATTTTGGCGGCATTCATCACCGTCATCGGAAAAATATTCGCGCTCGTTTATTTTGCAAGAGGATTCGGCAAAGATGACAGCAAGTATTACAGAGGATATTTCCTCATCGGCGCCGTCACGTATATCATCGATGATTTCTTTCTCATATTCGCCGAAAGCGGACCTGTTTCCAACGCGGCATCCATGATTTATCTTTTGATCGAAATGATCTGCTACGGAAATATGTTGGTGATCGGCTTATCCAAGGATATCGGGAAGAAATGGTCACTCGCTCTCGTACTCATTAACCTTGCGATATACGTCGCCGAGCTTGTGTATTACTGTGCGACGTGCGATTTGCAGACGATGGACGGACTTCGTTGGGTCATCGGTTATGTCTTGTGGGTAGCCGGTGCTGTCGTCAGCGTGCTGATGGTCGTAGCGAAGTATAGAGACAAGGCACAAAGAGGAACGAAGTAAACTTTCAAAAAGATAAAGGGCGAACACGCTGTTCGCCCTTATTTTATAATGAGGCAATTACAGAATATGGTAAAGAAAAACGATACGGCGGAGCTTACGGTGCTCTCGACTGCCCGCAACGGCAACGGCATCGCCAAGGCCGCCGACGGCATGACGGTGTTCATCCGCAATACCTGTGCAGGCGACGTCGTCCGTGCAAAGATCATCAAGGTCACCCGGTCGTACGCCGTCGCCATCCCGCAGGAGATACTCCTTCCCTCGCCCGACCGCCTGCCCGACGACGACTGCCCTGTTTCCGCTCAATGCGGCGGCTGTGTCTTCCGGCATCTCACCTATGCTTCCGAATGTACGTTAAAGGAAAACAGCATCCGCGACGCCTTTGTCCATATCGCAAAGCTGTCCGTCACGCCGGAGCCGTTGATCCCGGCTCTCGCCGTGCAAGGCTATCGCAACAAAGCCGTTTATCCGGTGGCACGAAATAAGGACGGACGCATGATCGCTGGCTTCTATGCGGAAATGTCCCACCGTCTCGTCGCTCATGATACCTGCCGTATCGGTCCTTCTCTTTTTTCCGCCATCCGCACGTCGGTCATAGCGTTTGCCGAAAGCCACAATATCCCGCCGTATGACGAAGCGGACGGCTCCGGCATACTGCGCTCCGTCTATCTGCGCTCCGCCGCAGACGGGAAGGTAGTGCTGACGCTTATTCTCGCAAAAGACCGGCTCGTCTCCCCTGCCGTCGAGCAGGAATTCTGCCGGTATATCACCGGAACATATCCGATGATCGTTTCCGTCGTCGTCAACAAAAACGACCTTGCGCACAATGCCGTGCTCGGAAAAGAATTTCGTACGATATACGGCGACGGGTATCTGTACGACACGCTGTGCGGCAGAAAATTCCGCATTGCCCCCGCATCGTTTTATCAGGTCAACCATGACCAGGCGGAAAAGCTGTACGGTAAGGCACGCGAATTTGCCTCGCTCAAAAGCGGCGAAACGTTGCTCGATCTCTATTGCGGAACGGGCACGGTCGGCATCTGCCTTGCCGAAAAAGATACGCATCTCGTCGGTGTGGAGATCGTGCCGCAGGCGGTCGAGGACGCGCATTACAACGCCGAACAGAACGGTATCGACGCTTCTTTTCTGTGCCTTGATGCGGAAAAGGCGCTTGACGATAACCGTCTTACCGAGATTCGCCCGGACGTTATCACGCTTGATCCGCCGCGCAAAGGGTGCGGCGAGCAGGCAAGCCGCAAGATCGCCTCTCTCGGCGCGTCGCGTATCGTCTACATTTCCTGCAATCCCGAAACGCTGGCACGCGATCTTGTTACCTTTTCCGAATGCGGTTATCGGGTTATGCGTTCCGTCGGTGTGGATATGTTCCCGCGGACGGGGCATGTTGAGTGTGTCGTATTGCTGTCAAGGGTAAACAAGCAAAGAATACAACAATAAAATTGAATAAATCAGATGAATTTTGAAAAATGTTTAACTGAACATATCAAATCGCACCCTGCGCTTAGACCGCAGGACGTGATAAAATTCTGCTATCAGGCGACATTCGGGGCAGAGCATCAAATACATGGGGACGGTTCCTACGTTCTGAAGAGAGAAAGTCTGTGATGGAAGTTACGCATGATTTTTATTCTTTAATATTTAAGGAGATAAAAAATGATCGTTTTTACAATGAAAGATCTGAACTACTATGCTATGGACAAAAGGCACAGCACCTTTGTGGCCATAAGGTTCAGGCTCGACAATGACATCAGAACTGATATTTTACAAAAAGCTTTGGACAAATGCAGAAAAAGAGTGCCCTATTTCTTTGTTAAGCTGGCAGAAAAAGGCGGAAACATTACCGAGGAGCCGAACGACAAGGCTTTTGTTATTCACGAAGACCCGCTTGATTATCTCATTGACGAGCAGAACAATGATGATTTTCTGATACGTTTATCTGTCAGTGGGAATAATCTGACTGGCTATTTCTATCACGGTCTGACGGACGCATCGGGTTTTATTTCCCTCTTAAAGCTATTGCTCAGCGAGTATTACAGAATGCTGGGTGAGAAAGTTGTTTTGCCCGAAGATATTTTGGACATTAACGGTCCGGTTGCCCCGGAAGAAATCATTGAACCTCTTGAACTGCTTCCGGTAGGGACAAAATCATCCGGATCCGCAGAAACAGAGTTTTATTCCGTAAAAGGTAAAGAATCCGATTGTTTTACAACATATATTTTTTCGGCCGCTCAGGAGAAAGTTATGGCCTATGCTTCGTCTTTTGACGGTTCTCCCAACGCAATAGCGGCAATTGCGCTTGCCAGAGCAATAAGCGGCGAAGATAAAGCGGCAGATAAACTGCCCATTGATATAGCGATCGCGATCAATGCAAAGCCCGTTTTGGGCTGCGGAAAATCACATTATTCCTGCGTTTATGTGTCGAAATTCAGTTTTGTCAAAAAGACCTTCGCCATGGATGAAATGAAGCTACAGACATGTGTCAGAGGCAGAATAATTGCCGATTCATCCGAAACAAAACTGTTCTCTCAGCTTGCCAATACCCAAAAGATGGCAAAAATATTTGAAGCGGTAACACGGCTCGATTCCAGACGGCTCATATGTACCCGGGTAATGGAAACGCCGCGCGCGACGGCCACGATAAGCTATGTCGGAGCCGTAAAATGGGGAAGCATGGAGAATCACATTAAAAGCATACATACTTTTACCGATTCAGCCATGCCGATTCTTGAAATAAATTATATCAACGGGAAGTTTTATTTCGCGCTGACATCCCGAATCGATACAGAACGATATGCTCGGCGGTTATATGATTACTTCAACAAATTGGGATTTGAGTGCGAAGATTTTGAAAAACAGGTATTCAGGACAGCGGACAGAAAAGCAAAAAAGATAAAATTCGGGCTTAATCGCGCAACAATCGGTTTATTACTCGGAATGAGAAAACTAAAGAAACAGTCATGATTGTAAAAGATATAGCAGATTGGTTATGCGAATAAAAAGCAGCAAGCGAAGTACATCCGCTGGCAAACAAAAGAAAAAACGGAGAACATAGGTCGTTTCTGTCGCTCAGTTCGAATCCGATCCTTCCTGCGGAAACCACACAGTAGGCCGGCAGACTCCGATATAGAAGTACAAAATTTTGAATTTGTTTATGGTATAAGGTATTTGATATTTGTAAGCGGTGTGATAAATCCCGGTTATTTGTCGATATGTTCCCACAAACAGGCAATTCTTGGATATGTTTCCGCAAACAGAGAAAAAGGTCAAAATCGGTGGATATGTTTCCTTATACCGATGACATCAATCTCATTGCTACGAGGCACGTGGAGACGGTGTGTCAATTAATACTGAAAAATCCGGCGGCACATATCAATATTGACGTCGATGTGGTTTTTCAATAATAGCCTTTTATAAACAATTCGCATTTTACACACAGAAAGGAACGATCACTATGAAAACAGACAAGAGAATTTATTTATCCGTCATTGGGATTCTCCTTGTTGTTTCCGCTACACTGTCTGTATTTCTGATAAAGTCAAACAACAGAAATCAGGAGCTTCTGGCACAAATCATAACCAAAGATCAGATGGTATATGAAAACTTGAAAGGAGCGGCGGCGTGGCAGATGTCAGCCGAGGCACAGGGACTTATGATGCAGGCATTCAAAGCCGCAAAAAACAAGTTGGATGACGCCATTGCCGAAAATGGCGGTACCGGGCAAGGTCTCGCGATCGTAACGGATATGGATGATACTCTTGTTGACGGTGTACACTATACCACCGATCTGATGCTGGGTGGAAAACGAAACAATGTTCAGTTTGCTCAATTCCTTATGACAGACGCATGCAATACTCTGCCGGGAGCACTTGATTTTCTGAATTATGCCAAAGAAAACGGCGTAGAGATTTTTTATGTGACCAATCGTTCGGAAAAGGGCTATAAGTCAACGGAAGAGGGTTATCAAAACAAAAACGGATATCATGAGGATCAGGACAGTCTTTTAGATGATCTTGGAATATCCATGCATGACATTTCTTTGAAGCAGCTTCAATATCTTAATTTTCCGTATGCGGATGAGGAGCATTTGATTATAAATAATGCAGTAAAGGATTCACCCGGAAGCAAGGAATCGGCAAGACAGTCTATCCTTGCAAAGGGCTTTCGGATTGCTTTGCTTCTCGGTGATGATATCAATGATTTCACAGATGACTTTGATGAAGAAGCAGTCACCAGAGCAAATCAGGCAACAGACGCTGCGTATCGGGATAAATGGGGCTCGGAGTGGATCGTGTTACCGAATGCAGTGTACGGAAGCTGGTATAACGCTATTTTGGAACAAAATTTATCTTCTGTTTTTGAGAGTAATCGGTACACTGATTATCCTGTTTTGCGGGATGTCTTTCTTGATAAATAACTTAAAAAGTATAAAAACTTATTAGATCGTCAGACCTATTCACATGGATAAACATTGACGCTGTATCAATAATGATTTGGAGGAAAAAATGATGGAAACCAAGGCAGTAAACAAGAAGAAACTTTTGGAAGTGTTGGTTATTACGCTGTTTCTTACATACGGCATCCATTATTTCGGGTATTTCATTCGGGTGAGATATTTTAATCTTTTGGCTCCGCTTATCGAAACCAATCCGGGATTATATTCCATTTTCCGTTATTTGGGACATCTGATCTTTTGGGGAATGTTTGCCATATATTGCTTTGCGGTAAAGGGCGAACGGAAATATTTTGAAGCCTTTCTTCCCGGAAAAGGAAATAATAAAATCTCGAAGCTTTTCATCGGTATGCTGATCGGTTTTGCCATGAATGCAATCTGTGTATTTGGTGCTGTACTTCACGGAGATATAACCATTTCCGGAACAAAAAGCTTTAACGTGGGGCTATTCATTTTGGCATTCTTTGCGGTGCTGATCCAGGCATCTCAGGAAGAACTCGAATCGAGAGTGTTCTTTTTCGGAAAGCTGAAAGAAGGCGGATTTCCCTTTGGAGCGGCCATGATTTTGTCAGGTACTTTTTTCGCTTACCTGCACGCCACCAATCCCGGCTTTGGCATCATACCGTTTATCAGCCTTGCTTGGCGGGCATTGTTTATCTTCTCATATACATTTACACGGGGTCAATTTGGACTGCCTGCGGTATGCATCAGCTGTGGAATGTTTCCCAGGATTATATTTTCGGTCTGCCGAACAGCGGCAACCCGTCAAGTATGTCGATCTTCTCTTCTACCGCTAACAGCAGCAGCTTTTTCTACGATATTGATTTCGGTGTGGAAGGTAGTATTTGGTGTATCATCGTACATACCGTGGCAGCGGGGATTCTTCTTGTGCTGATTAAGAAAAAAGGCAATGTCAAGGAGGTTGAAGGCAGTACCGATTAACAGTATCTTCCGTATATGTTCGTGAAAATCCAGAAGTTTAAAAAGAAATGAAGAAATTTGAAGAAAAATACTCGTATTGTTGGTTGCTTTTAGGGCTCGTTTGATGCTGCTGTCTTATGGTATTTTCAATACCGGCATTTGCACATGGCGTTTGCGATTCCGCTTATCCGGTATATCAAT
>JAZRVE010000029.1:0-8907 GCA_045598975.1 Eubacteriales bacterium
CGCGTGGAGCTGCATCTGCATACGTGTCAGTCCGCCATGGACGCAATTACAAAGCCGGATGAGGCGGTGGAGACCGCTTTTCGCTGGGGACATGACGCTGTGGCGATCACAGACCACGGCAATCTGCAGGGGTTCCCGACCGCAATGCTGAAGGCCGAGAAGCTCGGCATGAAGGTGATCTACGGCGTCGAGGCGTATTTTGTCGACGATACCGCGCGCGCGGTGTACGGCACGCATCAGGCGGAATTCGACGACGAAGTCGTGATTTTCGATATCGAAACGACCGGTCTGTCCGTGCAGACGTGTAAAATTACCGAGATCGGCGCCGTCCGCATGAAATGCGGCGAGGTACTTGAGGTCTACAATTCGCTCGTCAATCCGGAAATGCCGATTCCGCCGGAGATCACCCGCCTGACCGGCATCACCGACGAAATGGTGGCGGACGCCGGTACGATCGCAGAGGTGCTGCCCGGATTTCTTGCCTTTATCGGCGACCGGATGCTGGTCGCGCACAATGCCGGCTTTGACGTCGGCTTTATCCGCATGGCAGCGGAACGTCTCGGCATCGAGACCTCGATCGTATATCTCGATACCGTTGCCATGTCGAAATACTGCAACCCCGAATTGAAAAAGCACAAACTGGATACCGTTGCCGAATACTTCGGGCTCGGCGATTTCAACCATCATCGTGCCTTTGAAGACGCGCACATGCTCGCCCTCATCTTCGACAAGCTCTGCCGCAAGCTCATCGCCGAGGGCATCACCTCCCTTTCCGCACTGTCGGCTTCCATGAGCGAGCACTGCGATCCCAAAAAGATCAAGAGTTATCACCAGATCATCCTCGTCAAGAACATGACGGGGCTCAAAAACCTATACAAGCTTGTCTCCTTCTCCTATCTCGACTATTTCCACCGCGTGCCGCGCATCCCCAAAACCGTCCTCGAACAGTACCGCGACGGGCTCATCATAGGCTCCGCGTGTGAGGCGGGTGAACTGTTTCAGGCGGTATACACCAACCGCCCGTGGGCGGATTTATGCGAGATCGCGAAGTTCTACGACTATCTTGAAATCCAGCCGCTTGGCAACAACCGCTTCATGATCGACAAGGAAATGGTCGCCGACGAGAATGCTCTCATCGAGCTCAACAAGACCATCATCCGTCTCGGCGACGAGCTGAACATCCCCGTCGTCGCCACGGGAGACGTGCATTTCAACGAGCCGGGCGACGAGATTTTCCGTCAGATCCTGCTTGCCGGACAGAAATACGCCGACGCTGACCGCCACATTCCGCTGTATATGCGCACGACCGAGGAAATGCTCGCCGAATTTTCCTATCTCGATCCCGACAAGGCTTACGAGATCGTCGTCACCAACACCAACAAGATCGCCGACAGCATCGAACGCATCCGCCCCATTCCCGAAGGCAACTATCCGCCTCACATGGACGGTGCCGAGGAGGAGTTGACCTCCAACTGCTACGATCTTGCCAGAAAACTATACGGTGATCCGCTTCCCGAGATCGTCGAAAAGCGCTTGCAGCGCGAGTTGAAGCCCATTATCGACCACGGCTTTGCCGTGCTGTACGTCATCGCCCGCCGCCTCATCAAATACAGTGAGGAAAACGGCTATCTCGTCGGCTCACGCGGCTCGGTCGGCTCATCCTTTGTCGCCACCATGGCAGGCATCTCGGAGGTCAATCCCCTCGAACCGCACTACCGCTGTCCGAAGTGCCTCTTTACCGAATTTTTCACCGACGGCTCGGTCGGCTCCGGCTTTGACATTCCGCCCAAGCCCTGCCCCTGCTGCGGCATCTCCATGCTCAGCGACGGGCACGACATCCCCTTTGAGACCTTCCTCGGCTTCAAAGGAGATAAGTCCCCCGATATCGACCTCAACTTTTCCGGCGACGTACAAGGCAAGGTACACAAGTACACCGAAGTCCTTTTCGGTGCCGAAAACGTCTTCCGCGCCGGAACGCTCGGCACCATCGCCGAAAAGAACGCCTACGGCTACGTCAAAAAATATCTCGACGAGCGTTCGCTGTCGCTCAACAGCGCCGAAATCCAGCGCCTTACGCTCGGCTGTACCGGCGTCAAGCGCACCACCGGTCAGCACCCGGGCGGCATCGTGGTCGTGCCGAAAGAATACGACGTCTACGACTTCACTCCCGTCCAACACCCGGCGGACGATCCCAAAAGCGACATCGTCACCACACACTTCGCCTTCAAATTCCTGCACGATACCATTCTGAAACTCGACTTACTCGGACACGATGTGCCGACCAAATACAAGATGATGGAGAAATTCTCGGGGCTTAACGTCCTGGATCTGCCTATGAACGATCCCGACGTCATGGAGCTGTTCATCTCCACCAAATCCATCGGCGTCGAGCCCGCCGACATCGACAGCGAGGTCGGCACCTTCGGGCTTCCCGAATTCGGAACGAAATTCGTCCGGCAGATGCTCGTCGACGCCAAGCCCAAGAACTTTTCCGACTTACTGCAAATTTCCGGTCTTTCCCACGGCACCGACGTCTGGCTCGGCAACGCGCAGGACCTCATTCTCAACAACACCTGCACCATTTCCGAGGTCATCGGGACACGTGATTCCATCATGATCTACCTCATGCAGAAGGGACTCGAGCCCTCCCTTGCCTTCAACATCATGGAGATCACCCGAAAGGGCAAGGCAAAGCAGAAGCTCACCCCCGAAATGGTCGACGAAATGAAGGCGCACGGCGTGCCGGACTGGTACATCGACAGTTGCTTCAAGATCAAGTATATGTTCCCGAAAGCCCATGCCGTCGCCTACGATATGTCGGCACTGCGGCTCGGCTGGTTCAAGGTCCATATGCCGCAGGTCTTCTACGCCGCTTTTCTGTCCGTCGCGCCCGGCGGCTTTGACGCCGAGATCGTCACGAAGGGCAAGGCACACATTCACGCCGTCCTCAAAGACATCGAAAGCAAGGGCAAGGATGCGTCGCAGAAAGAGACCGACATGATCGCCACCTTACAGCTCTGCAACGAGGCGTGTGCCCGCGGCTTCGTCTTCTTGAAGCCCGATCTGAAAAAGTCCCACAGCCACCACTTTCTCCCCGAGGGCGAAAAGGGCATCCGCTGTCCCTTTTCCTCCATGTCGGGGCTCGGCGACGCCGCCGCGGACGCCATCTACTCCGCCTGCACGGAGGCAGATGTCATCTCGGTCGAAGACCTGCGCACCCGCGCACAGATCTCCAAAGCCGTCATCGAAATCTTACGCAAAAACGGCGTTTTCGACGAGCTCAACGAGACCAATCAGCTCACGCTTTTCTGATGCCGTTTTTTTCTTCGTTTTTCTCTTGATATTCTGACATTTATGTGCTATAATAATAAAATAAGTTAATTTGTTTTGAAATGAGGCATGATTATGAATTACCCGTTTTCCGATAAAGTCAAGGACTTGAAGCCCTCCGCCATCCGCGAGATCTTCAAATCGCTGACCGATCCGAGCGTCATCTCCTTTGCCGCCGGCAATCCCTCTCCGCTCTCCTTCCCGATCGAGCAGTTACGCGGTCTTGCCGATGAAATTTTTGCGACCGAAGCGCCCAAGGCGCTCCAATACGGTATCACCGAAGGCTATCAGCCCTTACGCGACCAGATCGCCGACCGTTTGCAGACAAAGTTCGGCATCGGAAAGGATTTTGACGACGTCATCATTACCTCCGGCGGTCAGCAGGGTATCGACCTTGCCGCCAAGGTGCTCTGCAACGAGGGAGACACCATCATCACCGAAAATCCGTCGTTCATCGGCTCGCTCAACGCTTTCCGCTCCTACAACGTCAACATAAAAGGGCTCGACATCGAGGGAGACAGCATTGATCCCGAAAAACTCGAAGCCATGCTCAAAGCCGACAAGCGCGTCAAGCTGATCTATCTCATTCCGACCTTCCAGAATCCCTCCGGCGTCACCATGCCCCTCGAAAAGAGAAAGCAGATCGTCTCGCTCGCCAAGAAATACGGCGTCGTGATCCTCGAGGACAACCCCTACGGCGAACTGCGCTTTGCGGGCAAGGACGTGCCGACCTTGAAGAGCTTTGACGACGAGGGCGTGGTGCTGTATTCCGGCTCGTTCTCCAAAATCCTCTCTTCCGGCATGCGCGTCGGCTTCCTGTGCGGGCACAAGGAGCTCGTTCAGAAGATCGTCGTCGTCAAGCAGACCAACGACGTTCACACCAACTTATTCTTTCAGATGCTCTCCTCGAAATTTATTGAAAAATACGATCTCGACGCACACATCCGCTCCATCAACGAGCTCTACGGCGGCAACTGCGCCAAGATGCTTGCCTGCATGGACGCCTGCTTCCCGAAATCCGTCACCTACACCCGTCCGCAGGGCGGTCTGTTTCTGTGGGTGACGCTCCCCGAGGGCACCGACATGAAGGAATTCATCCGCCGCTCGGTGGAAGCAAAGGTTGCCGTCGTGCCGGGCGAGACCTTCTTGCCTGAACTCGGCAAGCCGACTTATTCCTTCCGCATGAACTACTCCATGCCGTCGCATGAACAGATCGAAAAGGGCGTGTCCCTTCTCGCCGGCGTCATGAAAGACATGGGCATCCGCTGATTTCCCGTTTTATCATATTCGAAAAAGGACTGTACATCATGAACAACGATATTTCCCAATCTACCGCACCACAGGCTTCTCCCGAAAAGCGTAAGCGCATCTTTTCCGGCGTCCAGCCGAGCGGCATCATCACGCTCGGCAACTACATAGGCGCCTTGAAAAACTGGGTGGCACTCCAGAACGACTACGACTGTCTCTACTGCGTGGTCGATCTGCACGCCATCACCGTCCGTCAGGTGCCGGCAGAGCTTCGCCGCCGCACGCTTGAAGGCCTTGCCCTCTACACCGCCTGCGGCATCGATCCGCAAAAAAGCATCATGTTCGTGCAGAGCCAGGTGCCGGCGCACGCCGAGCTTTCCTGGGTGCTCGGCTGTTACACGGGCTTCGGCGAGTTATCCCGCATGACGCAATTCAAGGACAAGTCCCAGAAGCACGCCGACAACATCAACGCCGGGCTGTTTACCTACCCCGTGCTGATGGCGGCGGACATTCTGTTATATCAGGCGGATCTCGTGCCGGTCGGCATCGATCAAAAACAGCACGTCGAGCTGACGCGCGACATCGCGCTCCGCTTCAACTCGGTCTACGGCAATGTTTTCACCATTCCCGAGCCGTACATTCCCAAAACCGGCATGAAGATCAACTCCCTTACCGATCCCACCAAAAAAATGAGCAAATCCGACCCCAACCCGGCGTCCTACGTTGCCATCATCGAGAGCCGCGACGACACCGTGCGCAAGATCAAGCGCGCCGTCACCGATTCCGACGCCTGCGTGCGCTACGCCGAAGGCAAGGACGGCATCAACAACCTCATGACCATCTACTCTTCCTTTACGGGTAAGTCCTTTGAAGAGATCGAACGGGAATTTGACGGCAAAGGCTACGGCGATTTCAAGGAAGCGGTCGGAGAGGTCTGCGCCGACGGGCTTGCGCCCATCCGGGAAGAATACGCACGTCTCGTCGCCGACAAGGCATACCTCGAAGGCATCATGAAGGACGGCGCCGAAAAAGCCGCTTCCCTTGCTTCCCGCACGTTAAGTAAAGTCTACAAAAAAGTCGGCTTCTACACCGGGAAATAAGTGTGTGAAAGGATGTTCCCTAATGAATTCCCTAATGAGTTTTGAAGGTGCCGACACATATTTCGGCATTCTGATAGCTTTGGTCTGCGCCTTTTTCTTATCCGTCACGACAACGCCGGTCGTCCGCACACTTGCTTTTAAGTTTCATGTGACCGATATCCCGAAGGACAACCGCCGTATGCATTCGCGCGAAACCCCGCTCATGGGCGGTCTTGCCATATTTCTCGCCTTTGCCGTATCGGTGCTTGTCTTCTGCAAGCCTTCCCTTTCCACCTACGGGATGCTGGTCGGCAACCTCATCATCGTCATCGTCGGCATCGTGGACGACAAATACGACATGAATCCCCTGCTCAAACTCGGTTTACAGATCGCCGCCGCCGCCGTTGCGGTCGGCTCCGGCAACGTCATCGAGCAGTTCAATCTGCTCAACAGCCACATCGAGCTTTCCGAGATCCTTTCGCCGATCTTCTCCCTTTTTTGGATCGTCGCCATCACCAACGCCGTCAACCTCATTGACGGGCTTGACGGCCTCTCCTGCGGCGTTTCCGCCATCTCCGCCATCACGCTGTTTCTGACGCTGACCGGCACGGATACCGACATCAACGTCATCTGTATGATCGCTATCCTCGCAGGGTCCTGCCTCGGCTTCCTGCCCTTCAATTTTAACCCCGCCCGCATTTTCATGGGCGATACCGGCGCACTTTTCCTCGGTTACACGCTCGGCGTGCTTTCCATCCGCGGATGCTTCAAGGTCAACGGACTTCTGTCCTTCTTGGTGCCGCTTCTCGTCTTCGCACTTCCGCTCGTCGACACCACCTTTGCCTTCTTACGCCGCATCGTCCACGGGCAGAGCCCCTTCCACGCCGACCGCGGGCATCTGCATCACAAACTCATTGACAAGGGCTTCGACCAGAAGCACGCCGTCATGATCCTCTATGCCGCAAGCGGCATGTCCGGCATCGCGGCGATCCTCTACTCCTTCGGCACGACCGCGTGGAAAATCCGTGCCGGAATCGTTGCAATATGCGCGCTCGTCATGCTATACGGCAACCTCAACTTCTCCTTTGAGCGCAAAGACATTTCCGAAAAACAGGAGAAGATCATCGAAGAGGATTCCAACATGACGCCGAAAAACTGATCTGTCTGCAAATACGTTTTGCGAAAGGGTGGCAGTATGCGAAAAGCAGGTAACGTTTTCTTCTCGTTTTTACAGGTCCTCGTCATTGCCGCCATTCTTCTGTTTATTCTGTTCGGGCTCTTTCGGCTCGGGCTTCTGGAAACGCCGCCGTTTCTCGACGGCTTTCTCGGTCTTTCCGTTTCCGAAGACGGCACAAATGTGAACCACCGCCTTGATACCTTCCTGAAAAACGAAGCGGGCGTTCCCCTTTCCTCTTTTGAAAAGCGGGATCTGACGGCGGAAAGCGTCGAGGAACTGCTTACAGGGCTCGTCCCGACGGAACGCTATTGCCTTGACGTGCAGTATTCCCTTTATACCGGCGGCAAAGAGAGCACAAACCGCGTCCTGCTGCGTCGCGACGGAGAAAAGGACGTCTGCTACCGCCTGCAAGGGACCGCGGTAAAGGAACAACTCCTCTGCGACGGTACCGTTACGACGCTCAACCGTTTACAGGGCAGCCGTCTGCGCTCGGTCACCTACGCGAGCGGCGCTTTCCGCCCCGAAGAAGAAGTCGGCACACTGTTTACGCACCGCGATTTTTTGCGGTATACCCGGCTCGACGGCTATACCTTTTCTCTTACGGACGATGACGGCCGCGTATATCTGAACGTGGTCTTTGAAAACACCGTCGGGGATTACGTACAAAAACAGGAATACAAACTCGACCTCGATCACGGCATCGTGACCGAGGCAAGCTGTTATGAGGACGGCGTGCTGTTTTACTCCCTCTCCGCTTCCCTGCTTGACAGTTTTGCCGAGACCGGCATCACGCTTCCCGCGCCGTACAAAGAAGCGGAGGACGCACTGTTCGGCGTATCAGGTGAAAAAGAGAACGGCTAACAAAAGCGGGACGAGAGCATCGTTTTCGGTGTCGCCGTCAAGCAGGAAAAACACCATCAGAAGCAGTAACAGCTTATCGCCGTTATCCGCCTGACCGAAAAAATCCGGCAGACCGCCACGCCTTTTAGGCACCGCGTCACTGTTTTCCGTCCGAACCGGCGGACCTTCCCGCCGTGCCGTCCGGTCGTATCCCGTACAGCTATCGGCACCGTGGACGTTTGCCGCGCGTTTGAGAAATTCCTCTTTGGCAAACGCCTCCTCAAACGCTTTCACGCTCCCCGGGGTGTCTCCGTAATCTCTTGCATACACGTCGCTCCCTCCTTATCCGAGCAATCCGCCGAAGCCGCTGTCCTTATACTGCTTTATCATGCCGGCGACGCCGATCGCGCGGACAAGTCCGTCCACGCGCTCTTTTTTTTCATCGCTGACGTAAGGCTTGATGGCTTTGAGAAGCGCGATCCGCTTATCCCCGCCCATGCTTGTCGTCATACGGTTCACCGTATCCGCAAGCCTTTCCGGAACGGCTTCCTGCGGCAAAGCCTCTCCGCTTTCGGCCTCTTTCCCTTTCATCCCGTCCTCCGCTTCTTTCGGTGCTCCGCCTGCGGAAAGTCCGCTCACAAGCGCCGCTATGGTATCTAAATTCTTCGGATCGGCAAGCAGTTCCTTTATGGTATCGCCCGTTACCTCGCTCATTGCCCTTTCTCCCCTTTTCTCACATACTGCGCAGTCGTTTTCTGATCTCCTCCGCCCGTTTTTCATCAAGTCCCGCAAGCAGTGCCTTCATCTGCTCCTCCGTGACGGAGGACAGCATCCCACGCAGTTTTTTCACGTCCCGCAAAGCGCTGTCGGTCTGCCCTTTATCCGCTCCCGCGGCAAGGGCGGCTTCCGTCACTTTCTTTCTCAGTTCATCATCGGACAGCGCCAGCAGTTTTTTGAGATTCTCATGATCGGTCATACCCGTTCCTCCTATCTTTTACGGTATTATATGCGCACTCCCGTGCCTTTGATAACCGGAAAGGCGGTTTGTTTTGAAAATTCTCATTGTTTCCGATACACACGGCAAGACCGATCGGCTGTACGATCTGCTCTGCCGCAAACGCAAAAGCGTCGGGCTTGTCATCCATCTCGGCGACCACGCCGACGACGCCCTTTCCTTACGCGGCGAGTTCCCCGAAACGGCATTTCTCACCGTCGCCGGCAACTGCGACCGCT
>JAZRVE010000030.1:0-2126 GCA_045598975.1 Eubacteriales bacterium
TGTGCGGCGTTTCCTACGACGAGGCGCTTGCCGCCGTGCGGGAAGCCTACGGGGCGGCGGACGACGAAACGCAGGAACGGATCCTGTCGCGGGAGCTGGAAAAGACCTTCTCCTTTGCGGTCTCGCTCATCGACGGGACACCCGACCTTTTCACAAAGCCTTACGAGGTGCTTTTCCCGCTTCGTTACGTCTACGACTGCCACAACCTCAAAAGCGCCGTCAAATGCGACGCGCTCGGCAATATTGCCGCGTGCGAAAGCATGCTCGTGTCCTGCGGGACGGTCACGCGTGAGAAGGTCATCCCGCTCGTGCTCGACAGAAATTTTTCGGCGTTTCCCGCGCATATGGCAAAGGCGGCGTCCGACGCGGCAGGCGAGCTTGCCGCCTCCCACGATCCGCAATGCGTCGATCTCCTTCTCGACAGGGCGGCGTTCGCCGACATGACGGAGGGGGCGAAAGCGACCGGGCTTACCTATCTTGAAAACCTTGTCGCGCGGCGCATCGACACGGTCAACCTCCTTTCCTGCGTGCGGTGCATCCGCCGCAAACAGGACAAAAACACCTTCAAGAACGTCTTTATCCCGGGCGGTACGCTGACGGGCGAGTTTTTTCTTTCGGTCTACGCCGAAAATACGTCAAAACTGCTTGCAGCGCTGGCACACACGTCCTTTTCTTCTCTTGCGGCGGGCGATCTTTCCGACGCGGAAAAGCAAGGCGAGGAACTGTACCTCTCCTATGCGGCGGGCGGCGTGACAGGGGCGTTCGGCATCGAAAAAGTGATCTCCTACGTCGTCCGGCGGGAAGCCGAGATCAAAAACGTGCGCATCCTGCTTTCCGGGAAAGCGGCGGGACTTGACGAAAGCGCCGTCAGGGCGAGATTGAGAGGGCTGTCATGAACAAGATCGGAATCATCGGCGACAAGGAAAGCGTACTATGCTTCATGGCGGCGGGCTTTACCGTCTTCATCGCCGAAACGCCCGAGCAGGCGGCACAGAAGATCTCCCACGCCGCGAAAAACGGCTTTGCCGTGCTGTACGTCACGGAGGACCTGCTCTCGCAGATCCCCGACGTATACGACCGGTACAAGACCGATCCCTCCCTTGCCGTCGTGCCGCTCCCGCCGCGTACGGGTTCAAACGGCTTCGGCATGGCAAGCATCCGCAAATCGGTGGAACGCGCCGTCGGCGCCGACATCTTACAGTAAATCAAGTAAGGATACAGAGGTAATAAGCATGATAAAAGGTACCATCATCAAGGTCTCCGGACCGCTTGTCATCGCAGGCGGCATGAGAAGCGCCAACATGTTCGACGTGGTGCGCGTCGGTAAGGCGGGGCTCATCGGAGAGATCATCGAAATGCACGGTGAAAACGCCTCCATTCAGGTTTATGAGGAAACGGCGGGCATCGGCCCCGGCGACGAGGTCATCTCGACGGGCGAACCGCTTTCGGCGGAGCTCGGTCCGGGACTCGTCACCAACATCTACGACGGCATCCAGCGTCCGCTGGAAGTGCTGTACGCCTCCTACGGCGCCAATCTTCCCAAGGGCGTCGACTGTCCGGCGCTCAACCGTGAGAAAAAATGGCACTTCGTCCCCGCCGTCAAAGCAGGCGACGTGCTGGAAGGCGGCGCCATCCTCGGCACCGTCGAGGAGACCGAATCGGTCGTCCACAAAATTCTGCTCTCTCCCCGCCTCTCCGGCACCGTCCTTTCGATAAGCGAAGGCGACTACACCGTCGCCGAGCCCGTCGGAACGCTTTCGACCCCGGACGGCGACAAGCCTCTCACCCTCATGCAGAAGTGGCCGGTGCGTACGGCACGTCCCTATCAGAAGAAACTGCCGCCGTATGAGCCGCTCATCACCGGTCAGCGCAACATCGACACCATGTTCCCCATCGCCAAGGGCGGCACCGCCTGCATCCCGGGCCCGTTCGGCAGCGGCAAGACGGTCGTTCAGCACCAGCTCGCCAAATTCTCCGACGTGGACATCGTCATTTATATCGGCTGCGGCGAACGCGGCAACGAAATGACGGACGTTCTGCGCGAGTTCCCCGACCTCAAAGACCCGCGCAGCGCACGCTCGCTCTTACAGCGTACCGTCCTCATCGCCAACACCTCCGATATGCCC
>JAZRVE010000031.1:0-15750 GCA_045598975.1 Eubacteriales bacterium
AGCCGTGCGGCTCGGTTATGTTTTTGTTGCACAAACGGCGGGGCTACTTCCGGAAATTCGTGATTTGCGGAAAAGGATAGTACAGTGAAATACGTCCCTAACTAACTCTGCGTCCCTATCCCGCGCGCAGAGTTCCCGAAAATTTTTGCCAAACCCGCCCGCGTCGAATAGAGGCAGAGCGCCGGATAGAACAACATCTCGTATAACCCATCCTTTTGTACATATCATCAATATCCGGCACTACGCCGCCGTTTGTGCCATGTAAAACATCCGTGCCGCACGGTTTGGGGTTTGTGCGTGTCCTGCACCGATGCCGCCGTGATAACGTTTCGCACCTCCGCAAAACGTTTTCCCGTTTTGCGGAGTAGGGGGTCCGGGGTGCTCCCCGCCAATCTTTTTTCGTTTACCCTTTTTCTTTTGCAAGAAAAAAGGTAAAACGTCTCCCTGTGCCGCTTGCGACGCAAAAACGCCCGCCGGAGCCCGGCGGACGCGTCCCCTAACCGCGGGACTCTACATATAATTATACCGCGAGCTTACACTCGCGGTATGGGTGAAGCGGCACGCTTCAATCCTCTTCTTCTGCGTCTTTCTTGGCTTCTTCGATGATCTTCTGCGCGACATTTGCGGGCGTTTCTTCATACCGCGCAAATTCCAGATCATATACGCCGCGTCCCTGTGACAGCGCACGCAGAGAAACCGTGTAGTTCGCCATTTCCGCTAACGGCACTTCGGCTTCCACTACCGTGTTCTTGCTGTTTTCCGCCGGGTTCATGCCCAGCACTCTGCCGCGGCGCTTGTTGAGATCGCCGATGACGTCGCCCACCAACCCCTCCGGCACCGTGACCTTTAACGAGCAGACAGGTTCCAGAATGACCGGATTTGCCTTGGGAAGTCCCTCTTTGTAAGCAAGCTTTGCGGCGAGCTTGAAGGAAATTTCGTTGGAGTCGACCGGATGATACGAGCCGTCAAACAGATCGGCGGCAAGGTTGACCACCGGGAATCCGGCGAGCACGCCCTTCTGCATGGCTTCGAGAAGTCCTTTTTCGACTGCCGGATAGAAGTTCTTCGGCACGGTGCCGCCCACGACGCTCTGCGTGAAGGTCAGCCCCTCCGCTTCTCCCGGGGAGAAGGTCATCTTGACGTGACCGTACTGTCCGCTTCCGCCGGACTGCTTCTTGTGCTTGCCTTCGACCTGGACGCTCTTCTTGATGGTCTCGCGGTAGGCGATTTTGGCGTCGGTCAGATCGACGTTGGCGCCGTATTTGCTCTTGATCTTGGAAACCACGACGTCAAGGTGCATATCGCCGAGTCCCGACAGAAGCATCTGCTTGGTTTCGGCGTTGTTTTCGTAACGGATGGCGGGATCCTCTTCCAGAATGCGTGCGATCGCCGTCGAGATCTTGTCCTCGTCGCCCTTTGCTTTGGGCACGACCGCCATGCGGTAGTACGGCTTGGGGAAGACGACCTTGGCGAATTTCTTGTCGCCGCCGAGGGTGTCGTTGGTGTTGGTGTCGGCGAGCTTTGCCGTCATACCGATGTCGCCGCAGCCGATCTCCTCGACCTCCGTCTGCTTTTTGCCGCGGACGATGTAGATGTGCGCGAATTTTTCCTCGGCGCCGGTGTCAAGGTTTTTGAGTACCATGTCGCGCTTCAATGTGCCGTTCATGACCTTGAAGAAGGACATTTTGCCGACGAACGGGTCGGCGACGGTCTTGAACACGAAGACGGCGGTCGGCGCGGAGGCGCTCGGCTTGACTTCTTCCCCGTTTTCGTTGCGTTCGCCCTTGCGGTCAAGCGGGTTGGGGAAGGAAGCGGCGATGATGTCCATGAGCGGGGCGACGCCCATGAGCGTCACGGCGGAGCCGACCATAACGGGCGCGATGGAGCCGTCGATGATGCCGCGGTTCATGGCGTCGTGCATTTCCTCTTCGGTAAATTCTTCGCCGCCGAAGAATTTTTCCATCATTTCGTCGCTCGTGGTGGCGAGCGCTTCCATCAACATATCGCGGAAGGAGAGGATCTTGGGCATACTTGCCTCGGGAACGGACATTTCCTTTAAGGTGCCGTCCTTGACGTATTCGTAGCCTTTGAGCGTGATGAGATCGACGTAGCCGAGCGGCTTGCGGTCAACGATGACGGGGATGGCGATGGGGCAGATCTGCTGACCGAATTTGTCGCGCATCTGCTCGATGGTGTTGCCGAAGTTGGCGTTTTCGTCGTCCATCTTGTTGATAAAGAAGGCCTTGGGCACGCCGAGTGCCGTGGCTCTGTCCCACGCGAGCTCCGCACCGACGTCGACGCCGCTCTTGGCGTCCATGACGATGAGGGCGGTGCCGGTGATGCGTAAGCCCTGCATGACTTCGCCCGCGAAGTCCAGCGTACCGGGGGTGTCGACTAAATTGATCTTGCGGTTTTTCCAGAAAAGCGGCGCGATGGCGGTGGAAACCGAGAACTGCCGTTTGGTCTCTTCCGCGTCAAAGTCGCACACGGTATTTCCATCGGCGATCTTGCCGAGGCGGTCGGTTTCCTTTGCCAAGAATAACATGGATTCCGCGAGTGACGTCTTTCCGTTTCCGCCGTGCCCCAGAAGGCACACGTTTTTGATATTGATTGCTTCTGCTGTCAGATTTGCCATGGATAATACCCCTTTCCGAAATTAGGTTTCCGAAATCGAATCCTTACCTCTTTATTATAGACGAATCCCCTCCGTTTTTCAATGCACAATCCATACGATTATTACCGGCGAAATTTGTGCATAATGCACATCGAATTGTCGAAAACGGGACGAAATTTTGATAGAAAAAGCCAACAAAAAGCCGACGTCCGGGCGACGTCGGCTTTTTGCGGCTCCGAAGAGCGAACCATAAGTCAGTGTGTTTTGCGGGCGGAACGGGGCGGGAGAAACTGCAAAAAATTGGCGGCGAGGATGAAGAGCATCCCGCAGACCGAAACGAGCGACAGCGTCTGCCCGCGGAAAAGACCGCACAGCGCGGCGGTCAGTGGTTCGACGGTGGCAAGCACCGACGCTTTCCCCGGCGGGGTGTCGGCAAGTCCGAGCGTATACAGCAAAAATGGCAGGAACGCCGAGACGAGCCCGATGAGCACCACCCACAGCCATGCGTGCGGCGGGATGTGCGCAAAATGCGCGAACGTCCCCGGCGCGTCGCAGACGAGCAGAGCACCGAGAGATGCGAAGATAAAGGCGTAAGCGCTGACGGTATAAGGCGAATAGCCGCTGGAGAGGGCGATCTTCCCGAGAATGCTGTACAGGGCGTAGGCAATGCCCGACAGCAGTCCGAAGAGGATGCCGTACGCCGTGACGCCACCCGAAAAGCCGGAGCAGGACACCAGTGCGCAGCCCAGAACGGCGAGCGCCAGCGAAAAGCATTTGCGCCCGGTAAAGACCTCTCCGAAAAAGAGCGCCGAGCAGACCGATACGATGACGGGCGCCGTGTATAACAGAATGGCGGCGACCGAGTAGGAGGTCATGCGGATGGCGAGAAAGTAACAGCAGGTCATGGCGAGGATGCTGAAAAGCCCGAGACCCGCGAAGAGAGGCAGATCGCGCAGGCGTATCACAAGGAGCGAGCGGTCCTTGACGGCGAGAAACAGCGCAAAATACAGCGCCGCTCCGACGAGGCGCAGCAGAGCCGTCTGCCACGTGGAGAAGCCGCAGGCGGCAAGGGAATCGACGAAGATGCCCATCAGCCCCCACAGGACGCCCGCCGTTAAGATGAGCCCGGCGGAGAGATATTTTTTCAACCGACCGTCACTTCTTCCGGGAGCTTGGTCACGTCCACCCAGCCGGTACTGCCGGAGAAGGTTTCCAGTTCCGCGAGGGACAGTCCGATGGCGCTGCTTGACGAGCCGACGGCGGGGTATACCGTCTCAAAGCGCTTTAAGGATTCGTCGAGATAGACCTTCACGCCCTCTTTTATGCCGAACGGGCAGACGCCGCCGACGGCGTGCCCGATGAGGGCTTCCACCTCGTCGAAGGCGAGCATTTTGGGCTTGACGCCGAAAAAGTCCTTGAATTTGCGGTTGTCCACCTTGGTGTCGCCCGCCGCGACGACGAGGACGGGGCCTGTCGGCAGGGCAAAGGAGAGGGATTTCGCGATCTGACAGCCGTCGCAGCCGATCGCCTTGGCGGCGAGATCGACGGTGGCGCTGGATACCTCGAACTGTAAGATGCGATCGGCAGCGCCGAACGCGGCAAGATGTGCCTTGGCGGCTTCAAAAGCCATGGGAATTCCTTCTTTCGTTAAATTTAAATTATAAATAAAATTACAGCAAAGATCAGAGAGTATGAACAGCGGCGGCGCCGTCTAAAAAGCGCATTTCGCGGTCGTGGCAGGAAAAGATGACGATCTGATATCCCTGCGCCGCGAGCTGTTTCAACATATCGCAGATGCGTTTCAGCCGCTCGTCGTCGATGTGTGAGAAGGCGTCGTCGAATAACAGCACCGGTTTTTCCTTGTACAGATACTGGATGAGCGTCAGACGGGTGCAGAGATAAGCGGCGTCGAGCGCTCCCGTCGAGAGATAGTCGGCGGGGCGGAAGGAGGCGTCGTCCGCCGCACGGAAGGACAGCGCCAGAGAGGCGTCCACGCAGAGATCGCGGTATTTGCCGTCCGTGAGGAGACGGAACAGTGCGGAGGTCTTTTCGGTGAGGACGGGCGAAACACCGGTGCGCATGCTTTCGTGCGCGTTTTCAAGCGCTTCGCAGGCAAGGGCGAGCGCCGCGTGCTGTTTTTCCATGGCGCGGATGTCATCCGACAGTTTGTCGATGGCGGCGGTCAGCTCGTCCGGCTTTTCGGTGTTGCCGGCGATGACGGCGACCTTCTTCTCCATGTCGCGCTCGCGTTCGGCGAGCCCCTTCATCGCTTCCGTATAGAAGCCGATCTCCCTTTGCAGTTCCGAAGCCGTTCGCACGGGAAGCGCCGGATCGAACAGGGAAGCCGTTTCGGTGAGCGCTTTTCTGTCGGAGGCGCCGTCAAGCGTACGGAACGCCGTTTCCTTGACGGCGAGCGTCCCGGCGAGGGCTTCCAGACGGTCAAGCTTTTCGGCGAGGTCGGCGATATGGCGCTTTGCGGCGTCGGCAATGGCGGAGGTGTCGGACAGCGAGAGGGAAAGCCCGCTCTTTTCAAGCAAAGCGCACAGCGCGTCGCTTGCTTCTTTGCGCTTTGCGATGGCTTCGTCGAGCGCGGCTTTTACGTCGTCCCGCCTTCTTTCGGCGGAGGCGATCTGATCGCGGAAGACGTCGTACCGGGCAAGCCGGGCGTCCAGTTCCTCGGCAGAGGCGCAGTCAAGGGCGTCGAGGAGAGTCTGCTGTTCTTTTTTGAGTTTTCCTTTTTTGATAAAAAACCAGATGCCGACGGGAAACGTGACGAGTAAGCAGGTGAACAGCACGGCGAGCCGTCCCGCCTTGCGGATGCCCTCCGAGAGGGTGCGCCGCGTCCCGGCGATCTCGTCGGCGGTCTTGCCCGCTTTTTCAAGTGAGGCGTTGAAGCGCATCTGCTTTTCGTCGGCGAACGACGCCTTGTAGGCGTCCTCGGCGGCGGCAAGATCGGCGCGGGTGTTCTCGATGCGCCCGTCCGCCTGTTCGCAGGCTATGACGGCGTGATCCGTCTCGGCAAGATACGCTCTGTCCGGCAGAAACGAGCCGAACGTGAGGGAGAGCGAAAAGGAATCGTGTTCCTCTTTTGCGGCAAGAAAGGCGTTTTCCGCCTCGCACAGCTCGTCGAGCTTTCCCTTCGCTTCGTGCGCTTTGCGGTTGCGTTCTTCTTTTTCCAGCCGGTCGAGGATGGCACGGTCTTCTTTCTGACTGGCGTGGACGCGTTCCAGTGCCGCTTCCGCGCCGAGCAGTTCCTTGTGAAAGGCGATGACCGCGTTTCGCCGCGCACAGAGATCGGCAAGCTCCTTGCGGGCATCGTACAGCCGCCCGCTCCGCTGTGCTTTGCCGAGGATGGCGTAGCGCAAGGTCTCGAGTTTTCGCAGAGCCTCGTCCGAATCGACGGCTTCGTCGGCGGAAAAGACGGTGTTCTTGATGGCGCTCATGAGGGAGTCGGCGTCGGAAAACAGCACGTCTCCCGCGCTGATGAGCGCCGTTTTGTCGTATACGTCCGCCGCGACGCCGAGAAAAGCGTCGCCGGCGTTGACGCCGGGGAAGACCGGGGTGCCGTCCGCACGGGTGATGGAAAAAGAGGCGCGCTTGGACTGCTCGCGGCGCACGGTATAGTTCTGCCCGTCGGCGATGAGGGCAAGCTCGCCGCGCAGACTGTCGTCGTCCCACGGCAGGTATTTCTTTTTGTCGTTTTTGGCAAGATCCGCAAGCCTTCCCTCGGGGAAGCCGTACAGCATAAAGCGGATAAAGCGCGTAAGCGTGCTTTTGCCGGACTCATTGGGACCGTAAAACACGTTGATGCCGTCGGACAGCGGGTATTCTTTTTCTTTGAGCCTGCCGAAAGCGTGGACGTTCAAAGACTGTATGTACATCCGTTATTCTCCGTTTTTCTGTTTTTTCTCTGTTTTGTTCCCGTCAGACGGGTTTTTCGAAAATGTCTTCTAAATCGAAGTGCAGCCGCCCGCCGTCGGTTTTCCTGCCGTCGGCTTTTTTCGCGTCGGGGAAGTCCTTGCCGCTTTGCAGGGCTTTTTCCACCTTTTCGGGGGTGTCGAGCCCCTTTTCGTGCCACGATTCCAAAATTTTTGCCATGTACGAAAGCTGCGCCTTCCCGATTTTGGCGACGGTCTTGTCGTAGGCGAGCGACACAAGCTCCTCCGATGCCTTGAATTCCGTTTCGAAACGGCGGACGTGCTGTTTTTCGGTGCGCGTCAGCGCCCGTCCCATCGCGCCGATGACGCGCTTTACCATGTCCTCGTAGCGCGTGTGCGACTGCTCTCCCATGAGGTGCGCCTCCAGCTCGGCGTAGGTGTTTATCCCTTCGTCATGGAGGTTGAGGGTGGTCTTTTCGATGTAGCGCAGCGAGCTTTTTCCCTTGGAAACGCAGTATTGCGCCACGCCCATGATGACCTCGTAGGCGATGCCCGCCGTGTCGTACAGATACAGCACGATGCCCTGTTCGGCGGCGTTGAAGACCTTGCCGGTCAGCTTTTCGAGATAGGCGAGCAGACTTGCGTATTCGCTGTCCCTTTCCCGCGCCGAGGCGATCTCGGTCAGCGAATAGGACGGCACGGGCGATACCCGGCGCACGACGGGCTCGGGCGATGCCGTCTGCCCGGACACGTCTTCTTTTTCCGTTTCTTCCGGTTTCTCCGGCTTTTCCGTTTCTTCCGGCTCCTCCGCTTCCTCGATGACGCCCGCCGCCCGCCAGAAGGCAAGCGCCGACGTGAGCGTGCTCTCCGTTTCTTCCAGATCGCACTTCATGGCGGCAAGATCAGCCATTCCGCCGTGGGCAAAGAGGTAGTAAAGCACCTTTAATTCCGCTTTTTTGGCGCGGTTGAGATAGGCGTTGTCGATTTTCGGCATAAGAAACACCGCGTTTATGTGCCGGTTTCCGATTTTCATGCGATCCGTCCGTCCGTTCGTTTTTGTAGTCGTCTTACAGCTCCATGATGACCGGTAAGATCATCGGCTTGCGCTTGGTGGCGCCGTAAATATAGGTGGTGAGCGCGTCCTTGATGCGCCCCTTGATGGCGTTGTACTCGTCGATGTCGTCGTCGAAGCATTTTTCAATGGTCTCGCGTGCCATGGTTTTGAGCCCGTCCATCAGCTCCTCGGCTTCCTTGACGTAGACAAAGCCGCGGGAAACGATGTCGGGACCGGAAAGCAGTTCCTTGTCGGCGATGCTCATGGTGGCGACTACCACGATGAGCCCGTCCTGCGCCAGATGCCGTCTGTCGCGTAAGACCACACTGCCGACGTCGCCCACGCCGAGACCGTCGATAAGCACCTTGCCGGAGGGCACGCGGTCGGTCGTCTTGGCGGAATTTTCCGTCAGCTCGATGACCATGCCGATCTCGGGGATGAGGATGTGGGAAGCATCCATGCCCATTTCGGCGGCAAGATCGGCGTGCGCTTTGAGGTGGCGGTATTCGCCGTGTACGGGGATGAAATATTTCGGGTTGACGAGAGATTGGATGATCTTGTGCTCCTCCTGGCAGGCGTGTCCCGAGACGTGCACGTCGGCGACGGCGTCGTTCAAGAGCGTCACGCCCTTTTTGAGAAGCTCGTTTACCACCTTGGTGACCAGCTTTTCGTTGCCGGGGATGGTGGTGGCGGAGATGACGACGAGATCGGACGGCGTTAACAGCACCTTGTCGTGCTCGGCAAACGCCATGCGGTAGAGCGCGCTCATGGGCTCGCCCTGGGCACCGGTGGTGACGATGGTGAGCTCTTCCGGTTTGAAGCGTTTGATGTCGTTGATGTCGATAAGGGTACCCTTGGGGATGTCCATATAGCCGAAGCGTTCCGCCGCCTCGATGATGCTGAGCATACTGCGTCCGGTGAGGGCGACCTTGCGCCCGTATTTGTGGGAGTAGTCGATGATCTGCTGGACGCGGTGGACGTTGGAGGAGAAGGTGGCGATGACGATGCGCTTGTCACAGCCGCGGAAGATGTTGTCGAGGCTCTTGCCCACCTTGCGCTCGCTCATGGTGAAGCCGCTGCGTTCGGCATTCGTCGATTCGCCGAGCAGCGCGAGCACGCCCGCCTTGCCGATCTCGCCGAAGCGGGTGAGGTTGATGGGCTCGCCCTGAATGGGGGTGAGGTCGATCTTGAAGTCGCCGGTGCAGACGATGGTGCCGGCGGGGCAGGTGACGGCGATGGCGCAGGAATCCGCGATGGAATGATTGACGCGGATGAATTCGGCGGTGAAATACCGGCCGAGGCGCACGGTGTCGCCCGAGCAGACCTGATTGAGCTTGACGGCATGTTCAAGACCGTGCTCGATGAGTTTGTTTTCCACGATGCCGAGCGTGAGGAGCGTGCCGTAGATAGGCGGATTGACGAGGCGCACCACGTAGGGGATGGCGCCGATGTGATCCTCGTGCCCGTGCGTCAGTAAGATGCCCTTGACCTTGTCGGCGTTTTCTTCGAGGTACGCCGTGTCGGGGATGACGAGATCGACGCCGAGCATGCTTTCATCGGGGAACCCGACGCCGCAGTCGATGACGACCATTTCGTCGGCGTATTCGATGACGGTCATGTTCTTGCCGATCTCGCCGATGCCGCCGAGCGGGATGATCTTTACCGGAAGCGCGGACGGCGTCTGCGGCTTGCCTTTGCCGCCGCGGTCGTGCCGGTTCTGCTTTGAGGCGGGAGTCCGGTTCTGCCGGCCCGGCTGATTGAACGGATCGTTCTGATTATTCTGATTCGTCTGATTGTTCGGATTGTTTTGATTGTTCTTGATGATGATTCTTCCTTTCTTTCGGTTAAAACGGTAAAACGGTAAAACGGTCAGTACGACGCGATCTCCTCTGCGGGAGGAGTCGTTTTTTTGACGGCGGTCGCGTGAAGCATGGGACCGCGGCTTGCCTTGTAGAGACGGTGGTTTTCAAAGGCTATTTTGGCGGTGAGTAAGACCCAGTCACCGGACTTGTACTTGTGTGCCGTGTCGCACAGACATAACATTCCCTTGTACTGCACGTCGGCGGCACAGCAGGTCATGAGCTTGCGCCCGACCACCATTTCGCCGTCAACGAGGGATTTGTTCTTGGCGACCATCATGCGGATGCGGATGGTCTTGCCGTCGTAGGTTTCGGGCTTGTCGGCAAAGTCGATGTACCAGAAGGCGTAGTCCTCGTCGGCGATCTCGATGATGGGCGCGTTCATGTCGTAAGGCGGCGGATCCTCGATGTCGTCGTATTCCACTTCGCCGGAGGTGTATTCGTAGGCGATGTTGGAGCGGCGGGAGACGGCGCGCACGATCTTGTGGAACTGCTCCTTGGGGAGCGTCTTTTCGTCGGCGCGGTTGAAGACGATGAGCTCACAGCTTTTGAGCTTGTCGACGACGAGACTGCGCATGTTGGCGTTGTAATTGAGGAACGTGCCGGCGTCGGCGAAGCAGATTTCCTGATAGATCATCCAGCCGTCCGGCATCCCGGCATACAGCACGTCGAGCATCCACATGCCGTTGTATTCCACGACGACGCGCTCGATGTCGTACTTGTCCTGCAAAGCCGAAAGCACCGCGGGATCAAGCGCCTCCGGTGTTTCGACCGGGTGGATGTGAATGTGTCCGACGTCGCCCTTGAAGCGGGACTTGTCGTATTCCTCGATGCCCTCCTCGCAGAGCAGGATGAGGGTGTTTTCGCCGTTGTTGAAGCGCTCGTCCTCAAAGGTCTCCTGAATGAATTTCGTTTTCCCCGCTTCCAGAAAGCCGGTGAACAGATAAACGGGGATTTCTTTTACTTGTTTGTTCATGATGACGTCCTTTCGGTCACGGCGGACTTACAGCGAGAAGAGGGCGGGCAGTTTGTCCTCGGCGAGATGCGAGCCGATGACGCAGAGCTTGCCGATGAGCTCCGCCGTACCGCGGCGCAGGTTCTTTTCGCCGGGCACGTAGTCGAAGTGCGCCCAGGTGCCGTCGGTCAGCGGCACGATGCCCTTGGCACGCAGAACGACGCCGTAGTCGCCGCCGTCGAGCTTTCCGAGCGCCGCGTCGAGCTCTTCAAAGGTGTATTTGTGCGCCGTTTCGCTGCCCCAACTGGAAAAGACCTCGTCGGCGTGGTGGTGATGATGGTGGTGGTGATGCTCATGCTCATGCCCGTCGTCGTCATCGTCGTCGTCATCATGGTGATGGTGGCATTCGCAGTCGGGATCGTCGCATTCGTCATCGCCGTCGTGGTGATGGTGGTGGTGATGCTCATGCTCATCATCGTCGTCGTCATCATGATGATGGTGGCACGCGCAGACGGGATCGTCACACTCGTCATCGTCGTCATCGTCATCATCGTGATGATGGTGATGGTGCGCCGTCTCTTCGACGAGGGCTTTCAGCTCGTCTTCCGGCGTTTTTGCCGATTCCATGGCGGCAAGGATCTGCGCACCGTCAAGCTCGTCCCAGTCGGTGGTGATGAGGACGGCGTCCTTGTTGTGCTCGCGAAGCAGAGCGATGCACTCCTTTAACTTGTCCTCGGCGATGTTTTTGGTGCGGCTGAGTATGATCACCTTGGCGTGTCCGACCTGATCGAGGAAAAATTCGCCGAAGTTCTTGATGTACATCCGGCATTTGCCGGCGTCCACCACGACAGCGGCGGCGTTGAGTACGGCTTTGCCGTTTTCGGCGCCGAGGACGGCTTTGATGACGTCGCTGAGCTTGCCGACGCCGGACGGCTCGATGAGGATGCGGTCGGGTTGATATTCGTCAACGACCTTGCCGAGCGCCTTTTCAAAGTCGCCCACGAGGCTGCAACAGATACAGCCGGAGTTGAGCTCGTTGACCTTGATGCCGGATTCTTTCATGAAGCCGCCGTCGATGCCGGTCTCGCCGAATTCGTTTTCGATGAGCACCAGTTTTTCGCCCTTGTAGGCTTCGGCGATGAGTTTTTTGATGAGAGTGGTCTTGCCGGCACCGAGAAAGCCGGAAAACACGTCGATTTTTGTCATGGGGATACGTCCTTTCTGTTGGCGGAAGCCTATTCCGCTACTTATTCAATCTATTATACACCTGTTTTTTCCAAAAAGCAAGGCACATAATGCCAAAACACAAAAAAATGTTTCGACACCATGTGCCATGAGGTGACGGGATTCGGTCTTATGCCTTATATTTACCGTTTTCCATGCTTTCGAGCGCCTTGCGGAAGCCGCGGTACATGGCGAACATCCCGAGGTCGTTGGGGTGAACGCCGTCGACGGTGCTTTCGGCATAGGGGTAGGATTCGTCGTCGAAGAAATCGCAGCCGGAGGCGAAGTAAACGTGCCTGTCGCCCGCGTCGAGCGCCGCCTGACAGGTTTCTTTTATGACCGCCCGCCGCTCGTCGTTCCGGAACCCGAACAGACACGGAATGGCGGAGGCAAACAGGATGGGAAGGTCGGGCTTTGCCTTGCGGATGGTCTCAAAGAAGGGACGGTGGACCGACGCCAGCGCTTCGGGCGTGGGGGCGTTGTGGTCAAAGTCGATGACGAGCGCTTCCATATCGAGCGAGGCGATATAATCCGCCATGGTCTGTTCGCCGCGGGCACTGCCCGAGAAGCCGAGATTGCGCACGTACAGATCCATGCGGCGTGAAAGGATGTTGGTGAATGCAAGTCCCGGATCGGAGGCGCATCCGCCCTGCGTGATGGACGAGCCGTAGAACACGATGGGTTTCTCAAACCGGAAGGGAGAAGCGGGGCGCAGAACGGCGTCCTTGTCGATCTTGACCGAGACCGAACGGTAGCCGCCGTAAAGCGGCATATACAGGGTATAGTCGCGGAAGGTGCGGGAAGGATGATTGTCGGTGAGGCTCTTTTCGAGGGTGAAATCCTTTTCCGGGATGGGCGGCATGTACGAGTGCAGAAAATCCGTTCCGGCATACAGGGAAAAGCCGTAAGTGCCGATGGCGGTCATGTGCGGCGTCAGCTCGCTGTTGCAGATTCCTTCCGCTTTGACGGCAAGGGTGTCGGAGTTTGTGGAAAAGCGGAAGCATACGCCCGCCATGTTGCGGCAGAGACAGAGAACACCGTCGTTCACGGTGCCGGCGATCTCCGGCGGCAGACGGAAATAG
The DNA here is from genome assembly GCA_045598975.1 of Eubacteriales bacterium. Lineage (GTDB taxonomy): Bacteria > Bacillota > Clostridia > Oscillospirales > CAG-382 > UMGS882. The sequence continues at coordinate 12,667 of JAZRVE010000031.1, forward strand.
GAGGTGTCATCCCGTCCGGCGAGTCCGTACAGGCAGTCGGGAAAGTCCTCGACGGGGTGGAACTCACCGTCGGAAATGTGTCTGTCAACGGCAAAGTTGCGGTCGATCTCTTCTAACTTCGGCATAAAAAGACTCCTTTCGGAAAAAGAGCCCCCGCCGGTTGTGCGGGGGCATCCTGAATAAACGGGGAAGGATCAGATCTGAGGAATCCTGATCTTGACCTCTTTGCCGGCGGCATGGCTCCTGGCGATACCGTCGATGATGGCCTGGTTGTAAAGGATCTGACCGGACGGCACGGGCGCGCCGAGAGAGGGATCCCGGATGGCGTCGAGGAAGGAGCGGATTTTCAGGTGGAAGAGCGAAGTCTGGTTCTCGATCAGCGGGATTTCGGTCTCGATGGAGCGGCCGGCGAGCTGATAGTACATGGTCATGGGGCCGCCGGTGGAGCCGTTCCAGCATTCGGTCGACGGGATGCGGAGACCGGCCTTTGTGCCGAGGATGATGGTGTCGCCGGGGGTGTTCATGTTCATGGCCCAGGCGATACGGAAGTCGAGGATGATGTCGCCTTCCAGACGGATGAAGGCTGCCGCGAAGTCATCGACGCCGAACTTCTTAGCGTACGAAGCGGGACGGCCGGATTCGATGTAGGTCTTGGGGTCCTGTCCGAAGTAAGCGGACGTGTAGCCGCTGACGGTGAGAGGCTTGGGATAGCCGATGGCGTTGAGCACCATATCGAGAGAATAGCATCCGATATCGCCGAGCGCGCCGATACCGGCGGTTTCCTTTTCGATGAAGGTGGTGCCGAACGGCGTCGGGATGCCGCGGCGTCTGCCGCCGCCGGTCTGGATGTAGTAGATTTTGCCGAGATCGCCGCAATCGCAGATTTTCTTTATCATCTGCATATTGGGATCAAAGCGCGGCTGGAAGCCGATGGTGAGGATCTTGCCGCTCTTCTTTTCGGCGCGCATGACCTCGACGGCTTCGTCAAGGGTAACGGTGAACGGCTTTTCCAGCAAGACGTTGATGCCGGCTTCCAGCGCGTGGATGGTGCAGGGAGCGTGCTGGCAGTTGTAAGTGCAGATGCTGACGCCGTCAAGACCTTTTTCTTTTTTGATGAGCTCTTCGTCGCCGAGATAGCATCTGGCGCCTTCGAGGCCGTGTTTTTCCTTGAAGGCTTCCGCCTTGCCGGGAACGAGGTCGGCAAGCGCCACGATTTCGACGTCGGGCATGGCTTTGTAAGCTTCGATGTGGGCATCGGCGATCCAGCCGGTACCGATGATGCCGATTTTGAGTTTTTTGCCGGTGAATTTGGTTTTTTCCTTTTCAACGACCTGATTGGGGTCTAAGTTGGTTTTGGATATCGCCATGTCAATCCCTCCTGAATAGGTAAATCCTTGATTTTGCCGGAATCCTCTCCGACACGGGCAGGATAACCCATCTTTATGAATCTGACAGTGATATTTTGTTAACAATATTTGAACTGTAAAATTACCGTACAAAAAAGAGCAACATTGTGTCAATACTTGACTTTCCGGACGAAATGTGATACAATCAGTAAACGAATAAAAGGGTGGTTTTGTCACCGCATGATCCGGCGCCGGGCGCCGGGAGGAAAAGAGGGACGGTATGCCGTACGCAAGAGAAGTGATCGAAAAAGTAAAAGAGGAATACGACCGCCGACGCAAGGACGCTTTTGATAAGCAGAGGGAGCGCGAGAGGGAGATGTATACCCTCTGCCCGATGCTGCTCACCATAGACGAGGCGCTCGACAAAACGGGGCTCAAAGTGTATCAGGCGGCGCTTGCGGGCAGGGACGGACTGGAAGAGCGCATCGCGGCGCTCGAAAAGGAAAACCGCGAACTGCTCGACGATAAAAAAAGATTGCTCAAACTGAACGGCAAGCCGTCAAACTATCTCGATGTGCACTATACCTGCTCGAAGTGTCAGGACACGGGTTACGTGGGCATGAAGACGTGCGGATGCCTGAAAAAGGCACTCGCAAAAGAAGCGTATCTCTCTTCGGGGCTCGGCGCGGTGCTGACGGAGCAGAGCTTCGACAACTTCGATCTGTCGCTCTACCCGGACAAGGAGGACGAAAAGGGCGTGAGCCCGCGCAAGAGCATGGCGTATATCCTGTCCGAGGCGAAGGATTACGTAAAAGATTTTCTCCGCACCGGGCATCCGGCAAACCTGCTTTTCGTCGGCGGGACGGGGCTCGGCAAGACGCATCTTTCCAGCGCCATCGGCAAGAGCCTCATCGACAAGGGCGTGGACGTTGTGTACGAAACGGTGCAGAACGTGGTGGCGACCTATGAAAAGCAGACCTTCGACAAGGACGCCGACGCTTTGCGGCAGACCGAGCGCTACCGTGACTGCGGCCTGCTGATACTTGACGATCTCGGCACCGAATTCAAGAGCAGTTTCACGCAGTCGGTGCTGTACGGACTGCTCAATGCGCGTCTCAACGCCGGGCGTCCCATCATCGCGAGCACCAATCTCGACGAATCCGAGCTGTTCCTGAAATTCTACGACGACCGCATCACCTCGCGCCTTGTCGGTTCCTTCCGCACCTTCCGCTTTGTCGGGGAGGACATCCGTATCGTCTCCCGCAAGGCGGGCGTCGCCGCTTCACGCTGATATGGCGAAGCGCTTCACCAAAAACGACGAGGGCTTTGTCTGCGTCAACTGCGGCTTTACCGCTCTGCCGCTCGGCAAAACCAGCCGCAACCACTGTCCGCGGTGTCTGTGCTCACTGCACGTCGACGTGCTTCCCGGCGACAGAGCCTGTTCCTGTCACGGTGTGTTGAGACCGGTCTCGGCCGAGCCGGACGCGAGAAAGGGCTTCGTCATATATTACAAGTGCGAAAAATGCGGCTTTACCGGCAGAAACCGGGCGGCGATCAAAGAGGACGCGTCCGACGCGCTCCCCGACGAGCAATACGACGACAAAAATCTGCTCATCGCGCTGACGGTAAACCGGTACATATAGAAGCGTGCCGCTGCACCAAAACCGCGCCGCGGTGCGGCGCGGGAGAACGATGTACTTTTTCTTGCAAAAGAAAAAGTACCAAAAAGATTGCCGGG
>JAZRVE010000032.1:0-7963 GCA_045598975.1 Eubacteriales bacterium
TGCCATGCTCTTTTTCATGTTTTACTGCCGCTTTTTTGCCTTTTTACCCTTCTTTTCTCCTTTTCCCATTCTTACTTCCGCCAATTTCTCATACTAAATTCCACTCCTTTCCTACTGTGGAATTTACTTTGGGAATTCACGCTTTTCTTGCTTTTTCTGATTTTATCCAAGCATGACGTCGAGGAGCATCATGACGGCAAATCCTCCCATGATACCCATCGTGGCGGAATAGGGGCGATCTCCCGTGTGTCGCTGGCATTCCGGGATCAGCTCGTGCACCGTTACAAGGATCATGGCGCCCGCGGCAAAGGAGAGCGCAAACGGCAAGATCGACTGCACGTATACCACAAGCAATGCGCCGAGCACGCCGGCAAGCGGCTCGACGAGCCCCGATGCCTGTCCGATGAGAAAACTTTTCCACCGTGAATAGCCTTCCCGTCGGAAGGGAAAGGATACGGCGGCTCCCTCGGGAAAGTTCTGCAAGCCTATCCCGACGGCAATGGTGATGGCGCCCATAAGCTGCTCCGGCGAACTGCTTCCGGGGCTCAATGCGCCGAAAGCGACACCGACGGCGAGCCCTTCGGGAATATTGTGAAGCGTGACCGAAAGAAAGAGCATCAGAATGCGCGTCCGGCTTTCGATCACGCTGTTTGACGCAAGGTCTGTCGTTTTTTGCGTAAAGGAAACGATTTTATCGGTACACCACAGAAAAAAGGCGCCGCAGAGAAAGCCTGCCGTCGCTATGATATAGGCAGGGATGCCGCCCTGTTTTTCCGCCTGCTCGATCGCCGGCTGTAAGAGTGACCAGAAGCTGGCGGCGATCATGACGCCGGAAGCAAAGCCCAGCATGATATTCAAGAGCTTTTCGCTCGGTTTTCCGAAAAAGATGACGGTAGCCGCCCCGAGCGCCGTGACGAGATAGGTGCCGCAGGTGGCGACAAATGCCATCAAAAGCTGGCTGTTCAAGATTTCACCTCCTTTTTACAGTATATCGCAAAGCACGGCGTTCGGTGAAGATGTCTGAAATCCGCCTGCAAACGGTTGATTTTTTCCGAAATTTATAGTATACTATAAGCAGGAGTGATTTTCTATGAAAATCTTATTATTGCACGACGTCCAGGCGTACAAGCAGAACGGCGTATCGGTCTCTCTCGGCATTCTGGCGACCGAATTGAAAAAACTCGGCTATGATATGCGTGTTCTGACGCTTTCCGATACGCCGCGTTCCTATAAAGACGAAAACGGAAACTATTGCCTTTCAAGTGTGCCCGCGTTTGTTTATCCCGGCGTTCGTCTGCGCCTTCGCAGAAGGGGAGCGCTTGTCAAGGAGCTTATTGACTGGAATCCGGACATTATCCACACCAATTGTGAGTTTTCTACCTTCCGCATTGCCAAATATATTCGTGAACAGTGCAAGAAGCCGCCCGTCTGGATCCACACCTTTCATACCGATTACCGTTACTACATCGGCAAACTGCAAAAGAGCAGATTTGTTACCGATCGTTTTGTCCCGTGGTATCTCGGCAAATGTTTCGTCATGTCGGATGCGCTCATCGTACCGACCAATAAGATCTACACCTACGTCGCGTCAAAACCCTTCCCACAGACGCTCAATACGCGTATCATACCGACCGGCATAGATTTTTCCGATCTTAAACGGAAAAACGATGAAGACCGTGCCCAAACGCGAAAAGAACTCGGTGTGCCGGATGACGCCAAGCTTGTTATCTTTCTCGGGCGCATTTCGGCGGAAAAGAATCTGGATGAATTGCTCGAATGCTTTGTATCCTATCGCCAAAAGCACGATAACGTATATCTGCTGACGGTCGGCGACGGACCGTATAAAGAGACACTTGCCAAAAAAGTGGAGAAGCTCGGTATCGGCGATCGTGTGATCTTACACGACGGCGTTGCGCACGCGCAGATCAGCCGCTATTATAATGCCGCAGACGTATTTGCAAGCGCCTCCGAAAGCGAAACGCAGGGGCTTACCTTCTATGAAGCGCTGTTCTGCAATCTTCCCGTGCTTGCCAAGGACAGGGCGTGTCTGGCGGAGGCGGTAAACGAAGGGGAGAACGGAGCCTTTTTTGACGACCCCGGCACCTTTGAAAAATCGCTGGATACGCTGTTGTACCGTGACGCGGCGGAGAGCCTTTCGGCACTTCCGGAATGCTTTGACAGTGAGCATTTTGCTTCCTCCGTTGCGGCACTGTATGAGGAAACCTTAAAGAATCAAAAACGGGAAATTTGAAATATGCCCGTGTACACCAAACATAAAGAGCCCGTTCACGGTATTACCGTGAACGGGCTTGTTTATTCGAATCGAGCGTATGAAAAAGACCGTGCCGAAAGGCACGGTCTTTTGATGTAATGGAAAATCAGTCGATCTCGACATCGCCGTAGTCATGGTTGAACGTATCAACGGATGCCTTGGCGGCGTCTTCCTGAGACGTATAGTAGGAAGCAAAGTCATGGTTGGGCGCGACGGCGAGGTCACGACCGCAGGACTGGAAGGAGATACCTGCGACGTAACCGAGGTCATAGACGATGCTGTCCTTGATGATATCGAGCATTTCTTCGGAATCATTGTCGCGGGAGTACTTGGTTTTGAGCGAAACGTCATAGTATGCCGGGAGAACGTCACGTGCGCCGTAAGCACAAAGCGCTTCGACGATGGCACCGGTGCGTTCGACGTCGGAAACGGTGATCGGAATACCGAGCAGGTGCGTACAGCCATTGGTGATGGTAGCATACTCTTCCTCTTCCGTGTACTTCGGATAGGGAAGAATGCCGAAATCATCATCCATGCCACGCCACGATTGCAGGTCGCCGGGACCGCCGTCGCCAAACATGGCGCGTCCTGCCTGGAAGGTTTCGCCAACACCGCCGGCAACGTTCATATAGCAATTGTTGTTGGAGAGAAGGTTAAAGAAATCGTCAAACAGCGATACTGCCTTGTTGGAGTAGAGCGCCAGTTCCGGAAGTCCGCTTTCGCCTTTATCGACGATCTTGGTGCCGGAGGTATAAAGGATGGCGATCGGTCCAAGGTAGGGAGTGCTGACGTAGCCGAACTGGTCGTCTTCAAAAGTGAGCACGCCGTCGCCGTTGAGGTCGGCGCCGCCCTTCTTGGCAAGATATGCGAACTGATCGAATGTCCATTCGCCGTCTTTTACCATCTGATAAGGATATTCATAGCCGAGCTCGTCAAAGATGCGCTTGTTGAACAGAAGGGCAAAAGCATATTGCAGACGCTTGGTGGAAATATCGCCATCAAGCACGTACAGTTTACCGTTGACGGTGCAGCTGTCGACGATGTCCTGCGACCACCACGGCTTGTCGAGATGGAGCGTGGAAATGTCATGCAGGTTGTAGAAAGCACCCTGAACGGCATATGAGAATGCGGCACGGGAGTGCGGGAATACGACGTCATAGGCATCATCTCCGGCAAGGATGGAGTTGAGGGCGTCGGTCTCGTAGTCGCTGGTGGAGGATTCGGTAGCGGTAATGGTAATGCCGAAACGCTCTTCAACGAGCTTGTTGCGCTTGTAGATGGCGCTCTGTACCGGGTCGTCCGAGTCTTCCTCAACGTATTCGTCGGAGATATAGCCGGGACGGATCAGCATACGGAAGGTGTAGCCATCGTATTTTTCTTCGGAAAGGTCGGATTCGTAGTCGATTTCCTCAGCATCTTCCTTTCCGGTCTCGGCTTCGGTTTCGGTTTCATCGGAAACGACGGTTTCATCTGCCGGTTTCTTGTCATCCGTCTTCTTTTCTTCCTGCTTTGCACAGGAGAAAAGAGCGAGGGAAGCAAGAGAGGCGAGCAGAATGGTGAGTAGTTTCTTTTGCATGATTCATACTCCTCTTTTGTATTTTCGGTATATATCCTGATACCGTTATGTACAGTATACTATAACTTTTCGAAAAAGTAAATAGATATTTGTGATATTTTACAAAAAGTGGAAAAGGAAAAAAGAAAAACAAAAGGAACGCGAGAGATCGCGTTCCTTTGATTTGCTAAACGTCAGTCCTCGTAAACGATGCCGCCATAGGCTTCGTTGAAGGCTTTGAGCGACTCCTTCGCCGCGTCGACGCCGGCAGCGTAATAGGACGCAAAGTCGCGGTTTTCGGAGTTGGCGAGGTCGTGACCGACAGAGCCGAAGCCACTGCCTGCGGAATAACCGATGTCGTAGATGATGCTGTCCTTGATGATGTCGAGCATTTCTTCCGACTCGGTATCGCGGGAGTGCTTGGTTTTCAGCGTGACGTCATAGTAAGCGGGGATAACGTCGCGGGAACCGTATGCGCAGAGTGCTTCGATAATGGCACCGGTGCGTTCGACGTCGGAGACGGTGATCGGGATGATACCGACGTGAGCATGCGCATTGACGGCGGTAGCGTATTCGTCGTCTTCCGTGTACTTCGGATAGGGAAGCACACCGAAATCGTCGTCCATGTTACGCAGTCCGCGGACGGAATCCAGTCCCGCGTCACAGAACATGAGACGTCCCGAATTGAAGAAGCTGTCGTACTGTCTGAACTGTGCACAGCTGAAAATGCAGGCATTGTTGCGGACAAGAGCGAAGTAATCGTCGAATGCCGAAACGACCTTGTTGGAGTACAGTGTCAGTTGGAGGTTGCCCTCTTCGTCCTTGTCATAGACCTTGGCACCGGTGGTATAGAGGATGGCGATGGAACCGTGCCAGTCGGTCGCATAATAGCCGAACTGGTCGTCCTCATATTTGAGCACGCCGTCACCGTTGAGGTCGGCGGCACCCTTCTTGACAAGGTAAGCAAAGTTGTCGAACGTCCAGTCGCCGTCTTTTACCATTTTGTACGGGTAAGCAAGACCGAGCTCGTCAAAGATGCGCTTGTTGAAGACGAGGCAGAACGCCTGGGAGAGACGGTGAGTGGAAATATCGCCGTCGAGGATGTAGAGGTGGTTGTTGATGTTGAAGGAATTGCGCACGTCCTGCGACCACCACGGCTTTTCCAGATGGATGGAGGAAATGTCGTTGATGTTGTAGGCGGCACCCTGGTTTGCATAAACGAATGCGGCACGGGTATGCGGGAAAATGATGTCATAGGCGTCATCACCGGCAAGAACGGAGTTGATGGCATCGACTTCCCAGTCGGAGCTCGACGATTCGGTAGCGGTGATGGTGATGCCGAAGCGGTCCTCTACGGCTTTGTTGCGGCGGTAGACGGCGCTTTCGACGGGATCGTCGGAATCCTCCGGCAGATATTCGTCCACGATTTTACCGGGGCGGATGAGGATACGGAAGTTGTATCCGTCAAAGCGCTCGTCGGAGAGACCGGACTCATAGTCGATCTCGGTGACGCCATCGGCATCGGATGCGTCGGTCGTGTCGGAATTCGGGTTTTCCACGTTGGTGTCCGGCTTGACGGTGTTGTTCGTTTTGTCGCAGGATGCAAGCGAAACGGCGGCGCACACGGCAAGCAGGGCGATCAGAGTTTTCTTGAACATGGCTTTTCTCCTTTACATAATGTGGTTTAATTCAGTATAGCAGAATTTTCCGAAAAAGTAAAGTGCTTTTTTGAGAAAAATGAAGAAACGGCAAATATTCACAGATTTGTCAGCGTCACAAGCAGAAAGGCGGCGGCAGACAGAAGCAGAGCGGGCGAGAGCAGTACACGAAACAGCTTGTGGAAGGGATAACCGGTCTCGGGAAGAAGCGTGGCCGGCTTACGGAAAAAGGAATACAGCGTGTTTTTCTTTTCGGAAGCGGACGGTGCATTACCCGCCGAGACGGATACTGCTTTTTTGAGGCACAGCGTTTCGAGCGAACGAAACCACAGAATGAGAAACAGCAATGAAAACATGGCGAACAGCATGAGCATAAAGAGATTTCCGATACGCTCCGCCGCAATGAAACGGAGTCTGTCGGCAAACAGAAGCGTAAGCGTGTCGGTGAAAACGCGTAAGATCACGGTCGGAAGTACGGACGACGTGACGTGGGCGACCACGGCGTACAGAAGTCCCAAAACAAAATACGTGGGAAACAGACGGATGTCCGTCATGCACAGCGCATAGGTAAATGCCGAGACGAAAACGGCGACGAGGGCGCCTGCCGTCTGTGTCATTTCTTCAAAAAGAATACCGCGGAAAAAGAATTCCTCGCATATTGCCGGGATCACCGCAAAACAAAGGATGGCAAGCGGAAGCGAGTGAGCGGTAAGGGAATAGGACACGGGTGACGGCGCGGAAAAATAGTACATGGCGGAAAAACGCAGGAAAGTGCCGAGAAAAACGGCAAGTACGGCGGACAGAATCAAAAAAGGAACACCGGAAAGGGAAAAAGGATGGATGCCGGTGTCAACGGTCTTCTTTCGGCGCAGGACAAAAAAGAAGACTATGCCGCAAAGCAGGCAGGGAAGCGCATAGAGCAGAATATAGGCAAGATAGGGGTTGCTTTGCGTGAAAGTATCAAAGGCGTGACCGTTCGTGAGAATCTGACGGACAAGACAAATGACGAACAGTGCGGAAAATGCCGCAAAAACCGGGATAAACCCGACAGCATACACTTTCGGCGTCCGGGAGATGACAGACCTTACGAAGGTATAGCGTCTCGGACGCGGCTCGGTATTCTGTTCGGCGACGGAAGGATTGTCTTCCGGCGGCAGGGAAGAAAAGTCTTTTCTCGGCATAAGAGCCTCCTGAAAGATTATTGTTGAAGGAATGCAGACGGCGTCAGAATCTGTCTGCCGGGGGAAATCAGATAGTCAACGGGTTTGTCATAGCGTTTTTCATAAGGAATCGGGCTTTCTGTCAGACATTCGTCAAACAGCAGCGAAACCTTCATGCCCGGAAAATGGGCGAGAAAGCGGTCGTAGTACCCGCCGCCGTATCCGATGCGTCTGCCGGTCACGTCAAAGCACAGACCGGGAACGAGGCAGACGTCGCTTGACTGCGGTACCGTATAGGGGATCATCTCCGGCGGCTCCGGGATACCGAAAGAGCCGGGAACAAGAACGGCTTGATCCTCCACCGCCCAAAACGACATTTTTCTTTTTTCATACGTTTTCGGCAGGAAAACCTGCTTGCCGTCGCGAAGTGCCATGTGAATGAGCGTGCGTATGTCGGGCTCTCCCGCAAGCGGATAGTATAAGAGCAGACGCTTGGAAAAGCGATAGCAGTAGGTTTCGGCAAACAGCCCGACAAGAATCTCGCTCTGCTTTGCCTGCTCTTCTCTGTCCATCTGTCCGCGGATGCGTTTGTACGTTTTCCGCAGTTGCGCTTTCCGCTCGCGGACGGAAACGACCAAGGTATGCTCCTTCATCGTGCGTACAGCGCTTTTTTTAAGGAAGCAAGCGCCTCGCTTCCTTTTAGTTCTTTTACAAGCGCAAAGGCAAATTCCTCTGCGGTGCCGGGACCCATGGAGGTAATGAGATTGCCGTCGCTTACGACGTGTTCGCGTATGACGGTGGCACCGCCCGCTGTCAGTTCATCCGACATATCGGGGTAGCAGATGGCTTTTCTGCCTTTCAGCAGTCCCATGGACGCAGGAAGCGTCGGTGCGGCGCAGATGGCGGCAAGCTTCTTTTCTGAAATGGCGTAACGGATATATTCGCGTGCCGTTTCGCTTTCCGAAATGCCTTTTACGCCGCCGAGACCACCCGGCAGGATGAGCAGATCGAGCTTATTCTTATCGGCATCGGCAAGTAAACGGTCGCACGTGACGGTGATACCGTGTCCGCCTTTGACGGTGAGAGACGTGACGCCGAGCGTTTCCACAGAAACGCCGACGCGGCGCAGATAGTCAACAGGTGTCAGCGCTTCGATTTCTTCGAAGCCGTCGGCAAGCAACAGATATACCATAAAAGAAACTACCTCCTTACGGTTCGATGGTGAGCATGTGTTTTTCTATCAGTTCAAGCGGGTTATAGGAAAGCTTTGAGGTGCGCAGTCCCTCGTCGTCCAGGTCGTCTTCGCGGTTGACGTAGC
>JAZRVE010000033.1:0-4768 GCA_045598975.1 Eubacteriales bacterium
TCTTTTGGGAGAAAAAGGGGGGTTCGTTCCCCCGCCGGGCGGCGGCCATAAAAGCCCCCCGCCGTAAACGGCGGGGGACGGTTGCGGCGGCACGCTGCTCAGCGCCACTGAAAATTGATAATGCCGTAGGCATACAGCGCAAGGATGATGACCGGCACAACGTATTTGAAAAGCGGCTTCATCCATTTCTTCACCTTCAAGCCCGTGCCGGTGTTGGCTTCCGCGACAAAATTGTCCCAGCCCCACCCGATCTTGTAGCAGCAGAAAATGGTGAGGATCAGCGAACCGAGCGGCAGAAGGTTGGTCGTTACGATGAAATCCCAGAAGTCAAGCCATGTCGAGCCTTCCGCAAACGGCTGGAACGGGAAAACGCTGTATCCGAGCGCCGTGGTGAGGCCGAGCAGGAAAATACCGACGGCACAGATCAGACAGCCCTTGGGACGGTTGAGCCCGAACAGATCGCGCACCATGGCGAGAATGTCCTCAAATACGGCAAGCACCGTCGAGAAGGAAGCAAATACCATGAATAAGAAGAACAGCGCACCGATCCAGCGTCCGGCACCGCCCATGCGGTTGAAGACGGTCGCCATGGTGTTGAATAACAGCGCGGGGCCGGCGTCGAGTTCCAGACCGTAGGTCGAGCAGGCGGGGAACATGATGAGCCCCGAAACGATGGCGACGAAGGTGTCAAGCAGAATGATGCTGATGGATTCGCTGAGCAGGGAATGCTCCTTGTCGATGTAGGAGCCGAAGATCGCCATGGAGCCGATGCCGAGACTCAACGTGAAGAACGCCTGATTCATGGCGCTGACGATGACCTGCGGCGTGATCTTGGAAAAATCGGGCAGCAGATAGAACCGGTATCCTTCCGCAGCGCCCGGAAGCGTCGCGCTGTACACGGCGAGCCCGATCATGAGAAGGAAGAGGATGACCATCATGTATTTGACGATGCGTTCAAGTCCGTTGTCCAGTTTGAAGCACAGGACGCCGAAGCCTATCACAACGACGATGGCGAGAAAGATGACGTTGAGCGGGGCGTTTGTGATCATGTTCACGAAGGGATTGTTGACGATCTCACCGGCGGCGTTCGCCATGTCGAGAGAGGCGTTCTGCCCGGAGAGGAACATCCAGAAATAGCGTAGGATCCAGCCGGAAACGACGGTGTAGAACGACATGAGCGCCACGTTGGCAAGCAGGGCGAGCCAGCCGTAGATATTCCATTTCTGCCCGTCCTTTTGAAGCGTACCGAGCATTTTGAGCGGACTTGTCTGCGAAGCGCGTCCGAGAGAAAATTCCATCGTCATGACGGGAAGTCCGAGCACGACGAGGCAAATGAGGTAAACGAGCACGAATCCGCCGCCGCCGTTCTGTCCGGCCATCCACGGGAACTTCCATACGTTTCCGCATCCGATGGCACAGCCTGCGCTGAGTAAGATAAAGCCGAGGCGAGAACCAAGTCTTTCTCTTTGCTGCATAAAAAATCCTCCAATATTATGATAACATAGTTAATTTTAACACAAACAGCAGAATCATGCAACCATTTTATCAAAAATGACATGATTCTGCTGTATTTTGTCTGAAATTACAAATTTTACCCGGCTTTTTCGTCACATTGTACAATCAACCGACGGACTGACTGCTTTCGCGCGTTTTTTGAAGCATCATGTCCTTGACCTTCATGAGGCGCGTCAGATTGCCGCGTTCGTTTTCGCCGAGCTTCATGGTGATGACCTTGATGGTGGCTTCCAACTGCGGGATCATGGCGTATTCCAGCGCGTTGACGCGCCGGCGTGTCTTTTCGATCTCCTCCGCCAGCATCTGCGATTTCTTTTCGCTGCCGGCAAGCTTCAACAGCGACGGCAAAACGCCGTTGAGCTGTTCGACGGCGGCGTCCAGTTCGCCCGACGTGAAGGCGAAGCCGTAGCTGTACAGCCCGCCGCTTCCCTCGTCAATGCGCGTGCTGTATTCCGGCACGCTGACGCTCATGATGTTGCGGTAGGAAACGTCGAGCGAAACGGAGTTTTTCGGATAGATGAGCGACTCTTCCAGCACCGCGTCCGATGTGACGGCGGCGGCAGCGGAAAAGGCGGCGTGAACGCCGGTCAGTTTTTCCTCCACCTCGGTGCGCAGAGCCTTGGTCTCCTTGACCGATTCCAAAAAGGTCTTCATCATTTCGTCGCACTTGTCTTTGTGCAGTTTATGCCCACGGCGTGCCGAGACAAGACGCTTTTTGAGCTTGCCGAGCTCCATGCGCGTCGGGTTGACGTTTAAGATGTCCGCCATTACGCCTCTTCCTCCGGATAGTACTTGTCCAAAAAGACGGGCTTGATGCGTTTGAGCTCACTGCGCGGCAGCATTTTGAGCAGTTTCCAGCCGAGATCGAGCGTCTGCTCGATGGAGCGGTTTTCGTCAAAGCCCTGATGGATATACTGCTTTTCAAATTCCTCCGAGAAAGCGGCATAGCGTCTGTCCATCGGCGTGAGCGCCGCTTCTCCGAGCACCACCATCAGTTCGAGCGCTTCCTTGCCGCGTGCGTAACAGGCGATGAGCTGATTCATGAGTCCCGCGTGATCGGCGCGTGTCTTGCCCTCTCCGATGCCCTTGTCTTTCAGACGCGACAGCGACGGCAGCACGTCGACCGGCGGCAGGATGCCCTTGCGGTACATTTCACGCGACAGGATGATCTGTCCCTCGGTGATATAACCGGTCAGGTCGGGGATGGGGTGCGTCTTGTCGTCCTCGGGCATGGTGAGGATGGGGATCATGGTGATACTGCCGTCATGTCCGAGTTTGCGTCCGGCACGCTCGTACATGGTGGCAAGGTCGGTGTAGAGATAGCCGGGGTAGCCGCGGCGTCCGGGCACTTCCTTGCGGGCGGCGGACACCTCGCGCAGCGCTTCGGCGTAGTTGGTGATGTCGGTTAAGATGACGAGCTCGTGCATATCCTTTTCAAAAGCGAGATATCCCGCCGCCGTCAGCGCCATACGCGGCGTCGAGATACGCTCGATGGCGGGGTCGGAGGCAAGGTTGATGAACAGCACGGTGCGGTCGATGGCGCCGGTCTTCTTGAAATCGGAAATAAAGAAGTCGGCTTCCTCAAAGGTGATACCGATGGCGGCAAAGACGACGGCGAATTTGGAGTCGCTGTTGAGCACCTTTGCCTGCCGGGCGATCTGCGCGGCAAAATTGGCGTGCGGCAGACCGGAAGCCGAGAAGATGGGCAGTTTCTGTCCGCGTACGAGGGTGTTGAGCCCGTCGATGGTGGAGACGCCGGTCTGGATGAATTCGTTGGGGTAGTTGCGCGCGGCGGGATTGATGGGGGTGCCGTTGATATCAAGGCTCTTTTCGGCAAGGATGGCGGGACCTTCGTCGATGGGCTTGCCCATGCCGTCGAAGACGCGCCCGAGGATGTCCTCCGACACGGCAAGTTCGGTGCCGTGCCCGAGAAAGCGCACCTTTCCGGACGAGAGGTTGATGCCGGCGGCGTTTTCAAACAACTGCACCAGCACGTTGTCGCCGTTTGCTTCCAGTACCTTGAAATGACGTACCGTGCCGTCCTGCAATTCCAGCTCGCCGAGTTCGTCGTACTTGATGCCCTCGACTTTTTTGACGAGCATCAGAGGACCCGCGACTTCTTCAATGGTCCTGTATTCTTTCATCGGCATAGGTCAATCCTCCTTTTGTGCGGCAAGCTCGCCGAGCGCTTTGTCGGCTCTTGCCAGAATGTCCGCGCAGGCGTTTTCAAAAGCGTCGGCGGGCACGTTTTTCAGCCGTCCGATCTCCTCGTGGATGGCAAGCGAAACGATGCTGTCGGCGGGCACGCCGTTCTGAGCGGCGTCGAGCGACTTCTCGTGGAAGGAGAGGATGGTTTTGAGCAGACGGTACTGCTTGTCGAGCGGCGTATAGTTATCGGTATCCGAGAAGGAGTCCTGTTGGAGGAAATCCTCGCGGATGGAGCGGGCGGATTCCAGAATGATGCGGTCGGAGGGCGACAGCGCGTCGATACCGACGAGGCGCACGATCTCGTTGAGTTCGTTTTCCTGTTGGAGCAGGCGCATGGCGTCTCCCGAGGTCTTCATCCAGTCGCGGGCAACATTCTGCGAGAACCAGTCGGTCAGACGGTCTTTGTAGAGAGAATAGGAATTGAGCCAGTTGATGGCGGGGAAGTGCCGCCGGTAGGCAAGGGCGGAGTCAAGTCCCCAGAAAACCTTGACGATACGGAGCGTCGCCTGCGTGACGGGCTCGGAGATATCGCCGCCCTGCGGGCTGACGGCGCCGATGGCGCTGAGCGTGCCGATGCGGTTGTCGCCGCCGAGGCAGATGACCTTGCCGGCACGTTCGTAGAACTGGGCAAGGCGCGAGGTGAGGTAGGCGGGATAGCCTTCTTCACCGGGCATTTCTTCCAACCGTCCCGACATTTCGCGCAGTGCCTCCGCCCAGCGTGAGGTGGAGTCGGCGATGACGGCGACGGAGTAGCCCATGTCGCGGTAATATTCGGCGATGGTGATGCCGGTATAGATAGAGGCTTCACGCGCCGCAACGGGCATATCGGAGGTGTTGGCGATGAGGACGGTACGCTGTAAGAGCGAGCGTCCGCTGCGCGGGTCTTTGAGCTCGGGGAACTCGCGCAGAACGTCCGTCATTTCGTTGCCGCGTTCGCCGCAGCCGATATAGATGACGATGTCCACGTCGGAGAATTTGGCGAGCTGGTGCTGCACGACCGTCTTGCCGCTGCCGAACGGGCCCGGGATGCAGGCGGTGCCGCCCT
>JAZRVE010000034.1:0-4226 GCA_045598975.1 Eubacteriales bacterium
GTTCGCGGCTTACGGGCTCGCCGATGCCGCGCGTGAGCGCATCTCGTTTTCCTTCTGCACCGGCGGCACACGGTTCGTGTACATAAGGAGCGATCTTGACGAACACGACACCCTCTACTATCTGGCGCACGAGCTCGGACACATCACCCTGCACACACCGGACACCTCGTTTTTCGTCGGCACGACGCCCGGCGAAGATACCGACGCCAACGAATTCGCTCACTACATGACCGACATTTCCAAGCACGACGGTTTCCGCAACGTCATGTTCTATCATCCCGTCTTTTCCGCCTTCATCGCACTCATGCTCGGCATTCTTATCGGGATGTTCATGCGGTCGTATCTGCCGCTGTTGAAGCAGGTGCTTTTCCCCGATCCCGCAGTACCGGCTCCGACCGTTCAGGCATCCGTCGTGCAGTCGGTCGCGGCAAGTCCGGACGATCCTACATCCGCCGATACCGCAGACGACGTCTTTGTAAAGCGAACCGCCGAAAACGAGCCGGCGCCGGAAGTGCTTCCCGACGAAGTGCCGTCGGAGACCGTCCCGCTTCCGGAAAATGACACACCGTCCGATACACCGGTATCGCGCGACGTTCCGTCAGCGCCAGACGTCGCCGTCTACTATGCCACAACGAGCGGCACCAAATATCACAAGGCGGGATGCAGTTACATCCAGGGCAAAGGCAACATCATCACCTTGACCGAGAGCGACATCGCCTCCGGCAAATACACGCCCTGCTCACGGTGTTTCCCGTAAAATCGCTTGATAAAAGCACGCAAGGAAAACCTTTTTCAAGGTTTTCCTTTTCTTTTTCTCTGTTTTCAGTATATGCGTCAGCGCGTCACGGCGTCACGGATGGGACGAAGCGCGGAATCGAGGAAATACAGTCTGATGGCGCTGTGATCGGCGGAAACGAGCGACGAAACGTCCACCTCCGCCGTCGTGCCCTTGGCAAGCGACACGGATGCCGTTCTGACGGCGGTGACACGCCCGTTTTCCGCGGTCGCCGTACCGATGACGGTAAAGGCAAGCGGGGTTTCCGTCGTATTGAGAAGCGTGACGGTCGTTCTGCCGTCGGCTTCCTCATAGAGCGGCGCCACGTACAGTTCGTCATACTTTTCGTCGAGCAGCTCGCAGATCATGCCGCCGACGTTGATGAGCCCGTATCCGACCTTATCGTCCCGTTTCTGTCCCTCCGTCACGAGCGTCTTATCCGCTGTTTTATCGACAAGCTGCAAAAAACGCGCGTAGTCGAGCGTCGGATCGACCGAACGTGCGAGAGCCGCCGCCGCCGCCACATAGGGAGACGAGAAAGACGTGCCGCTGCTGGAAAGTCCGCCTACGTTCCAATAGGTGCCGAGGCGGTTGGTAGAGACGATGGACGCTCCCGGCGCGACAACGTCGACGGCGTCGTTATGATTGGAGAATGACGAAAGAGAATACCGTCCGTTGCCGTTATAGGTGACGGAGCCGACGCTGACGACATTGTCAAAAGACGCCGGGTAGTTATACACCTCGGTGCCGGCATTGCCGGAAGCGGCCACCATGATGACGCCGTAGGCATTGACGATGAGATCGACGGCTTCCTTGATGCTCTTATGGACAGCCTGCGTCTCGGTGCCTGCTCCGTCGGCGACGTAACCGAAACTCATATTAACGACGTCCGCATCGAAATCATCCGCCGACTCAATAAGCGCAAGCGCCATATAACCGAGTGAAAACGTCTTGGTGTCCGTGATCTTGATCGGCACGATCGACGCGTCGTAGGCAAGCCCCGTCACGCCGATACCGTTCGCCTTGGCGGCGATGATGCCGCTGACGTATGTACCGTGCCCGACGTTGTCCGACGTATCCTGACCTGATGCATAGTAATTTCCGCCGGGCAGGACAATATTGCCCGAAAGATCCTCGTGATCGGCATACACGCCGGAATCGACCACCGCCACGCGGACGTTCTTTCCGCTGACGCCGAGTTTCCATGCGAGAGAGGCGTTGCACACCTCGTGCGACCACTGATCGTATGCGCCCGCCGTGCTCATGAGAGACGCAAACGGGGCTTCTTTCGGCATATCTATCGTGATATAGTAATCCTTTTCGTAAAATCGCAGATAATCGCGTTCGTCGAGTTCCCGCGCAAGCGATTCATCGTAGGTCTTATACCACAGCATTTTCGGGGAAAATGACGCAAGCGATTCTTCCCGCCCCGTTTCCTTCACGTAGGCAAGCGCTTCCCTCTCACAAACCTCATCCCGGAACGCGATCAGATAGCCGTCGAAGGCATCTTCCGCCAATACCGCTGCCGCAAGCAAAAACACGGCGGCAAGCAGAATGACGACAGCACGCACCGATTTTTTCACTGCGCACCCCTCCTCTTATATGAAAATCCGTATACAGTATACTACGGTTTTCTTCAAAAGTCAAATAAATCCTGCCGGTTTTATTCGGTTTTTTTAACTTTTTTTGCCGAAGCAAGCAAGAATTAACACAGCGTTAAAACAAAACACCTTATCCGCGTGTATAATGATATGGGTAGTATAATGTCCGCAGAATCATTCGCCGTCCGGCGTCAGATAAAGGCAAGGTGTTCACCGTGAGCATGAATTTCTATGAAAAATTCAAAAAGTATCAGCCCTCCGACGCGGAGAAGCAGGTCATTGACAAAATGACCGGTTTTTCCCTGCAAGCGGACGTGGAAAAACGCATGATACAGATGAACGCCGCTTTTTCGGAATATGTTCCCTATTCCCGTCTGGAAAGCATCGAGAAAGCCGTCGCCTCCGCCTATGAGCTTGCCTATATGGCGATCCACCCCTCGTTTACGGACGTTTCTTTTTCACTCGGCTACATGGACCATGTTTTTTATGAGCTTTCCCGACTTACCGCCGAGGGCAACGGCTTCTTCGACGGTGCCGAAGGCGCTCTCGAAGGCGCAGACATCACGGAGCAGGGCGATAAGCTTGTTATCTCCCTTCAAAACGGCGGCAAAAATTTTCTTATCGCAAGCGGCTGCGACACCCTCATCGCCGACGTCATCCAGAAGATGTTCGGCACACGCCCGGAAATTGAGTTTTCCGGCATCACGAGCCTTGCCTACGATGAGATCGCGACCGCTCCCCTGCCGCCCATCCGCTACCGCGATCCCGCCCCCGTGCCGGAAGCGCCGCCCACCGCGTCTTCCCTTTCAAAAGAGGACGCCGTCGTGGAGATCGACCCCGAAAAGGCTCGCGTCAAGTCCGGCAATATGCTGTTTGACATTTCCGAAATGACGGACGTCTACGGGCACGTCAAAAGCATAAACATCTCTCCGCTTCACGCCGTTACGCCCGAAAGCCCGGAATTTACCGTGTGCGGGCTTGTTTTCTCCTATCAGAGCAAGATCACAAAAAGCGGCGAAAAGTGCATCGTCTCCTTTTATCTGACCGACAACGACGCCTCCGCCGTCGTCAAATGGATCTACGACGTGGACAAGCAAGACGAGTATGCCGCCGTCAAAGAAGGCGCCGCCGTTATCTTACGCGGCGTCATGCAGATGGACAAATACGACAATTCTCCCGTCATCAAGCCCAAAGCCATCGCCATCATAAAGCGTATCAAGCGCACCGACAATGCCGAAAAAAAGCGTGTCGAACTGCATTTACATACCACCCTTTCCACCATGGATTCCACCTTTTCCCCGCAAAGCGTCGTCGAGACGGTCTCCCGCTTCGGGCACACCGCCGTCGCCATCACCGACCACGGCAATTTGCAGGCGTTTCCCGAGATCATGACGGAAGCGGAAAAGGCGGGGGCGGATTTCAAGATCCTCTACGGCATCGAAGCCTACTTCGTCGACGACACGGCGACCGCCGTCTTCGGTGAAGCCGACGCCACGCTTGACACAGACGAATACTGCGTTTTTGACATCGAGACCACCGGGCTCTCGGTCAAGGATTGCGCCATCACCGAGATCGGAGCCGTCATTTTCCGCGGCGGCGAGGTGCTCGACACCTTTGAAAGCTTCGTCAATCCGCGTATGCCCATCAGCGAAAAAATCACCGAGCTTACCGGCATCACCGACGAAATGGTCGCCGACGCGCCGGGGATAGAAGACGTTCTGCCGCGCTTCCTTGATTTTGTCGGGCACCGTGTGCTCGTCGCGCACAACGCCTCATTCGACATCGGCTTTATCCGTGACGCCGCACAGAAAACGGAGCTATCCTTCGAGCCGACCTACCTCGACACCGTG
>JAZRVE010000035.1:0-17266 GCA_045598975.1 Eubacteriales bacterium
CTTGCTGAAAAAACCGGTATCACACAAGCTGATATCAGTCGTCTTGAAAGCGGTAGTGCAAATCCTTCCCTGAAAACCTTACAGCGTCTGGCAGAGGGATTGGGGATGAAATTGAAGTTGGAATTTCTGCCTGCAGGAAGATAATTGCTTAGGGTGCATAGCAATTTATTCACTCTGACTTTTTTATTTTCCGTCCGGTAAAATCTTATAAACCGTGATCATCGGCGATGCAATGCTTATTTGTTGATTTTATACAAACATCAGCTTAGTGTTCCTTAAATTATTATGCATAATTGCCAATCGGTACACGAAGTTTACCGATTGGTATTTTAATATAGACTATCGATGTATTAAAAAATGTTCATAAATAATATTGACTTTTGTGTATTTTTTGTGTATAATATAAGTGCAGAGGTGATATAATGAAACAAAAGGATTTAGTTAAAAAACTAACAGCCGCAGGATTTTCATTTGAACGGCACGGAGGAAATCATGATATTTACCGCAGAGGTGCCGATATTGAAAAAGTGCCTCGCCATAAAGAAGTTAACGAAATTCTTGCAAAAGCTATTTTGAAAAAATGGAGGATTGAATTATGAAAAATGTTTACCCTGTTATTTTCACGCAAACAGATACAGGTTATTTAATTGAAGTCCCTGATTTGGAAATTTTGACAGAAGGAAAAGATATGGAAAATGCTATTGAAATGGCAAGAGATGCAATTTCAATTACAATAGTATCGCTTGAAGATAACAAACAAGAAATTTCAAAACCTTCGTCAATAGAAAGTATTGATATTGCAAAAGGAACTTTTGCGGATGAAGGGAAAGGATTTGTGTCTATGGTAGATGTTGATACATCTGATTACAGACGAAAAATAGATACAAAGCCGGTAAGAAGAAATGTGTCTTTGCCGGGTTGGCTGAATTATGAAGTAAATGAAGCAGGCATCAATGTGTCACGCTTTCTTCAGGATGCTTTGGTAGAAAAATTGAATATTCAACCAAGGTAAGTTCAAAGCTTTGCTTTTTCGGCATCCTATATCGAAATCCTATATAGCGTAAACATCGGAGATGCTATGATAATTCTGTGAAAATAATAGTATTCTGATTAGAAATGTATGCTTTTGGGGTGTTTTTATCACAAGAAAACATTGACCACCTCGCAAGTAGCTGTCGATTATATCACGATACCGTGATATAATGTTGACATGGAAAAGAAGGAGGAATTGTAATGCCTGTATTATCAAGATTTTACGGGATCATAATAAGAATGTACTTTTTACAAAAAAAGCACAATCCGCCCCATATCCATGCGATCTATAATGAAGATGTGGCGGCAATTGACTTCCTTACGGCGATGTATTAGAAGGGTATTTACCGCCGAAGGCATTGGCACTTGTGCTGGAATGGATTACGATGCATCGTGACGAATTAAAAGAAGTATGGGAAACACAGAACTTCAAAGATATCGCACCGCTTGAATGAGATAAGTGAGGGGAACACAAATGTTTCATAAAATAAAAAATGTAGTACCGCTTTCCCATTACAAACTGAGCGTTACATTTGCAGAGGGCGTAACCAAAATTTATGATGCTGCTCCTTTGTTTGATAAGATACCTGCTTTCGAAAGTTTAACGCAAACTCCCGGGGTGTTTGCCGATGTATATGTTGATGTCGGCGGACACGGTATTGTGTGGAACGATGAACTTGATTTATCTTGCGAAGAGCTTTGGGAAAACGGCAAAAAAACAGACACTTTATTTGATGGACTTATGTCTTTCGGAGATGCATCGGAGTTGTGGGGGCTTAGCGAGAGTACACTGCGAAAGGCGGTCGAATACGGCAAATTAAAAAATGGTGTAGATGTGTGTAAATTCGGAAAACAGTGGGTCGTATCGGCGGAAGCAATGCAACGAGAATACGGTCAAAATCGGAGCAGGATATAAAATTACCGATCGGTAAATCTTATAAACCGTGAGTATCGGTGATTGCATGTTGCCAATATAAACAAAAAGCGACGAGGAATGTTCGATAAGTTTGTGCAATATTGCCAATTGAAAACGAATTTTTGCCAACTGGTAAAATGAGCAAAAAGATAGGAAAAGTGAATAGAATCCATTGGAAACGATGCGATTTTCTTGTGATTAACGCAAAAAGAATTATCTGAAAATTGTATACCGGAGTGCTTTTCTTATGCAAGTGCGGCGCACAATCTCAAATGAAACTCGAATTTTGTCCTGTCGGCAATCGGTAAAAAGACGCAAGCATTGTGTCAAACTGAAAATTCCCCGAAAACGCCGTCTTATAGGTAAGATTCGAGGAGCATGCTGACATTTGGGAAAAGGTGGTCGGAATGATGCGGGCATTTCCGACAAAAAACAGATCGAGATATCCGAGAATGCGAAATTGAAAAACATCCGGTCATACAATCGGGCTTTAATAGCACCGTCAATACACGCCGGGAGATTATAAAAAACGAGGAATTTTCACTGCTGACTCGTTTAGCTGAAAGGAGAAATTCGGCTGAATGGAGACAAAAAGCAACTTGACAAAATGGTCGTGCTTTGTTATAATGAGACCGGAAAAGTGACGTGCGGCGTCACCTCTTCCCGAACCCGGTAATACGGAACAAAGAGCACCTTGCGTGTTCGTTGGAGGACGGCTATGACAGATCAGGAAAATGCAATCCCCATGCGGGTCGTGATAACCTTGGTCAAACGGTATATGCAGACGGTTTGGCTTCCCGCCAAAGCAGAAGGTAAAATCTCGTTTGAGGACATGCCGGGTGAAGAGCCTGCCCCTGTATCCGTATGCGCCGAAAACGGAAAATGGTATGCCGTGGCGGACAGGGACTGTTTTTTCGACGGAACAACGGCAAATCGGGTAGAACTTTCCGATAAACTGTCTGTCAGAATCACGGTCGGTCGTGGTGAATACCTTCTGTATGCCGAAAACGTCTGCGACAAAAGTAATGTGTATCTGCCGTACTATTTTGAGCCGTTTTGTGACATTACCATAGGAAGAAACGAAAAATGTGATGTTTGTTATCCGAGTTCGTTTGTGTCGCGTCTTCATGCAACTCTTCACGTTAAGGACGGGGCACTTCGCGTCACAAACGAAAACAGTACGAACGGTGTTTTTGTGAACGGACAGTATGCGGAAGACAGCGAGCTGAAACCGGGCGACGTGCTGTATGTTGTCGGCTTGTGCATCGTGGTCGGTATTCATTATTTCTGCATGAATAACGCGGACGGTCGTGTTTTTTTGACATCGCCGAAGGTGCGCCCGATTGAGAAAGAAAACGATGTCCCTTACGGCAAAAATGTGCGTGAAACGGTGTCGTATCAGACGCCTTTTGACAGAAAACCGAGGAAAATCAATGCCGTTTTGCCGAAAACCTTTGATATCGAAATGCCGCCGACGCCGCTTTCCGCCAACAAAGTCCCGTTGCTTTTGCGGATGGGAAATCCCGTTGTTTCGGGTGGGAAGGCGATTATCACGGGGAACTATCTGTCGGCACTGACCTCGATGGTGTTTCCTTTTCTGACGCAGGGCTTTACGGAAAAGGACCGAAAAAACTATGAAACCGAAAGAACGGAGAAATACCGTGCCTATCTTTCGGATATGTCGCAAGAAATCGCCGATGAACTGCTCTCGGAAAAACAGATTCTGACACAGCAATATCCGGATGTGGCAACAACGCTGATGTTTCTGCAAAATAAGGATCGCCTTTGGGAACGCCGTAAGTCGGACGAGGATTTTCTCACGGTGCGCCTCGGAAAAGGCGATTTGCCGATGCGGGCGGAAAAAATGTATAAACCGAGAAAATTCGAGTTGGAAAACGATGCGTTGATCGAGGAGATGTATGCGCTGGCGGAAGAGCCTTCCGTCGTGTCGGATGCGCCGATTCCGCTTTCGCTGAAAACGGATTATGTGTCGTCTTTTATCGGAGATCATGCAAAGTCGGTTCTGACTGCACGAAATATTATCGCGGAGCTCGCGCTGACGCATTCGTACGATGAAGTAAAAACAATCGTGTTTGCACAGGGGGAGGATGCTGACAAACTGCGTTTTGCCGGGTATCTGCCGCACAGCATGGATAACGACAGAACCACTCGCTTTTTTGTGGAGACGGTATCCGATGTGCAGAGCTTAAATAAGTATCTGTACGGTGTTCTGGAACCGGTGCTTTCTGATGATGCTTCGGGGCAGAAAAAGGTCTTTGTCAAACGGCATCCGGCGTATGTCGTTTTCTGTGCTTCCCGGGAGCTTTTCGATGCGGCGGAGGTGCTGAAAAACATTGCGGCATCCGAGGAATACCTCGGTGTTTCGATTGTTACGCTGTTCGATCCGCCGCCGAAGGAATGTACGAAAATCATTTCCGTTGATGAAACCTGCACGGTCTGTGATCTTTTGCATCCGGATATGCCGGATCAGCCGTTTTTGCCGGATACGGTTGAGGAGAGCAAATTGCTGTCCGCCATGCGGGAGCTTTCCGGTATCACGCTGAAACTGGCGTCCGGAACGTTTGCGCTTCCGGGCATGGTGACATTTTTGGAAATGTACGGTGTCGGAAGAGTTGAATATTTGAATCCGTTAAAACGCTGGCACGATAACAATCCGATCAAATCGCTTGCGGCGCCGATCGGAATCGGAACGGACGGAAAGCTGTTTTACCTTGATCTGCATGAAAAGAAGCAGGGTCCTCACGGCTTGATCGCCGGCGGAACAGGCTCCGGCAAATCAGAGTTTATCATCACTTACATTTTGTCCATGGCGATTAATTACAGTCCCGATGAAGTAGCCTTTATCCTGATCGACTATAAAGGCGGCGGTCTTGCTGATGCGTTCGTGGATGAAAAGCGCGGCATTCATCTGCCTCATGTTGTCGGGACGATTACCAATCTCGACGGAGCTTCCATTGCCCGCTCTCTGCGCTCCATCAACAGTGAGTTGAAACGCCGTCAGGAAGTTTTCAAAAAAGCCAAAAGTGCGACCAATGAGGGCACGATGGATATCTATGACTATCAGCGCCTGTATCGGAGCGGGGCTGTGTCAGAGCCGATGCCGCATCTGTTTATCATTTCGGATGAATTTGCGGAACTGAAAAAGCAGGAGCCGGAATTCATGGACGAGTTGATCAGCATCGCACGGATCGGTCGAAGCCTCGGAGTCCATCTGATTCTTGCCACGCAAAAGCCGACCGGTGTTGTCAACGATCAGATCTGGAGTAATACAAAATTCCGGATTTGTCTGCGGGTAGCCACCAAGGGCGACAGCATGGAAATGTTGAAACGTCCGGAGGCGGCGGAAATCAGAAACACGGGACGGTTTTACCTGCAAGTCGGCTATAACGAGCTGTTTTCCCTCGGGCAGTCGGCATGGTGCGGAGCACCCTATTTCCCGCAGGATCAGGTCGTCACGGAAATCGACTCGACGGTTCAGTTCGTGGACAATGTCGGGCGTGTTGTTCTCAATGCAAAGCCCGTTCGGAAAAACGAACGGCAATCCGAGGGCAAGCAGATCGTTTCCATTGTGAAGTATCTGTCGGATCTTACAAAAAAAGAGAAAATCGTTCCCAAAACGGTATGGTGTCCTCCGCTTCCCGCAAAGATCGAGCTTCTTTCTCTGTCGGAGCAAAAAGTTGCCTCGACAGGCGGCGGCATACAGGCTATGATCGGCATGGCGGATGATCCCGTGGGGCAGCGTCAGTTTGTGTATTTGATGGATCTGATGGGATTCCACCATGCTATGATCTGCGGCGGAAGCGGCTCGGGAAAGAGCTCCTTTCTCCGGACGCTTTTGTATTCGCTCAGTGACAGCTATTCGCCGGAGGACGTCAACTATTATCTGCTCGATATGTCCGGAGGCGCGCTGTCGGCGCTCGCCAAAGCGCCGCATTGCGGAGCATATCTGACGGAGGAGGATGGCGCGGATTTTCCGCGTCTGCTGACACTGATCCGCTCGATTGCCTCCGAACGAAAAAAGCTGTTTGCCGATGCCGGTGTTAGCGATTTTTCGGAATACCGTCAGATCAGACGCATTCCGTTGATTCTGTTCGTTTTTGATAATTATGCCGCTATTCAGAATTTCCGTAACGGTCCCGATTATTATGTTTCGATGAATGAGTATATGAAGGAATGTGCGGCGTACGGCATACGTTTCGTTCTGACGTGCAATCATCTGAACGAAGTGCATTCCAAAACGCGGCAGGAGATCGATTACAGGCTCGCCTTGCAGGCAAAGGATAAGTACGAGTATTCGGATATTTTGGATTGCAAGTGCGCCATTACCGCACCGCAGGTCAGCGGCCGCGGCATTGCGGTATTCGACGGAACGCCGTTGGAGTGCCATGTGGCGGTTCTGCACGTGACGGATGACGCGCAGACGCGTGCGGCAAAGCTTACCGCGCATATAGAGGAAATCGCGTCGCGTTACGCCGGTAAACGTGCTTCCCGCATTCTGCCGATGGCGGATGCAAACGAAGAATACGAAACCTTCTTGTCCGGCTTTGCCGCCGGCAGAATACCGCTCGGCTATTCACTGACCGACATGAAGCCGGTCGCCCTTCCGTTCAGACAGTTGCTGTGCATGCCGGTATATTTCGGAAATCCGATCGGCACAAAACCGATTTGGGAAAACCTGTTTGCCGCGGCGGCAAAAAGCAGAGCGGATATCGTGTTTTTGAAACGGGCGGAATACAGTATTTTTGACACGCAGGACACATCGTCCGTCGAACAGACGTACCCGGCGACCTTCACCGTTCTTACGGCAGATGATGACGGTTTGCGGGCTTTGCGCGACAAAATCATGCAGGAAATCGGTGCACGGAATGTATTCCGCGATGCCTATTGCGAAAAGCACGGCATTCCTTCGTCCGACAGTAAGCGGATTCTGAAAGCGGCAGACTATGTTGCCGCAAACACGTCTCCGCTGTTCATTGTGGCGGAAGGCTTTACGGACCTGTGCTCCACAACACAACCGGACAAACGGGACTTGGAAGATACCTTTGCGGTTTTCTTTGAGAAAACAAAAGGATACAATATCTATTATATCGGCGGGTTCTATCCGGAAGATAATGAGAATACGTCCGCTTTGTCTTTGATTCGATCCTTTACGAAAAGCGGGTTCGGATGCCTCTTCGGCGGTCGCTTTGATAAGCAGTGTCTCTTCCCGGCTCTGCCGTTTGAGTATAAAAAGGAGACGGCGGCGGATCCGAAGTATGATAAGTTCATCATGTGCTACGAAAACACCTGTTACCGGATGCGTATGCCGTGCGGCGAATGTAAGGCACCGGAAACCGACCCGGACGAAGCCCCGATCATTTAACGGCAGAAAGGACAGGGATGTGAAAATGGAGAAAATACTTGTCAATGTCAAAGTGCCAACGGTCTCGGAATCATATGATCTGTTTGTCCCCGTCGATGTCCCGATCGCGTCGCTTACCGAAATAATCGTACATGGCGTCATGGATATGTGTGGGGGAAAATACAGCCGATCCGGAAAAGAAATGCTCATGATGACAGAACCGGATGTGCTGTTTGATCCGCATCGGATGCTCATGGATTACGGCGTTCATTCGGGGGATAAACTCATACTCTTATAAAACGGTGACAAATATGGAAGAACAAATCATAGAAGCGCTGCAGATGTGCGTTGAGTGCTGTGATTCCCTGACGAAGCTGATGAGAGATGACGAAGAAACCTTCCGCCGCTGTATCGGAGGAGAACTGCACGCCCTGTATGATCAATCGACCGTGCAGGCACGAAAAGTCGTCGATCGTATCGCAGAGCAGGCGGGTGCCTTACAGCAGGAGCAGGTTGTACAACAGATGCTGTTGTCGTAACGGCAGGGAAAAAGATATTCATACTGTGGGCTTGATCACAGTGGAATAAAAAACATTTTAAGGAGGCAAAAACCCATGGCATTTGAAAACCTGAATATTCTCAGTGAATCCGAAGCGAAAAACTGGTCAAACGAAGTGCAGAGACTCAATGAAGAGACTTCCGACCTGCTTGTCAAAGTCGGTACGGCATTGAAAGAAGTGCAGGACGATGCAGACAGCACAGTTGTTGACGAGATTGTCAAATACGGCAATCAGATTGTCAGCGGAACCAGAGACATCTTGTCCGGCATGAATAAGCTTGTTGAGGTAGTCGGCGGCATTCTCGGCGCTGTCAACAAGGTTCTGGAAGAGGGCAAAAACATTTTCAAATCCGTCATCGGTGCCATTACCGGATTCGGCGATTAAGGAAGGAGTGAAACGACATGGCAAATGTAACGTTAAAAATCAACAAACAGGCATACGAAGCCAAAATTACGATGCTTCAGGGGTATTTGAACAAATTGGATTCTACTATCACGCAGTACGAGACTCTGGAAAGAAATATGGACAGATTTGTTGACGGAAAAGATGACTCCTATGACTCCATCAAGAAGCAGGTTCAAACCAATATCAATACTGTCCGCAAAGCCCGTGAAATGACCGATGCCAGCATTAAGATGCTGCAGGAAACACTGCAGAATGTCGATGATATGGCGGAAAATGTCAAAGGAATCGTCACGGAAGGAGCAGACCTTGCCAAAAACACCATAAAAACGGCTGTCGAAGCCATGAAAATGATCAACTGACAGGGAATGGAAAGCTATTTTTTTGCAGACGCCGGCAAATTGCACGACTGCGCCGAGCATTACGAAGAAAAAAAGCGCATGGCAGAACGGCTTTGCCGCTGTCTGCAAAACGCAAAACGACTTTCTTATCCGGTTCATATGGCAGAGTACGCCCGGATGATAGCCGCGGCGGAGGCCTTGGTCACCTTCTGCGGCGACATGAAAAATGCGACGGAGGATCTCGGGGACGAGGTCAGAGCTATCCTTCGGAAAACGAATGAGGCGTTGGAAGAATCCGCGGATTTCATGAGAAAAATCGTATGAAAAAAATCCCGCACTGTATGCAGTGCGGGATTTTTTTCATATAAGCCCGGTTTCTACCGTACGCCGTTGTAGGACTTGGTGACGGTGCTGACATACGAGCCGTTCCGGTCATAGGTATCGACAATCCAGACTGTATAGCCTTCTTTGTTTGTTCCCAGCGAATAATGCTCTTTCTTGACAACCTGCCCGGCGGCATTACAGTACAGATAGCAGTAGTCATCCTCCGAAATCACATCGGTTTTGGAACGTGAGGCGATGACGGTGTCAAACGCATCCACAATGACCGGAGTCTGCGTTTCGGGTGTGTATGGCGATGGAACGGTTTGTTCGGACGGGGGCTGTGAAACGACGGGCGTTTTGACAGAAGCCGTGGTTACTTTTGGTGTTTTTCGGATAATTTCTTCTGTCGGATCGCCGTTAATATACTTGCGAAGCCATGTGTATCCGGCGTCGGATTCCATGTTCCAGGTGACGATTTCCGTATCCACGCCGGTTGCCTTCCATTCGTCAGAATGAAGCCCACCGCCGTAATAGTGGTAAGCGTACTGCTCGTTGGTGGTTTCGTTGAAGAATCGGGTAACGTTTCCGGTGGCGGGATCAAAGTATTCTACCATCCACTCATCATCGGACAGCTCGGATATGTATTCCCGGACGTCTGTCGGGGTACCGTTGACATAGCGATTGCGATAATAGGAAGCGTTTTCCGTATCATAGAAAACATAGTCAAAGACGCGGTATACAACACCGGTTTTTTTGAAAACGCTTTCGTCGTTGTACCAGTCTTCCCGGGTGCTGATGCGGGGAACGCCGCTCTCGCAAAAGACGGCAAGCTCCTCATAGGTGTCCGGGACAAAGGTTTTCGAGTCGATAAACCAGTCGTTCTCGTAGAAGCCCGCATAATCCGTGCGGGTGCCCTCGATGGGATGCCCGTCGGCATAAGCGATGCGGTACATTTCGCCGAAGGCGGATTTGACGTAGTAAGTCGGCTCATAGGTGACGCCCGTCAGCTCTGTTTCGTCGGTTTTCTGTCCGTTTGTGTATCTTCTCGCATACTCGCGGAAGGTGACGGGGTCGATACCCTCGATCACCCACTCTTCTTCTTTGAAAGCGGTAAAATCTTCGGTATAGTCCGTTGGCATACCGCTGATGTATAAAACATATTTCCGAACGTCGGTCTCTTCATCCGTTACCACATATAGCTTTGCTACATCGGCAGAGTATTTCGTAATTTGATGATTGGTGCGTGTTTCGGAGGTGCGTTCCCCGTTTTTATACTTGATTTCGACGGCATAAAACGGATAAGAGGGTTCATAGTCTTCGACTTTCCATTCCGTTTTGCCGATCATGCGGATAAGGAGCACGGCAATACCGACGCAGAGGGCGACTGCGGTCGCATAAATGCCGATCCGGGCGGGGACGGATAGTCCTTTTTTGCTTTTTGCGGCGGCGTCCTTTTGGAGAAGCTCTTGCCGTTCCTGTTCCGTTTCACGTTGTTTTTTCTCGGCTTCTTCTTTTTCCTTTATTTCTCTTTCGTGCTGTTTTCTTTCGGCTTCTTCTTTCTCTTTTGCTTCCTTTTCAAGCCGGATTCTTTCCGCCTCTTCCCGCTCACGCTGCAATCTTGCTTCCTCCGCGGAGAGCGCTACGGTTCTGACACCGGAAAGCGCATGGACATCCGCCTTACTCTGAACGGCGGTTTTGTATCCGTCCGATAACGGAGTACCCGACGCGGAAGGAGTAGCCGCGCCAGCCGCGGCGTCGAGGGAAGGAGCAGAATGCTCCTCGATGTCCGGCTCGCCCGTCTTTTCCAGGTTTTCCAAGGATTCCCGTAACTCGCACGCCGATACGTAGCGCTTTTCCGGATCACTGCTGCACGCTTTCAAAATGATGTGTGTCAACTTCTTGCCGGCGTGTGCCGGGGGCGGAGGAATTTCGCCTTTGGCTCGTTTTTCCAGCGCGATTTCAAAGTCGTTGTGGGTTACGGGGTTCGGTGCCGACGGCAGAAACGGGATACGGTTGTCGTTGAGAAGATAGTACATCACAACGCCGAGCGAAAAAATGTCTGCCCGTCCGTCGTATTCTTTCCCCATGTCAACTTCGGGAGCCATAAAATGCGGCGTTCCCTTTCGGGAATACTCCCCGCAGGTTTTTTGCATGGTTTTGGCAATGCCGAAATCGCCTAATTTATAGTTATTGTCATGAGAGATAAAAATATTGGCGGGCTTGATGTCGCGGTGAATGATGCTGTTCTTTTCGCACAGCTCCAAGGCGCGGCAGATATCAATACCGAGACGGATGACTTCCTTCTCGGTCACGCCGTTTTCCGAAAAATACTTGTCGCAGGGTGTCAGTAACTCCATACGGATCAGGATGTCGCACCCGATGCCGTCCTCGTGCTCGATAATACTGTGGTCTTCATAGCTGACGATGTTGCTGTTGCCCTTCAGACGTTCCATGGTGATGAATTCGCCGGCAATGTCCTTTGCAATGTCCGTAAAATACTGCTTGACATTGACTTCCGTCATGCCGAGTGAGCGGACACTGTCAATATGATCACGCTGTTGGGGAACGGTGATGATTTTCAGCGCCGAGCGGAATGTGCCGGCAATGTCTTTTTTCTCTATTTCGAAGCACTGTCCGAAAGATCCTTCTCCAAGCTTTCTGACAATAGTCCATTCTCCCCAAAAGGGCTCGTGCTGTCTGCAATAGGATTCATCCATGGTGTTTTCTCTCCTTGATAATCAGTCGTTTATACTGCCGATATATATGGAAAGTGCCGTTATGTTGTCTTTACTGCCGTGCAGGATAGCATTTTCCGCGATTTTGCGGACACTTTGCGATGCGGAAGCAGGCACGCCGGAAAGGAGCGAGGCAAGCTCCGCTTCGTCGAGCGTATCATGAACGCCGTCACTGCAAAGGAGAAACCGATCCCCCTCGCGCAGTGCTATCGGTTTTGCCAAAAAGGGGCAGATTGCAAATTCGTTTTCCGGGACACCGATATATTGTGTCAGTGCATGGCGTCTGTTGTCTTTGGCGGCCTGTTCTTTTGTCATCAGTCCCGAGCGAACCAGCCATTGCACGGCGGTATGATCCTCCGTCAGACAGCAAAGCCGACCGTCACGCAACAGATAGGCACGGCTGTCTCCGATGTTGCTGATAAAGGCATTACAGCCGCAAACAGAAAGTATTACGGCGGCGGAACCGCTTGCAATGTCTCCGTGCCGGTGGATGTATTGGTTCGTCAGTCGGTTGGCATCCCGATAAAACAGAGCATGGTCGTTTCGGTACTCGGTCGGATGCGCCGCCAACAGATCGGCACATAAGCGTGATATGATGTGCCCATCGCTTTCTCCGCCCATGCCGTCAAAAACAGCAAACAATGAGTCGGCGGAGATTTGGCAGGCATAGCTCTGTTCTTTTTGGGCACCGTCTGCCGTAAAGGAACCGCAAAAAAAGTTGTCCTCGTTGCGGGGCATACAAACGCCGCAAGTGGAAAACACGGCTGCAAAAAGCTCCATATCGTTTCTCCGTATATCCGTAAATCATGATTACACGGTATTATATCACATATGGGCGAAAATTGTCAAGCACAATCTATGCGGCTGCTGTTCGGATTCCGCGGATTTGTCAATGTGCAACACATTATTGACAAAAAAACGCACACAAAAAACAAGAAAATCCCCCCCTGTTTTGTTGACAAAACCGAATAAAGATATTATAATATTCGCTGAGGGAAAGGAATCGGAAAGGAATGGATTCTGTTATGAAAACAACCGTTATCTGTCTCGGCGACAGCATCACGGAGGGCATCGGGGCATCGGACGCATCCCGCACCTCCTATGTCGCCCGGCTCGCTCTTCTGCTCGGGAAGGACTACACCGTCATCAACCGCGGACGCAACGGCGCTACCGTCATGGTACCGGCAGACGGCAGAGTTGACGATTTCGGGCGTCTTGAACACTACCGCAAGGCAAAGGAGGATGCCGCGGCGGCAAAAGAGCGCGGCGATAAGCTTATCATCAGCATCATGCTCGGCACCAACGACGCCGACGTCATCGACTACGGCTTCCTCGGCCGCGGGCAGGACTATTATGACCGCTACCGCGACGTATTTGAGCAAAAGTATACGGCGCTCATCGACGGACTCGCCGAACAGTACCCCGATCTGCGCCTCGTTCTCAACCTGTCGCCGTATTCGTATGATAATAATAAACACGAATCCTTCGGCAACCTCGAAAGCGTGTGGCGGTTTCAGAAGGAGATCGCCGATCGGACGGCGAAAAAAGGGATGAAGGTGTACGTCAACGATGTGGCACACGTCACGTCGCCCGCGGTGCTCCAAGAGAAAGACGTGCAGGCGTTCTTTGCCGACGGACTGCATCCGAACGATCTCGGACATCTGTATTTTGCGCATCATTTTTATCTTGCCGTCAAAGCGGCGGAAGCACTGTAATTCAAAATAAAGAGAAAAGAAAAAGAGGGAACAGGATGATACCGTTAAACATTATGAAGACAACCGTGGAGATCGGCTTGAAGGAGCCTGTCAGACTGTACCACGTGACCGACGCGCATATCTGCAAGGCGTACGAAAACGAAGGAGAAGAGCTCAACTGGCTGGCATATAACCGTTGGAAGAACTGCTTCGATCATGACCTGACGGGAGAGCCGGAGCGCGTGTTCGAGCGCATCGTGGCATACGGAAAAGAAAAAAGGTGTCTGTTCGCCTTCACCGGCGACATATACGACTTTATCTCGCAGGCGAATTTAGACTATTTTGCGGATCTCGTCAAGGATATCGACTATATTTACGCGGCGGGCAATCACGATTTCTGCCATTTTCCCGGACGTGACAAGGAGGATTATCCCTATAAGCTCGAATACTTACATGTGCTTGCACCGTACGTAAAGGATAATCTGCTGTTTTCCTCGCGCGTCGTCGGCGGCGTCAATCTCATCACGCTCGATAACAGCTATAATCAGGTCACCGACGGACAGACGGATGCCCTGATGGCGGAAGCGGCAAAGGGACTGCCGATGATCCTGTTCGTTCACAATCCGTTTTATGAGAAGGGATACGTCGAGCAGACGCTTGCGAAAGGAAAAGACTGTGCGTACGTAGTGGCGCCGCCGGAAGAAGTGTTGGCAAGATATAACCCCGGACGGGCGGCAAGTGAGCGGGCAACGCCGGCAACGCAGAGAGCGTATGACTATATCACGAGCGAGCCGCTTATCAAAGCCGTATTTGCGGGGCACACCCACGAAAACTACCAAGCGCCCCTGCCGGGCGGCGCCGTGCAGTACATCACCGGATGTGCCATCGACGGTCATGCACGGGAAATTACTGTTATGTAAATATGTAAATAATTGTTGCGCCCGTCGGGATTTCACCCGACGGGCGCGATTTGTTTCCATGCCGCCAAAGACGGCAGAATCAAAGTCACCCCACCGTTTGCGGCGGGGTGACAAATCATGTGCGGTACACAACAATTACTGCCATAGTGTTTTTTCGGAAGTGGACACGGCGGCGGCACCGGCGGCAAAAGCCCCCGTGACCTCGTCTGACGTCTCGATCAACCCGCCCGCAATGACGGGAATGCCGACGGACGCAAATTCTCCGAATGCCTTGCAGACGGTGCCCGGCATACATTCGACGAAATCCGGCGCGGTCGATTGCAGGGAATCCAACGCCGTCCGCACCGATTGCCGGTCGATGAGAAAGAAGCGCTGTACCACGCAGAGCCCGCAGGATTTTGCGTACTTGACGACGCCGGAGCGGGTGCTGATGATACCGAAGGGGGCAAGCTTGGCGACAAAATCCACGGCGGCGGAGTCCTTGCCGAGCCCGTCGATCGTGTCGATATGGACAAAGAGGCGCTTTTGCTTTTCTTTGGCGGCGGCAATGACAAACGGCAGTTCCGACAGCGTCACGCCGAGCACGAAAAAGTTATCGAGGGGGCAGGCAAGCGCGGCGTCGAAGCCGCTTTTCCCGTGTGCGGCGGCAATGACGCGGCTTTTTGCAAACAAATCGGCATTCATTCGGTATCCTTCCTTTCCGGGGTGTCAGTCTGTGATGTTTTTGGCGGCGATGACGGCAATGCCCGTACCCGCGACGTTCTCCGCAACGACGTCTCCGATGCGGATGGGTGTCCGTACCGTTACGTGCCGCAGTTCGTCCATGGCGGCAAACAGTTTTTCTTTCGGGATGGCCTGCGCGGTTTTTACGGGCAGCATGGCGCCGTGCGCGGTCTTGACGGTGGTGGTGAGGGTGCGCCTGGGGTGCAGACACTCGTCGACGGCGTAGGCTTTTCCGCGGTTACAGGTGTTGCCGACGACGTTTTCGACGTCCCCGTCTTTCAGCGTCACTTCCATGTGACAGCCCATCGGACAGCAGGTGCAGATGATCTTGCGTGTTTCGGTTTTCATGGCGGCACCTCCTATATGCGCAAGCCGACGCGGAGCGTTCCGCTTCCCGCGGCTTTTATCATGTCGTGCGTGAGTTCGATGCGTTCCATTTCCCCCGGCACGAGGCGCGGTTTCTTTTTGCGGAATATGACCGTATCGCCGTCCGTCACGACGATCTCGGCACCGCGGTATTCGGCACCGACGCGGAAAAAGACCGAAACGTCGGCGCTTTGCGTGATGCGTTGGGGAACGGTGTAGCGCACGCCGTTTTCCGGCACGAGGGTGACGGGGCAGGCGAGCGGCGTGCCGTCCGGTTTGTTTTTTAAGAAGGCGGCGGCACCGCGCCCGGCGATCTCGGCCTCCTCGCTGACGAAATCGACGAGATCGTGCACGTGTAAGACGTTGCCGCAGGCGAAAATGCCCGCCTTTTCCGTTTCACGGTTCTGATCGACCGAAGCGCCCGACGTAACGCCGTCAAGGGCGATGCCGGCACCGCGCGTCAGCTCGTTTTCGGGGATGAGCCCGACCGAGTAGAGCACGGTATCGCACGCGATGTATTCCTCGGTGCCGGGAATGGGAGCGCGTTTTTCGTCCACGGCGGCGATGGTGACGCCGGTGACGCGGTCTTCACCGTGAATTTTGAGAATGGTGTGCGAAAGTTTGAGCGGGATGCCGAAATCGTCGAGACATTGCACGATGTTGCGGGACAGCCCGCCGGAATAGGGCAGGATCTCGCACACGGCCTTGACGGACGCTCCTTCGAGAGTCATGCGGCGTGCCATGATGAGCCCGATATCGCCCGAGCCGAGGATGACGACGGTTTTTCCCGGCAGATAGCCGTCGATGTTGACGTACTTCTGCGCCGTTCCCGCGGAATAGACGCCGGCGGGACGGGTGCCCGCCGTGTTGACGGCGCCGCGGCTTCTTTCCCGGCAGCCCATGGCGAGGATGACGGCGCCCGCCTGAATGTCGAAAATGCCGTGTTCGGCGTTGACGGCGGTGACGATGCGCTCGTCCGAAAGATGCAGGACGGTGGTGTCGGTCATGACGGGGATGCCGTATTCCACCACTTTTTTCTCGTAGCGGTAAGCGTATTCGGGACCGGTCAGCTCTTCACCGAACTTGTGCAGACCGAAGCCGTTGTGGATGCACTGTTTGAGGATGCCGCCGAGCGCGTTTTCGCGTTCGAGGATGAGGATATCGCGCACGCCCGCTTCGTAAGCGCTTACGGCGGCGCTCATACCGGCAGGACCGCCGCCGATGATGACTAATTCTTTTTTTATGGGTTTCATCTGTTCCGTTCTCCTTTCGTCGTCTGCCCGCTCACTTGGTCTTGGCAAGGAGGATCTCCGAGCCGGGACCTTTTTTTGTGACCTTTTCCGGCGGGATGCCGGTCTCTTCGGCAATGAGACGCGCCACGAGCGGAGAACAGAAGCCGCCCTGACACCGTCCCATGCCGCTTCGCGTGCGGCGTTTGACGCCGTCGAGATCGAGCGCTCTGGGATTGGAGCGCAGTGCGTCGAGGATTTCTCCCTTTGTAATGGTCTCACAGCGGCAGACAACGGTGCCGTAATCGGGATTCCGGCGGATGACGCGGTTTTTCTCGATGTTCGTCATCTCGCTGAATTTCCGCATGGCTTTGCGCTTGGGGTTGAAGGAGGACTTGCGAACGGCTTTGAGCCCGTCCTTTTTGAGCATGGCGACGACGTACCGCGCGATCGCCGGAGCACTTGAAAGTCCGGGCGATTCGATGCCGCCGAGGGAGATGAAGTTTTCCGCCGAGCGGCGGATGATAAAGTCGCCGGTCGAGCCGACGGCACGAAGCCCGGTAAAGGAGGTGATGACGGCACGCACGGGTACGTCCGGCACGTCTTCGAGCGCTTGCAGGGCAACTTTGGCAAGCCCTTCCGGGGTGGTGGCACGGTCGTTT
>JAZRVE010000036.1:0-8492 GCA_045598975.1 Eubacteriales bacterium
AAAGTCAAGTGCTCTACCTACTGAGCTACAGGGGCATCCTCCGACAGCTTTTTTATGATAGCACATCAAAACCGTTTTGTCAAGTGCTTTGCGAAAAAAACTCATATTTCGCCGAAAATCCCCCTGTTCGCCCGTCCGTTCGCGCTTTACGCGCCGGTTTCCGCGGCGCCGCCGCCCGCAAGCCGGTAGGCGATGACCGCCATTTCTTCCCTCGTCAGAAAACTCTGATAGCAAAACGATCCGCTTCCGTCACCTTTGATGATCCCGTTCGCCTCGCAATAGGCACGCTCTTTTTCCGACCAGTCCGATGCCGCCTTTTTCGCCCGCTCGGCAAGATAGCCGTCCATCAGTCTGTTAAACGTCTCCTGCGTCATGTTTTCATCCTCCTCTTCCTTTACCTCTTTTACTTCTTTTTTCTCTTCCTCCCGCTCGTTCGGGTTGTAGACATAGGTGCCGATCCGATTGGGAATGCCGGTATAGGCGCAGACGTCAAGACACGCCGAGCCCGTTCCCATGGGGCGCAGTTCCAGATGCGTATGCGCACCGAAGGAATTGCCGGTATTGCCCATCATGCCGAGCTCGTCGCCCTTTCTGACGCTCTGCCCGTTTTTCACGGAAAAGCTCTTTAAGTGCATATAGTAGACACGCCGCCCGTCCGGTACCGTCACCACCACGTAGTTGCCGGCGCCGTTCGCCTGGATGCCCGTCCGCACCACGCCGTCCGAGACCGCGTATACCGCCGTGTTTTCCACGCCGACAAGGTCGATCCCCTTGTGATTCTCTTTTTTGCCGTTTAAGATGCGCTCGCCGAAGGGGCTCGTTACCCGAAACGCCCCTTTGAAACAACAAACCACGTTCCTCTCCTCCTTTCTCGTATTGTATGCCCGTCTCTGTGTCCGGGTTCCTTAATTATAGCACATTTGTTCTGTTTTTTCATTCTTTTCCCTTGTCCGTCCCGTAAACAGAAAATGAATATCAAAAACCGTTCCGGCACCCGGAACGGTTTTTTACACATATAAGCGGGAGGCATCGCCTTATTTTTCCCGATGCCACGTCGAGGGGAAGAAAACGAACAGAAGCGGGAAAATTTCCAGTCTTCCAAGCAACATCGCGCCAGAAAGCAGATACTTGGATACGTCCGAGTAGGCGCCGTAGCCGCCCATGGGGCCGACATCGGCAAGCCCGGGACCGACGTTGTTGAAGCAGGACACCACGGCAGAAAGATTGGTCTCGAAGTCGAAGGACGGTTCGAGCAGACTGATCCCGAGGAAAAATGCCGCCATGCCGAACATATACAGCGCAAAGTAGACGGCAATGCCGTTTAGCGTCATCTCGTCCACCGTCTTGCCCTCCGTTTTGACGGTCTGCACCGCACGCGGATGGAGCATCCGGCGGAACTCTCTCGCGATCATCTTGCACAGCAGTATGACGCGCGACATTTTGAGTCCGCCCGCCGTAGAGCCGGCACAGCCGCCGACGAACAACAGCAGAAAGATGAGCGCACGGGAGAAATTCGGCCACAGGTTAAAGTCCGTCGTCGCGTATCCCGTCGTGGTCACAAGGGAGGATACCGTGAAAAACGCATGGCGGACGGTATCGCCGAACGACGGAAAACGGACATTGGAGGCGATCAGTGCCGTCGAAACGGCGATGACACCGAAATACACCCACAGCTCGGTGCTCTTGAACGCACTCTTGAAGCGGCGGATGAGGATGAGGTAAAACAGGTTGAAATTGATGCCGAACAGCATCATGAAGACGGCGACCACCCATTGCAGATACGGGGAATAGGCAGCAAGCCCGTCGCTCCGGACGGAAAAGCCGCCGGTGCCCGCCGTACCGAACGCCGTCACCGTGCTTTCAAACGGGCTCAGCCCGCCGGCAAGCAGAAAGCCCGTCTCCGCCACCGTCAGCACGATGTAGATGAGGTACAGGATCTTCGCCGTGTCCTTGACGCGCGGCAGTAATTTGCCGACGACCGGTCCCGGCATCTCGGCGCGCAGGATATGAATGGAGCGATCCGACACCTTCGGCACGATCGCCATGATGAAGACAAGTACCCCCATGCCGCCGATCCAGTGGGAAAAACTGCGCCAGAACAGCAGTCCGCGGCTCATATCCTCAAGTCCCGACAGCACCGACGCGCCCGTCGTCGTAAAGCCGCTGACCGTCTCGAAGAAGGCGTCGGCATACGACGGCACCTCTCCCGACAGCACGAACGGCAGAGCGCCCACGGCGCCCATGATGAGCCACACAAGCGCCACGATGGCAAACCCTTCGCGGGCATAGATGGTCTGACTGCGGGGGCGGAACAGCTTTGTAAGCAGAAAGCCCGCCGCCGCCGAGCCGACCGCCGTGAACAGAAAGGCGTAAAAGCACGCCTCTCCGTAACCGAGCGACACAAGCGCCGGCAGAAGCAGTAATGCGCCAAGCACCACGAGCATCCGCCCGAGTGTCTGGATCACCATTTTGAAATTCATACGGTACGCCCGTCCTTCCTCATGATGCGAATGATACGAATGATGCGATCACGCGAGAATGTCCGCCAGATCGCCGAGCGTCACGCCCGAAGCGATGACGACCACCCGATCCTCCGGCAAAATGGCGTCGTCGCCGGACGGGATGATGGGTTTGCCGCCGCGGACGATGCCGGCGATGAGAACGTTCTTTTTGAGATGCAGTTCCCGGAGCGGGATCTCCATGAAGGCAAAATCCGAGCGCACCTTGAATTCCAGCGCCTCCGCCTTGCCGTCCATCAGCCGGTACAGCGTCTCCACGCTGCTGCCGACGGAGCTTTGCAGAGCCCTCGCGTAGCGGGTGACGATATTGCCGACGAGCTTGCGCGGCGACACGATGCTGTCGACGCCGAGCTTTTCCGAAAGCGTGGCGATCTCGGTGCGGTTGACCTTGGAGATGACCTTGGGAACGCCCTGCGAAAGGGCGAAATAGGAAATGAGGATGTTCTCTTCGTCCATGCCCGTCAGCGCCACGAAAGCGTCCATGGTGCGGATCCCTTCCTCTTTGAGAAGGTCTGTCCGGGCACCGTCGCCGCAGATGAGAGCGGCTTCGGGAATGGCGTCGGAAAATTCCTCACAGCGTGCCTTGTCGCGTTCGATGATCTTGACGTTGTTGCCGGAGGCGACGAGCAGTTTGGCAAGATAGTACGCCGTGCGGCTGGCACCGAGGATCATGATATTGCGCGCCTTTTTCTGCAAAATGCCGAGCTGGCGCAGAAGCTTGGTGATCTCGGCGTGCGACGCCGTCACGCCGATACGGTCGCCGCCTTTGAGGACGAAGCCGCCGCCGGGGATGAACACCTCGTCGCCGCGCTGGACGGCGCAGACTAAGAATTTGGCGTCGTACGCCTTGCGCATCTGCGCGAGCGTCATGCCGTCAAGCACGGAATCGGCTTTGAGCACAAGCTCCACCATCTCGAAATGACCGCTGGAAAAAGTCTCGATGTTGACGGCGGAGGGGAATTTCAGAATGTTGTATATCTCCTTAGCGGCGGAGCGCTCGGGATTGAGAGACTCGGAAATGGCGAGATTCTTGCGGAGAAAGCCGAGCTCGTCGTCGTTGTATTCGGGAGTGCGGATACGCGCGAGCGTATGGGCGGCGCCCATGCGTCCGGCGAGAAAACAACTGAGCATATTGGTCTCGTCGGAATCGGTGACGGCGACGAACAGTTCGCAGGCCGAAACGCCGACCTCCTGCATCAGACTGCAATCGGAAGCGTTTCCGCACGCAAACATGGCGTCGTACCGGTTGGACGCTTCTTTGACGACGTCATCGTTCACGTCGATGCCGACGACATCGTGTCCCTCCGACACAAGGTTTGACAGTACCGTAAGCCCGATCTTACCGAGTCCCGCTACCACTATTTTCATACTGCATTTCCTTTCCTTATGAAAATACCACCCATTATGTTCTGTGATCGCTTATAGTATAGCACAGCTTTTCCGAAATTTCCACCGTTTTGCGCAAATATTTACAACCTATGCTATTTTCCCATGTTATTTCCGTCCTTTTGCGCATATACTGTCCCTGCCGGCAAAACAAAAAACTTACATTATTCCTACATGAATCAAAGAAGGGAGTCCTGCCGTGTGAGCAAGCCCGTGCGTCCGTTTTCGGTGCGCCGTCTGCGCAAGACCGTTTCCCACAAAGGAAGGGACGTGCTCGTCATCCACGTCCGCATCCCCGTTTTCGAGCCGATCGAAAACTCGCCGCAGGAAGAAAAATTCATTCTCACCGTCAATCGGTTTTACGAAAAATGCGCCGCTCGCTATGCGGCAAACGCCGAACGCAAGGCGAAACGCGCCCGTGCCGTCTGCGAAAAGACCGGTGTGCCCGCGCTTTCCGCCGTCATGCGCCCGCTCGTCACCTATGCCGACGAGCGTATCCTGTCGGTCTGCCTCGACGTCGGCTCGTTTGACGGGCACACCATGAAGACCGTGCGCTTTTCGCAGATATGGGACAGAGAAAGCGCGTCGCTCCTTGCGCCGTCCGATCTGTTCCGCTTATCCCGTGCGCATAAGGCGCACCTGCGCTCCTGCGTGCTCGACGCCGCAAGAGAAGCGTCCGAAAAAGGCGCCTTTACGGGATACGGCGACTACGAAAAGCGGCTCGTCCGCCGTTTTTCGGCGGAAAACGTCTGCATCCTGCCGCACGGCATCGGCTTTTTCTACCCCGGCGGTGAGCTTTGCGCCGACGGTGATCTCATCCCGCTGTTTGTCGTGCCGTGCGAAAAAATCGACGGCGTCCTGAAAATCACGTTTCGGCGGCATGTTTTAACAGATTGTTAAATTTGTCGCTTTTTCCGTTTTTTATCGGCGAGCGGTTGCAATATGGAAGCAAGTTTGTTATAATATAAACGAATGACGTGCTGCGGCGGGAACAGGATGTTCCCGACACCGCATAAAAGAAAGGAAGATGTCTATGGCGGATACTCTGATCACGTCCATCCGCGAGGCGGAAGAAGCGGCGGCAAAGCTGCTGCGGGACGCCGAAGCGCAATCGCAGAGCATCGTGAACGACGCCAAAACCGCCGCCGCCGAATGGCTGGAAAACGCCGAGACCGAAGCCGCAAGGCTGGCAAAAGAGAAAATCGCCGACGCCGATGCCGCCGCTTCGCAGACCCTCCGCGAGCAGGATCGGAAATTTTCCGAAAACGCCGCTCTTCTGCGGGAAAACGCCGAGCGCAAACTGCCGGACGCCGTCGAACTTGTTTTGAAGGAGCTTGAAAAGCTATGATCGCCGCAATGAAAAAACTGACGCTCGCGGCGTTGGACGGCGATATCGACGAACTTTGTCACGAGCTCGTCTGGCTGCAAGCCGTGGAAGTGGTGCCGTTCGAGGCTTCTTGCGTGCCGGAGGGAACCGTCTTTTCCGGCAACCGGAACGCCTTCACCGCCGCCGAAAAGCGGCTCGCCGCCATGGAGAGCGCCATCGGCACGCTGGCTCCGTTCGGATCGGGCGCAAAGCCGCTATTCGTGACGCTTGACCGTGCGCAGTACGACGAGGTGGGCAAGATGCTCCCCGAAGCCCTGCGCATCTCCGACGAGACCGCCGCCGTCACGGCGCGTCTTGCCGAACGGCAGGCGCATATGACAAAGATCGCCGCCGACATCGCCTGCCTCGAACCGTTCGAAGCCTTTGACGAGCCGGCAGGCTTTGAGGGCACGGCGCACACGCTGCTGTTACGCGGCACCTTCCCCAAGCTGACGCCGCTTGATCCCGTAAGGGAGGCGCTCGACGGGACAGGCATCGACTACGAGCTGTCGCCGCTCTGCGTAAAGGGCGACTATCAGTACGTCATCGCCCTCTGCCACCGCAAGGACAGCGAGCCGTTCTGCAAGGCGCTGAACGCCGAAGGTTTCTCCCGGCTGTCGTTTTCCGGCTTTACAAAAAGTGCGCGGGAGGAGATCGCGGCATTACGCGAGGCGCTCGCCGAGGAAAAAAAGCAGGCGGATACCGAAAAGCAGTCCTACCGCAAGCTCGCGATGCATCTGGAAACGCTGGAAAAGGCGCGGGACTATCTGGCGGGCTTACTCGAAAAGGAGCGCATCAAGGACGCGCTGTGCGCCACCGAAAAGGCGCGTATCCTGACCGGCTGGGTGCCGGAAAAACGGCTGGACGACGTAAAGAAGGTGCTCGACGCCTTCGACTGCTCATACGAGTTTTCCGATCCGACCGAGGAGGACAAGCCGCCCGTTCTGCTTGACAACGGCAAATTCGCCACGCCCTTTGAATCGGTGCTCGCGCTGTATTCCTACCCGTCCTACCGGGGCTTTGACCCGACGACGATCATGTCGGTGTTCTATTTCGTCATTTTCGGACTCATCATGCAGGACATCGGATACGGTCTGTTATTGGTGTTCGGCTGTCAGCTTCTCAAAAAACTGCGGCATCCCCCGAAGGGCGGCATGATGGCAAAGCTCCTCGATATGTTCACGCTCTGCGGCATTTCGACCGCCGTCTGCGGCGTGCTGTTCGGCGGCTTCTTCGGAGACCTGCCGGTCGCCATCGCAAACAGGATGCTCGGCATCGAATTTGCCATGCCCGCGCTTCTCAACCCCGTCGAACAGCCCATGCCGTACCTCGCCATTTCGTTAGCGCTCGGCGCGATACACCTCATCGCGGGACTTGTCGTGAAAGCGTATATGCTCATCCGTGACGGACATGCCTTCGACGCCGTCTGCGACGTCTTCACGTGGCTCGCCGTCTTTCTCGGAGCCGGGCTTTGCGCTATCGTGCCGAAGATCGGCATATGGGTGGTCGTCGCGGGACTTGCCGGACTCATTCTGACGCAGGGACGCGCCGAAAAGAATCCCGTCATGAAATTCCTCAAGGGGCTCATCAGTCTGTACGACATCGTCAGCTATCTGTCCGACCTGCTGTCCTACTCGCGCATCATGGCGCTCGGACTTTCCGGCGTCATCATCGGGCAGGTCGTCAACACCATCGGCACGCTCGGCGGACCGACGGCGGTGGGCTTCATCGTGCTCATCCTCGCGTTCGTTCTCGGGCACGCGCTCAACTTCGCGTTAAGCTTACTCGGTGCGTTCGTGCATACGGCGCGCTTACAGTATATCGAATTTCTCGGAAAATTCTACGAGGACGGCGGAGAGGAATTCAAGCCCTCCCGCGCCAAGACCAAATACTCGGAACTTCTGCGGTAATTAAAAAATAATATATAATTTCTGGAGGAAAAAACAATGACACTCGGAACAGCACTCGCAGTACTCGGAGCCGCCACCGCCGCATTTTTAGCCGGCATGGGCTCGGCAAAA
Source organism: Eubacteriales bacterium (assembly GCA_045598975.1). Lineage (GTDB taxonomy): Bacteria > Bacillota > Clostridia > Oscillospirales > CAG-382 > UMGS882. The sequence continues at coordinate 7,293 of JAZRVE010000036.1, forward strand.
GGCGTCGGCATCGCGGGAGAAGCCGCAAACGGCGTCGTCTCGGAAGACCCTTCCAAATTCGGTAAAGCCCTCATTTTGCAAGCGCTTCCCGGCACGCAGGGCATCTACGGTCTTATCGTCGCCTTCATGATCATCAACAACATCGGACTTCTGGGCGGCAGCGTTGCCGAACTTTCCCTCAACGCCGGTCTGTACTACTTCTTCGCCAGCCTTCCCATCGCCATCGTCGGCTGGTACTCCGGCATCAGCCAGGGCCGCGTTTCCGCCGCCGGCATGAACATCCTTGCCAAGCGCCCCGATGATTTCGCCAAGGGCATCATCGCCGCCGCCTTGGTCGAGACCTACGCCATCTTCGCCGTGCTGGTCTCGCTGCTGCTCATCATCTTCTTCCCCGCCGGTCTGTAAGACGCACTGCCCCTCACAGACGCGAAAGGATTGAATGGATATGAATACCTTAACGGGAGTGGAAAAGATCCGGGAGCGGATCCTTTCCGATGCGCGCGCAAGCGCGGACAAACTGCTTGCCGGTGCCCGCGAAAAAGCCGACGGGCTTCTTGACGACGCCAAAAAGCAGGCGGCGGAAAAAACGGACGCCATCCTTGCGGAGGCGTCGGCTCACGCCGCTCTTCTCGCGGAAAACGCCGCGTCAAGCGTCGACAGCCGCGAACGGAGCAGCCTGCTTTTCTTGAAAAACGAATATCTCACCAAAGCGATCTCCGCGGCAAAAGAGGCGTTTCTCGCCTATGACCGCGACAAAAAGATCGCCTGCTACGCTTCTCTCGTCGCTTCCTGCGCCGACCGCGCCTTCAACGGCGGCGACACCGTCTCTCTTGCCGTCGGCAGTGCCGACAAGGGCATGGAGGCCGACGTCATCCGCGCCGCAAAGGAAAAACTCACCAAAGCCGTCACCCTCACGGTGAGCGACCGCACGCCGGACATTGCGGGCGGATTCCTCCTCATCTGCGGCGACATCGAAGTCAATTGCAGTGCGGACGCGCTGTTCGCCGAGCTTGCCGGAACGCTGGAAAAGCCGATCCTTTCGGTGCTGTTCGGCGCATAAGGAGGCAGGCAATGGACAAGAACACCCAAAAAGCCCTGCGTAACGACGCGAATTTCGCCTATCTGTCGGCACGGCTCGCCGCATCGGAATCGACGTGCCTCACGGCGGACAGATTAAAGCGGCTGTGCGGCGTTTCCTAC
>JAZRVE010000037.1:0-15024 GCA_045598975.1 Eubacteriales bacterium
CGTCCAGGTTCCGATCAAGTCGGCGAACGGACTTACGGTCACGTCCTATCCGGACATCAGCACGTGGGGCTGGCGCGGCGTCAAGCTGAGCGGCAACAACACCTATGCCGGTGTGACGCGCATCGGTTCGGCCATCGTCCAAGCCGAGCATGAGCACTGCTTCTCAACGGGTGATGTCTATGTTTCGGGCGGCGACCGCCATGGCGGCGGGCTCCACCAAGACGCTTACCTATACCGAAGGACAGTTTTCCGACGTTCCCGCGTCTGAATGGTACGCGAAAGAGGTCGGAAACGCTTACGAGCTCGGGCTCATGAACGGTAAGGGCGAGAGAAGATTCGATCCCGACGGCAACGTCACCGTCGCCGAGGCGCTCACCGTCGCTTCGCGTGCCTCCGCCGCCTATAACGGCGAGACCATCGAACCGGCAGATGGTGAATGGTATCAGATGTACGTCAATTACGCCGAAAATAAGGGCATGATCGAAAAGGGCGCTTATTCAGCCGCCGATCTCGACCGCCCGGCAAAACGCTATGAGGTGGCGGCCTTCTTTGCAAAGGCGCTCCCGAAAGAGGCGTATGCCGAAAAGAACGACGTCACGGATATCCCCGACGTCACGCCGTCCCGTTCGTATTATGAAGACGTGATGATGCTTTACAAAGCCGGTGTCGTTATGGGCAGCGACGCACGCGGCACCTTCTATCCCGAGCATAATATTACCCGTGCCGAAACGGCGGCTATCATCAACCGTGCTGCACTGCCGGAAAACAGACTGTCCAAGACGCTCGATAAAGTCTCGCCGGACGATGCCTACCGCCTCGCGTATAACCGCGATTATAACAGCTGGTACGAAGGCATCCAGACGGGCTGGCTGCTCGATAACCGCGGCGGCTCGCCCCGCTCGGACTATCTTGCCACTTACGGCGCACTGTTTGACGTGTCAGATCAGGCGGGCACGGCGTATATCCGCGAATTCAACAAGATAACCACCGGTGTCATCACGCTGACCACTTCCGCGTCTGTCGACGGCGGCGACGGCGTTTCACTTGAGTTTCGTAACGATGCCGACGAGCCGGTCTACGTGCTGAAAACGGCGGATGGGTACTGGTGCCTGCAAAACAACGACGGCACCTGTACCAAACTGTACGAAATCGATCCGAAAAAGCCTTCGTTTTCCTTCAAGCTCGTTGTGGACGTGGATAATGCGCGGGCAAGGACGTTTATCAACGATACCGATTGCGGCACCTATCCGCTTTTGCGGAACGGGCAAAAAATGAATATCCTCACCTTCCGCTTTGCTACCGATAAGGAGCATACCGGCGCCATCTCGCCGGGAGCGTTGGAGGCTACCGTCAACTATGCGCTGTACGGCAATCAGACAGCCCCCAAGGGTGAGATCACGACGTTCCCGTTCGACGCACCGCTCGGCGGCGACCTTATCATCGACGAGTTTCAGATCATGCCGAATCGGAATGCGGATGTCAGCTATTCCCTGATGGACGGCGACAGAGAGATCGTCCGGTTGAGAGCGGACGGCACCGCTTTCTACGTCAATGAAACAACGGTGTACGAGGACTATTATCATACGCTGTATTACCGTTTCCGTCTGGAACTCGATATGACAAACTGCGAGGTCACCGTCAAGGTCAACGGTGTCGAGAAGGCGGTCATCCCCTTCCTGAATCGCGCATCGACCATCGATAGTGCCGTTTGCGATAACCGTGCCTATCCGACGGATCTGTATCTGTACTGGCATAAACTGTACCGCTGCGTCGAGCATGACGACTACGTGCCGGAGCCGGTGATTCCCGCAGGTGCCGACAAGTACACCATCGGCATGATCGGCTGTAATATGTGGAATAACGGTTACAGCGCGCAGGGCGGCTGGGCGAGCGTCACGCCGTATGACGCGGTGCGGCCCGCCATCGGTTACTATGACGAGTGTAGCCCGGAGACCGCCGACTGGGAGATCAAGTACATGGTCGAACACGGTGTGGATTTCCAGGCACTGTGTATCTTCTTCGGCAACGCCAACGCCGCCGAGCAGTTGGGACCGAATCACCTGCTCGACGGATATATGAATGCCAAATATGCCGACAAGCTCAAATTTGCGCCGTTGTGGGAAAACGCCGGCGGACAGTCGCCCGTCAACATAGACGTCTTCAAGAGCAACTACGTCCCGTACATGATAGAAAATTTCTTCAAGCATCCCAACTGCATGACCATCGACAACAAGCCGCTTCTCATCATTTATCGCCCGTCTGTCCTTTCGCAGAACTTCGGCGGGGAGGCCAAGGTGAAGGAAGCGCTCGACTATCTGCGAAACGAAGTGAAAAAGCTCGGTTATGAGGACATGATCATTCTGGCACAGGGACAGACCGCACCGGCCGAAAACAATACAGCCGGATTTGACGGCGGTATGTCGTACGGCTGGGGCACGCAGGGCAACGATCCCGTCTACCAGAAACATGAAATGGAAAATTCTCTCGGCGAATCTTACGCGCCGTTTGCGCCGACCGTCGGACTCGGCTTTTCGTCCTTCAACGGCAGTACGCTCATATCGGTGTCGGATCATAAGGCACTGTGTGAATGGGTGCGGGACGAATACCTGCCGAAGTCGGTCAAGGAGCCGTGGCAGGAGGGACTTGTGTTCCTTTCCACGTGGAACGAATTTGCCGAAGGGTATTATTATATGCCGACCGTCGGCGGACGCGGATTCGGGTATCTCGATAACGTCATGGAGGTCTTCACCGACGAAAAACCGAGCGCGAAGACCGACGTTTATCCGACGGAAAATCAGCTTTCACGCGTGACGCATCTGTACCCGCAGTACCGCCGTCTGTTGAGACGTCAGCGCTTGGAGGAGATCGACGATACCGTCACGTATGAGAATATCAAATACCGCGGTGAAGTCAAGCCCACGCAGTACTGGTACTGTATCGGCATCGATACCGACAGCGTCAAGGTACAGAATGAACGCGTCAGCGGCGTTTCGACGGGCAATGACCCCATATTCTATTTTACCGGCTTCAATAACGATAATTCGGATCTGTTCAATCTTGACTACGCGGACGGTATCGAGCTTACCATCGACGCGCCCAAGGGCTCGCCGTTCGACATGTTCTACGTGACGGAAAAATACAGTGCGGTCTCTGCCGACCGCGGACTCCACGGCGTCAAGAAGAAGGACGGCGTCGAGACCATTATTGTGGATGCCTCCGAAGCCTACGAGTGGACGGGCAACCTCAAATGGATCCGCGTTGACCCGTGTGCTTCTTCCGACACGCCGGTCGCTTTCCTCGGCATGAAGCTCGTTTCCTTTACCAAGGAAGGCATATCCCGTGATATATATATCGACGATAATAAGACGACGCTTCCCGTCGCCCCGTCGTATGCCCCGAACGGGGATATGCTTGTTGTCTTCGATCCCTCGTCCAGTATGGATTTCCGCCTCAACTGCTTCCATACCTACGACAGCGAAAAGAAGGAGCTCACGCTTTATTTTATCGACCACACCTTCGTCTTTGCCGTCGGATCGGACAGTTATCTGCTTGACGGCGTGAAAAAATCGCTCGGTTACAAGATCACCGCATGGGATAGCCTGCCGCTTGTCCCGATCGAGATCATCTGCGATACTCTTTCCTATTCTTACAGCATCGACCTTAAACAGCAGCTCTGCATCACGACGCCCACTAAGGCGTACTACGATAAGATTCTCAGCGAGCGCAAAGAGGGAAGCTGGAACTTTGACATCGCGGGCGATCCGGAGGGCTGGAATTCCGATAACATTTCACTGATCGCTAACGGCTCGTCTCTTGTCTGTTCGTCGAATGACGTACACGACCCGCGTATCAAGAGCGCAGTGCTTGCCATGTCGGCAAATCAGTTTACCAAGCTCGAATACCGCGTGCGGTACTCCTATACGGCGGAAACGGAACAGGATCTGCAAATGTTCTTTGTTACCGACACAGACGGCTCGTGGTCGGAGGATAAGTCTTTCCGTGCCCGTCTGAAGAGCAAGGACAGCGGCGGTGAATGGGAGGTCTACACGGTGGATCTGACGCAGAACGCCAAGTTCAAGGGCGTTATCAAGCAGCTCCGCTTTGACCCGTTCAACGAATACGGTACAATGGAAGTGGACTACATCAGATTCCTTGAATAAAATCAAAAAAGCGGACTCCGTACGGAGTCCGTTTTTTTAATCATTTCGGAAAAATCAGTCAGCGGGAAGCGTCTGTGCCGCGTCGAAAATGCGGTCTGCGATCGCCTGCATCCCCTTGTCGCCGGGATGGTTGGCAACGCCGTTGTGCTCGAAAAGACCGATGGCTTTCATGGCGTCGTCCTCGCCGAGATCACCGAGCGGCACGCAGGGATAGCCGTGCGCGGCGGCAAAGCGGGAGAGGGCGGCATCGCCGGGATGCTTCCAGAAAGAGGTCGTGACGATGATGCGACGGCTTGCCCGCGGGTTGAGAAAGTCGACGAGCGCTTCGAACTGACGGTAAAAAAGATCGGCGTCAAAATCCTGAGCCGGGCAGTTTTCGATGAGACGGAAAATAAGCAAGTCCGCCTCAAAATCGCGTGCGGTGCGGTACGGCTCCAAACAGGTGTCGCCGACGCGGTAAAGGCGTTCCCATTCCGCGACCTGACAGAGGCAGAAAGCGGCGTCGGGATCGGCGAGGGAGAAGCGGTTTGCGAGCAGGTGAACGTAGTCCTTTTCGGGTGCGCTTGCCGCCATGCCCCAGTTGCCGAACCAACCGATGGATTCAAGGCGTCCGTGGCGGGTGATGGAGTTGCCGACGAAGAGGACGCGTTTGCCGGTGCCTTCGGGATGGAGGAAGGTGACGTAGTCGGTGGGTTTGAGTTGTCCTTTGGCGGAAACGGTGTTTTTTTCAAGTTGGCTCATGGTGATGCTCCTTTTTTGTGTGTTCAATCACTTATAGCACATTCAGGGAGCGTTGTCAAGAGGCACTTGCTTTTTCTTTCGGTTTATGATACAGTCAAATATGTGGTATGGGTGAAGCGGCACGCTTCCGACGCGCGCTCTTGATCTTGCGTCGCCACTGCCCGCGTTATGGCAGTGGCGACCCCTATCCGCGGGATACTGCGGCTGTTGTTTTCGCTTGCATATATCGCGTAAATGGGTGAAGCGGCACGCTTCCCGTTCATATATGTAAAAAGAGCACACCCATAAAGGGTGTGCTCATTTTTACATGGTGACCCGTACGGGAATCGAACCCATGTTACAGCCGTGAAAGGGCCGTGTCTTAACCGCTTGACCAACGGGCCATAATGGTAGCGGAAGTTGGACTTGAACCAACGACCTGTCGGGTATGAACCGAATGCTCTAGCCAACTGAGCTATTCCGCCATGTTTCTCTCAACGGTGCTTTGTTATTATAACAGATACCAAACCGCTTGTCAAGAGTTTTTTTCCATTTTTTTGCTTTTTTCACATTTTTTCAAAAAAGGATCTGCCGACGGCGGATCGGTCGGCAGATCGCGGCTTATGAGAGCATTTCGACGGCTTTTTCGCACAGCTCGGAGGCGGCCTCGGCACTGCGCGCTTCGCTGATGACGCGAAAGCCGTGCACACGTCCCGGGATGACCGTCACCTGCCCGCCCGACAGAACGAGCCTTATGCCGTCGTGCTGTTCCTTCGGCGCCTGCGAAGCGATGCCGGAAAGCCTCTGCATGACGCTTGCCCGGTTGGGATTGCCGTCCACCGTCCTGTCCGTCACCTCGAAGGCGGGCAGTGCCTTGATGAGCGCCTCGGGCGTGGTACAGCCGCATTTGAGTAAGATGCACAGCCGCAGTACGCTGAAAACGGCGTCGTTGAGCCAGATCTGCGCGAACATGGCGTCCTGCTGCATTTCGCTCCGCTCTCCGCTCGAAGAGTATTCGCTGTAAGAAACGTGATTCTTTTCCGCAAGCTTGCGGTAGGCGTCGGGGTGCGTGCCGGAAAACCACAGCGAAATGCCGTCCTCCTCCGTCATGTGGTCGATCAGGATGGCGTCGATGTGGGCTTTGTCGGCACGGATGCTCCGATAGACGCACGTCGCGTCAAAGCCGCTGTTGTCAAGGGTGAATTCCGGAACGGAAACGCCCTGCTCCTCGATCTCACCGCCCAATTCGCAGACGGCGTTCAGCGCCGTAAAGGAGGCACTGCGGTAGGAAATGTCGCCGCGGTGGGGAAAACGGCATCGGAAGCCGGATAAGCCGTCGGGACCGGAAAGCGCGAGACAGCTCTTGATGAGCTCGCTGTAATAAAGCGACCAGAGGGAGTCGAAACGCTCCGGTTCGTAAAAGGTGTCGGGCGCCGTGTAATCCGTTCCGGCGTAAAAATTGCTTTCAAATTCCCGTTCGAACTCGCCCGTGACCGGAAGTCCGCATCGGTCGAACAGACGAAGCCGCAAAAGCCCGTTTTCGGTAAAGCCGACGTACAGGACGGTGTCGGCGACAAAGCGGAGCGCGGCGAACGCCGCCATGGCGGGAAATCCGACGCCGAAATCGTAACTGCGTGCGCCGAAAGCGCGGATGCCGCACAGGATGGTTTCCGCCGCACGGCGGGCGTGAGGCGTTTCGTCCGACAGGATGCCGACGCGGACGCGGGCGGATGAGGCGGAAGCGGTCTTGGCGGCGCAAAGTCCCAAGCGGACAAGGTATTCCGGGGAAGTGTCGGTAAAATCAATGGCGATGCCATCGTCGTCGAACAGCGAGTGGGAGCGTCCGCCGAAGCGTGCGGAAAGAAATTCGCCTGCCGTGACGTGCGAGGAGGCGTGGATCAGCGAAAACTTGGGCAGGATCACGCCGTCGTCTGTTTTGACACTGCCGCCGACGGCACAGCCCTCGGATAAAACGCAGTTTTCGCCGATGCGGCATTTGCGCCCGAGGAGCGTGCCGTATACGCCGCATCCCGTGCCGAGCACCGAGCCGTCGCCGATGACGGAGCAGGCGATGTCGCACCCGTCTGAAATGACGGCACCGTCGCCGATGACGGTGTAAGCGCCGAGCTTGACGTTCTGCCCGATGACGGCGCTTGACGAAACGAATACGGGCTCTTCCAGATCGACGTGCTTTTCGGCGAGCTGTTCGGCGGATAAACCGCGCGGACGGTCAAGCGCCGCAAGAGAGCCGTCGAGTAAGGCGCTCGACGCGGAAAAGTAGGCGTCCAGCCCGCCGATGTCGAACCATTTCCCGGCGGCTTCATAGGCGTACAGTCCCTTGTTTTCCGCGAGCAGGAGGGGAAAAAGCTGACGGGAAAAATCAAATTCGGTCGCGGGCGGTATTTTGTCGAGGATGTTTCGGTTTAAGATATAGATGCCGGTGTTGACGGTGCCCGAGACGACCTTTGCCCACGGGGGCTTTTCGGAAAACCCGGAGACCTTTCCGTCCGCACCGAACAGCACGACGCCGTAGTCGAGGGGCTGTTCGGTTTTGTAGGTGAGGATGGTGGCGTCGGCTCCCTTTTCGCGGTGGAAGGCGAGCGCTCCCGCGAGATCGAAGTCGAACAGACCGTCTCCCGACAGCACGATAACGGTGTCGCTGACGTTGTCATAGGCGTTTTTGACGGCGCCCGCCGTGCCGAGAGGGAACTGCTCGCGGACATAGGAAAGCGAGAGGGCACCGCGGCGGCTGCCGAGGGCTTCTATCTGCCAGGGCAGGTACATGGTGGTGACGGCGACCTTGGTGACGCCGCATTTTTCGATGGCATCAAGGACGTATTCGATGACGCTTTTTCCGGCGAGTTTGAGGAGAGGCTTCGGCGTGTCCTCCGTCAGCGGAGCAAGGCGGGTGCCTTTGCCGCCGGCGAGTACGATCGCCTGAACGTTTTCGGGCATATGACGCATTCCTTTCTGTGCTTTTGGGCTTTTGAGAATATTGTGTGCGAAGGCGGCGGAAAATATTCCGAAATTCCCGCAGAAAGGAGGAAAGAAGGGAAGAAAAGAAAGAAAAAAGAAGAAAAAAAGAAAACAGACACTGCGGATCGCGCACATGCGTTTTCCGGTGTCTGTTTGTTACGTGCCGATATCTGTTTTTTCTGCGATCCTGCCGCCCTTATCCGACAGTGGGATCATCATATCGCAAAAGGTAAAACGGGACGCCGAATATCTCGCTTTTCTCGACCAGTACGGCGCCGAGAGATAAATATAAGTTCAGATCGCTTTCCGAATGGGTCTCAAACCATATTTTTCCGGAGCCCCGAAAACGTAACAGCAGTTGAAAAAACATACCGCTGCTCCGGTACTCTTCCCTGACCACCGCAATGGGGATGTGGCAATCCTTTTCCCGGTCGATATGTTTTTCGAGAAGCGAATCTTCAAAAGCGATGTATGCCTTGACCTTCCGCAGTATGTCCGGCTTGAAATGCGCGAGGAAACGGACGGTATAGAAGGGATTCAAAAATAACGGTATGACCGATCTGTTTTTATCTTTCGGAGATTGGATGCCGAACAGAACGGTGTGGTCGTCGTTCGTATAATAATAGTCGATCCCGGCATACAAAAGATAGACCTCTTCGAGAAAAGCGCATTGCTTCACGGAGCCCGACTCTCCGTAAAGTGCCTGCAGTAAGGGGTAGTCCGCCATGCAGTCCGCGTATAGAGCCGCGGCTTTGCGGATCTCGCTCTTTTTCAGTTTTCTGAACGTGATTTCGCTCCGTGTGCCGCCGCAGGCGGAGAAGATTGCCTTCAAATCCTTTATCGTCGTGGAAAAGGTCAGAAACGGCAGAAAGTCAAAACGATATTTCTCGTAGACCGCGGACGCAAGGCGATATAACGAAAGCGAATCGATGCCGAACGAGGAAAGAAAATCGTCGTCCCCGATCCCGATGTTCTCGTTTGTGTAACGCTTTAACAGCGAGAGGAAGAAAGCGAAAGCGGAACCGTCGTCGGCGGACGGATCGGCGGCACGGCACTGCCCGATTTGCCGTGCAAGGTCTTTTCGGAGCAGCTTGTGCGCGGAGGAATACGGGATCGAAGAGAAAAAATGCACCGCTTTGATGGGATATTTCCTCAGATGATCCCTCTGATATTTGAGAACGGAAGCCGTGACGGCTTTCTTTTCTTCATCGGTATACGCCCGATCCCGGATGACGGCATGGATCTCATCGTAAGAGAGATCTGCGCTTTTGACGCTTACGATAAAGATACCGCCGTCCGGCAGACATGGAGAAAAATGCCGTTCCAGCAATTCCGGGGAAATCTTTTCGCCGGTCTTCAACAGAATGGCGTCGGATGCCCGCCCGACGATATGGAGGTATCCGCGCCTGTCGGCATACGCAAGGTCTTAGGTCATAAAATAACCGTTTTCGTCAAAACTGCTTTTTGTCAGATCGGGACGGTTGAAATACCCCTTCATCATCATGGGGCTTTTTACCCGGATCTCGCCGACACCGTTTTCGTCCTTGTCGGTCAGAATGACCTTAACGCCGTCTATGGAGTCGCACCGGCCTTCTCCGTCTTCAACGTACGGATCGAATCTCGTGGTGGCGACGATGGGACAGCCGCATTCCGTGGAGGAATAGGAATTGAAATAAACAAAACCGAGCTTTTGTATGTCCCGGGCGAGATTTTTCCCGCACTTTGTGCCGCCGACGAGGATGATGTGCATCTTTTTGCCGAACATTTTCCGCGAAAAGGGGCGCATGAGGATTTTTCCGATCCCCCGGATATGCAGGTTCCGCCGGAAAAATAAAGAAACCGACGCCGCCGCACGGTATAGAAAAAACGTTGTTTTGCTTTTGCTTTTGAGAGCGCCCTCACCGTTTTGCACGACGGTTTTCACCACTTCCGGAATCATACCGAAGATGGTCGGATTCAGCGTATTCAGATAGAAAGCGGTCTTTTCCGGGCGGAACCCGCCGACGAAAGAAAGCGCGGCTCCCGTCAGAAAGATCGCCTCCGACGAAAACAGACCGGAAATATGAAAAAGCGGAAACGCGCAGAAATAGTTGTCGCTTTTCCGGATGCCCCCGAAGTGCGCGTTCGCGTACCGGTTGTACAGCAAAGCGTCGTACGTGAGCAGAACGGGCTTGTTTTCTCCGCTCGTGCCGGAAGAGAAAAGAACGGCACAGCAGTCCGCATCTCCGGGCAGTATGCCGGACTCTGCTTTTCCGTCCTTCAACGGCGGATAGCCGTCGCCCATCTCCATGACGGGCTCTCCGATCCCCGTCAGATCGTTTTCGTAAATGTCGCGATCGGAAAACACCGCTTTCACCTGACATTGCGACAGATAATCGGTTAACAGCTCCCGCGGCAGGGAAGGGTCGATGATAGCGGCGGTCAGACCGTGATACGCCGCCTGATTGAATAACAGGAACGAAAGGAAGCCCGACCGGGACACGACGGCGATCCTATCTCCCGCGTTTAGCTCAAACCGTCGGATCACGCGGTCGAACTCCCGTATTTCCCGATAGATACGGAAATACGAAAACGACCGCAGATCGTCGCCGTCCCAAACGGTGCAAAGCGTGGTTTCCCCACGCTCGCGGCATATTTTGTCAACGGCCTCTCTGAATTTTTCCAGACTCATGATTTCAAATCAACCAATCCAATACGTAAAATAAAGCATTCGAAACAAGAATGACCGCAAGCAGTGCTTTTTGTCCGGCGTTCAGCTTTTCTTTTAAGAAAACGGCGGAGAAAATCAGGAAAACGGCGGGATATGAGATCCAGATGATCTCTCCCAGCACCGCGTCGTACGTCGCGGCGATACAGTAAAGCAGCACGGACGTGACCCCGAATACTTCCGCGAGGATGGGATAGCGGTTCTTTCGGGAAAGCAGCGCGGGACGTCCCTTTTCCCGGATGAGCAGACCAAAAAGCGCAAGCACGCCGACAATGCCTTCGAAAAAGGACGTTCCGATCAGAAAATCCACCGATCCCAACGCATCGCTGCTCATGGCATAATCGGATATTATGGAATTCGACGCGTCGCAGAGTGTCGCAAGAACGACGAAAACAAGTCCGATCGTGAAGAAAAGGCGCTCGGACATTCCTTTTTCCCCGCGTTTGGCTTCCTTGTCCTTTTTTTCCGTCAGCGGCAGAAGAACGACAGATGCGACGAGGATCAGCAGAACAATGATTTTCCGGACGTCCAGCATATCGTAAACACTGCTGAAATTCCCCGAAGAAAGATTGATGAGTATCATCCCGATGAAGATGGGGATGAACGTTCCGCCGTTTATTGATTCCGCAAGCGATGACGGGATAAAATAGACGGCGATCACGTAGAAAAGATTATAAAAACACATCAAAAGCGCGTGAGCAAGGATAAGCGGCTGACTTGCCAAGATCTGCCACGGCGGCATCCCGGATTCGGACAGACCGAGTGCATAAAAGATCCCCGTCAGCACAAGGCAGAAGAACCCCTGCCAGAACAAGAACACCAACCCCGTCGGCTTTTTTTGCGTCAGTTCGTATTTCTTCTGATAAACCGAACATAAGGCACAGCAGAATATGAATATGATCGAAAGAATGAATACCATAACGGCAAGGTCTCCTCCGTACCCGATTTTTCCGTGTAAAGCGATCGCCGTGTCTTTTACCAGACCAGATCCGCCGCGTGAAGCGGGTGGGCGTTCACCCTGACCTCGTAGGTCTTTCCGTCGCGGAAGCGCACCACACGGTCCGCCATTTTGGCGATCTCCTCGTTGTGCGTGACAATGATGAGCGTGGTGCCGCTTTTGACGACGTTTTCCATCACGGAAAGGACCTCGATGCTCGTTGTGTAATCGAGTGCCGCCGTCGGTGTGTTTGTGATAAGCATTTTATCGCAGTAACAGTCAACGGTGACGGCAATCTTAATACTATCTTGTTTAAGTTGTTCAAAAAACAAAGTGAAAAATTTGCCAACTTTTACTTGACACTATCTAAAACGGAAAAAACATTGACAAAAAATCCGTTTTATGTTATATTAAAATCACATAAAGAGTGAAAGGAGAAACAACATGGATATCAAAGCAAAAGCAGAGGAAATTATCTCAAAAATTAAATCCGACGGAAACATAAAGGATAATTTTGAAAAGGACCCGGTTAAAACCGTTGAGGGTATTTTGGGCGTTGACCTTCCCGACGATGTTATAAATAATATCGTTGAGGCGGTAAAGGCAAAGCTTTCCGCAGATTCTATCGGCGGCATAGCTTCCAAAATCGGCGGACTTTTCGGCAAAAAATGATAATCCGTTAAATATTAAAATAAACGGGTCTGTTTAAAAAGCAGTTTTTAAACAGACCCGTTTTACACTACAAATTAAAGATTCTTAACAAACCATTCATATACCATTTCACTGTTATCGGGCAAACACTCGTGTCCGAAATCGGGATAAATTACATTGCTTTTTTTGCAGGTCATTTTGTTAAATGCCGCAAACTGTGTTGACGGGGGACAAACATCGTCCATAAGTCCCGTGAACATTTTAACTTCGGCTTTTATCCTCGGAGCGAGGTGCTGCAAATCTATGTAGCCGAGCTTTGTAAATATTTCGTCCTCATGCTCGTGCCTCGGGTCGTTCTGACGGAAAAATCCTTTAAGCTCCGCATATGCGCGCTCGGCAAGGTCCATTTCCCACACACGTTTATAGTCGCAAAGGAAAGGGAAAGAGGGAGCCGCGAGCTTAACTCTTTTCTCAAGCGCGGCACAGGCTATTGTGAGCGCACCGCCCTGCGAGCCGCCGAAAGCGCCGACTCTGTTTTCGTCAACCTCGTCCATATCCATTACAATATTGCAAAGCTCCGCACAATCGAGAAATACATCACGGAACATAAGTTTTTTTGCATCGTCCTTAAGTCCTCTTATACTTGAAGTTTTACTCTTTCAATGACCTGCAAGAGCAAATGAAACGGTATTTAACACGTTCCAACAACATTCCGATGGCAGTTCCCGGTTGGAAAAGCCCGAATCAGAAGCAACGCGAGCTGGGCGGGCGCTGACGCGCCGCCCTACGGAGTTCCCTCGCTCGGGGCTTCGCCTCTCCATCGCTCTCTCCGTACGGCGTATATCTGTTCTTCTTGACTCAATTATTTTTGTATTCCTGGTCTCACATCATTGACAAATGCACAGTCACGGGTGAGGGAAAGGGAAAGTCAAATGTGCCGACAAAAAAGGAAAAAACGAAAAACCACTTGAAAAAGATGAAAAAATGGTGTATGATAATAACAGAAAGTCAGGAGGTATGCCGTATGCGAAAAATTGCGCTGATTGTGGGATTACTGCTCTGTGTGATGAGCGTGACCGCGTGGGCGGTGACGGAAAAGACCGAGTACACGGTGACGTTAGAGGCGCTGCCGGATAATGTTTTGCAGGCGACGCTGTCTGTCAGCGCAGGCGATGCCGTCGTCGGACGGTTTGGCCTGCAATATGATCCGTCTCTCATGACACTGCTCGACACGAGCGGTACGTCCGTGCCGCAGAGTGTGCCCGAAACGGGAGCGGACGGAAAGAACTTTTTGACTTCCGTCGTGTCGGCGGCAAGCGAGGACATCGTCGTTACGGCGGAATCCGCAAAGGCGTCCGAGTTAATCAACCCGACGACCGGATGCGTCATGTTCGGCTGGTATGCCAAAAAAACGCTTGCCGCCGTCGATCCGACCGTGAATGGGGGAAAGGTGGCGGTCATCCGCTTTGTCCTCGGAGACGGCGTGGAGCTGTCCGCCGTCAAAGGCACCGTGAAGCCGGTGCAGAAGGAAGCCTGCGCGCATCTGAACTCGTGGTCGCTCGGCATGATCGTCAGCAATTCCGACAATAAGATGTTCTATTCGTTTGCGACCGATGAGGATACAAAGCTGAAAACTTTTGTCGTATATACGTTTGACGTCGGCACTGTCCCCACACAGCCGGAGCAGCCGACCATCGAGCAACCCATCGAACAGCCCATCGAACAGCCCGTCGAACAGCCCATCGAACAACCCGTCGAACAGCCTGCCATTGAACAGCCTGTCGAACAACCCGTCGAACAGCCTGTCATTGAACAGCCTATCGAACAACCGACGGAACAGCCCGTGACACAGCCGCAAACGCCGACTACGGCACGGAAACTTGATTTTTCGGTGCAGGCATACGGTGACCGGGCGTTGGTTGACTGGCGTGCGGACGGACTGACGGATGTTTCGTATTATCAGTTGGAACTGCTCGACGCAAAAGGGAACAGCGTCCGCCGGGAACTGCCCATCGTCGGAGTGTCCGACAGCTATTTAGTACGCGATCTCGCGCAGAATTTCACCTTTTTCCTGAAACTGTCGGCGTACGGCACGGACGGTACTCTGCTTGCCGCGGATACCGTCAGCGGCCAAACGACGATGGAACGCGCGGAAAGCTTTACGGCGTACCTTGTCACCTATGACGGCGAGGACGGTTATCTGTACGGCTTTGAGAGCGAGCAGGTCATCTTCGGGCAGTCGCCCACCAAGGCGCCGACGGTCTATCCGCCGCAGGACTATGAGTTTATCGGCTGGTCGCTTGACGGCGCCACGGTCGTAAACCTCGAAACTCTTGCCGTGTATGACAATCTGTGCTTAACGGCACTGTACAAGGCGGTTTCATAAAGAAGCCTGCGGCTTCACACCAACCGAGCCTGCGGCTCGGGGGGGCAATGTGCCGTTGCATCCATACTGCGCTACAAGCGGTGCGGGGAAATGTTTTACTTTTTTCTCGCAAGAGAAAAAAGTAAACAAAAAAGATTGCCGGGGAGTACCCCGGACCCCCTTGCGCCGCAGATGCCGACGCCATGCTCCGCATTCCGTCGGGAGATTTGCGGCGGATCAAACAATTGCCGCGGTGTCACCGTTGGGAGAGAATACAAAAAACCGAGCCTCGCGGCTCGGTTATGTTTTTATTGTGCTGACGGCGGCATACTTCCGGAAATTCTTGATTTGCGGAAAGGGATGGTGTAGCTTAAATACGTCCCTATCCGGCTTCCTGCCTCTGACCAACGCGGGCGGGTTTGGCAAAAGTTTTCTGATACTCTGCTCGCGGGATAGAGGCACAAAGCCGGTTAGAACAACGTCTTGTATAGCCCGTCCCTTTGTGCAT
>JAZRVE010000038.1:0-20957 GCA_045598975.1 Eubacteriales bacterium
CTATTGCCAACGCCCGCCGGGCGGCGGAGGAGAGCACTGCAACCCAGGAAAAGTGGGTGGCGCTGGACATCGGACCCTGCGGCAAGCTTTTGAAGCCCTACGGCGATCTGGATTTTGAGGACGCGGTGGCGCTCTTTGCCGCTACGGTGCGTTTCGGCGTCAAATACGGTGCCGACCTCATTCTGATCGAGACCATGAACGACAGCTACGAGACCAAAGCCGCCCTGCTTGCCGTTAAGGAGAACTGCGACCTGCCCGTCATCGTCACGAACGCCTACGGAGCCGACGGCAAGCTCATGACCGGCGCAACGCCGGAAGCGATGGTGGCGCTTTTGGAAGGTATGCGTGCCGACGCCATCGGCGTCAACTGCTCGCTCGGTCCCAAACAGCTCGCTCCCATCGTCGGGACTTATCTTGAAAACGCCTCGGTGCCGGTCGTCGTCAAGCCCAACGCCGGACTTCCCGTTATCGCGGACGGCAAAACGTGCTACGATGTCTCCCCCGAGGAATTCGTCGAAAGCGTCCGCGGCATGGTGGAGCAGGGGGTCCGCGTCATCGGCGGCTGCTGCGGCACGACGCCCGACTACATCCGCGCACTGTCCGAAGCCGTACGGTCGCTTACCCCCAAGACCGTCGTGCCGTGTGAAAAGACCGTCGTGTCCTCCTACACGCACGCCGTGTCCTTTGGCGACGTGCCGCTTCTCATCGGAGAGCGCATCAACCCGACCGGAAAAAAGCGCTTCCGTCAGGCTTTATGCGAGCACGACATCCCCTACATCCTCAAAGAAGGACTATCGCAGGCGGAATGCGGCGTGGACGTCCTCGACGTCAACGTGGGCATTCCCGACATCGACGAGAGCACACTGCTTGCGGAGGTCATATGCGAATTGCAGACCGTCACCGATCTGCCGCTCCAGCCCGACACCGCCTCCCCCGCCGCCATGGAACGTGCGCTTCGGTACTACAACGGCAAGGCGCTCATCAACTCGGTCAACGGCAAAAAAGAGAGCATGGACGCCGTTTTCCCGCTTGTGCGCCGCTACGGCGGCGTGGTCGTGGCGCTGACGCTCGACGAGAACGGCATTCCCGATTCGTCCGACGACCGTATCGCCATCGCCCGCCGCATTCTGAAAACCGCCGCCGACTACGGCATCCCCAAAAAAGACATTGTGTTCGACCCGCTGACCATGACCGTCAGTGCGGACGCAAAGGCGGCACTCGTCACGCTCGAAACCGTGCGGCGCATCCGGAACGAGCTCGGCTGTCACGTTTCGCTCGGCGTTTCCAACGTTTCGTTCGGGCTGCCCAAGCGCGACATCCTCACCGGTCACTTTTTCACCGCCGCCCTTGAAAACGGGCTCTCCTCCGCCATCCTCAACCCCTATTCCCGCGACATGATGAAGGCGTACCACGCCTTTCGCGCTCTGCACGGCACCGACGAAAACTGCATGGGATACATATCCTTCTGCGAAACGCTCGGTGACGAGCAGGCTTCTCCCGCCGGCGTCACGCCTGCCGTCAAGCCGGAGGACACTTCTCTCTCCGGCATCTCGCCTCTGCAAAGTGCCATCCGCAAGGGCTTACGGAGCGATGCCCGCACGCTGACGGCTTCCCTGTTGGAAACGGTGCCGCCGCTCACGCTCATTGCCGAAGAGATCATCCCGGCGCTCGATGCCGTCGGCAAAGGCTTTGAAGAAAAGACCATCTTTCTGCCGCAGTTACTCATGAGTGCCGAGGCGTCGCAGAGCGCCTTTGAGGTCATCAAGGCCGCCTTCCCCGCCGCGCAGGATGCCGAAAGCGGAACGCCCGTCGTGCTCGCCACCGTCAAGGGCGACATCCACGACATCGGCAAGAACATCGTGCGCTTACTTCTCGAAAACTACGGGTTTGCCGTGCACGATCTCGGCAAGGACGTAGCACCGGAGGACGTCCTCGCGGAGGTATTACGCTGTAAAGCGCCGCTTGCGGGACTCAGTGCGCTCATGACTACCACCGTGCCCGCCATGGAGGAGACCATCCGTCTTCTGCACGAAAAAGCGCCCTTCTGCCGCGTCATCGTCGGCGGCGCCGTGCTCAACGAGGAATACGCCGCACGCATCCACGCGGACTGTTACGCGAAGGACGCCATGGAGACCGTGCGCTATGCCATGAATTACAAAAAATAAAAAAACGCCCGTATAGGGCGTTTTTTCCGTTACAGGACAAAAAAACGCATGCCTTACGGCACGCGTTTTTTCTGTTTTGATCAGTTGAGACCGTTCTTGATGCGGTTTTCCGCAAATCTCTGGGCGATGACGCCTTCCGGTTCGCCGGAGGACTTGGACTCTTCGAGAATGTTGTACACGGTGTTATAAATGTTATGCACCTGTTTGAGAACGTTCTCCTTATTGTAGGTCGTGAACGCCTCCTGGCCGGCATTGATGACGCCGCCGCCGTTGATGATGAAGTCGGGCGCGTAAACGATGCCCTTCTTTTTGAGTGCTTCGCCGCACGCATCATCGTAAATGACGTTGTTGGCGGCACCTGCCACGGCACGGCAGTTGAGCATCGGAATGGTGTCGTAGTTGATGATGGCGCCGAGTGCGCAGGGTGCGAAGATATCGCACTTCTGGCTGTAAATCTCGTCGGACTTCACTTCGACGGCACCGTATTCTTCTACCGCTTTCTTCATGGCGGCACGATTGGAGTGGTTGCAGACGATCAGCTTTGCGCCTGCTTCGTAAAGCTTGCCGGCAAGATCAAGTCCGACCTTTCCGAGTCCCTGAACGGCGATGGTCATGCCTTTCAGATCGTCACTGCCGTTTAAGAACTTTGCCGTTGCGCGGATACCGTCGAATACACCGATAGCGGTGAAGGGAGACGGGTCGCCGCTGACATCGGCACGTCCGACAACGTACTTGGTCTTGCGGAGCATGATGTCCGCATCATGCGTGTCGGTGTTGACGTCTTCCGCCGTCAGATAGCGTCCGCCGAGCGAATCAACGGCTTCCGCATACGCTTCAAACAGCGCATCCGTCTTCTGCGAGGGATCGGCAATGATGACGCCCTTGCCGCCGCCGATCGGCATTCCTGCCGCCGCATTCTTGAAGCTCATGCCGCGGGAGAGACGAAGCACGTCAAACAGTGCATCCTCCTCTGCCTTATACGGCCACAGACGGCATCCGCCGAGTGCCGGACCGAGCTTTGTGCTGTGGATGGCGATGATGCATTTCAATCCCGCCTTTTCATTGTTGAAGAAAGCCACTTCTTCATGCCCGAAATCGCGAATCATTTGCAGTGTGTTCATTTTTATGAACCTCCTAAAAAAATATATGAGATTTTGCTTTTTTTATTTTTTCTGATTCAAATAAGCCACGACGTTTTCCCGCATTTTATATTTCAGCACCTTGCCTGCGGCATTCATGGGGAATTCATCGACAAACAGGATATACTTCGGTACCTTATGCATAGCGAGCCGCTCTTTGATATAGGCACGCATATCCTCCTGCGCCGTATGACAGCCCTCTTTGAGGATGATGCACGCCGCCGCCTCTTCCCCGTACTTTTCATCGGGGACGCCTACGACCTGCACGTCACTGACGTCGGGATGCGTATAGATCAGTTCTTCGATCTCCTTGGGGTAGATATTCTCGCCGCCGCGGATAATCATATCCTTTAAGCGTCCGGTGATGCGGAAATTGCCCTCCGGCGTCCGCACGGCGATGTCGCCCGTGTGCAGCCAGCCGTCCTTATCGACTGTCTCCGCCGTAGCTTTGGGCATTTTGTAGTAGCCCTTCATGATATTATACCCACGCGCCAGAAATTCACCCGGCACGTTATCGGGACAATCCTCTCCCGTTTCGGCGTCCACGATGCGGCACTCGATCTCGGGAAGCGGTCGTCCGACCGTCGACACCCGTACTTCCAGCGGATCGTCCGTCGAGCTCATGGTACAGCCCGGCGACGCTTCCGTCTGTCCGTATACGATGGTGACCTCCCGCATATTCATCTTGTTCACCACGTCGCGCATGGCGCTGATGGGACACGGACTGCCCGCCATGATCCCCGTACGCATATACGAAAAATCGGTCGCGGCAAAATCGGGATGTTCCAACAGGGAAATGAACATGGTCGGCACGCCGTGAAAGGCGGTGATATGCTCGTTATGGATGCACGCAAGCGCCGGCTTTGCGGAAAAATACGGCAGCGGATACAGTGTGCCGCCGTGCGTCATGGTCGCCGTCATGGCAAGCACCATGCCGAAGCAGTGGAACATGGGCACCTGCACCATCAGTCTGTCCGCCGTGGAAAGGTCCATGCGGTCTCCGATGCATTTGCCGTTATTGACGATATTATGATGCGTCAGCATGACGCCCTTGGGAAAGCCCGTCGTGCCGGACGTGTACTGCATATTGCAGACGTCGTCCTTATCGACCGCCGCCGCCATGCGCAGGATGACCGCCTTGGGGACACGTTCCGCCTGCGAAAGCATTTCCTCCCACGTCAAGCACCCTTTTTGCCGGAAGCCCACCGTGATGACGTTGCGCAAAAACGGAAGCCGTTTGCTGTGAAGCGGTTCGCCCGCCTTCTTTTCGGCAAGCTCCGGACACAGCTCCGCCATGATCTCCCCGTAGTCGGTATCCTTGGCGCCCTTGGTCATGATGAGCGTATGGGTATCCGACTGCCGCAGCAGATATTCCGTTTCCTGTATCTTATAGGCGGTATTGACGGTGACGAGCACCGCTCCCATTTTGACGGTCGCCCAAAACGCGATATACCACTGCGGTACGTTGGAAGCCCACACGGCGACGTGACTGCCCGCCTTGACGCCGAGCGCCGCAAGGGCTCTGGCACATTCGTCCACGTCGTCACGGAACTCGCTGTATGTCCGCGTATAGTCGAGTGTCGTATACTTGAAGGCATACTGATCGGGAAATTCCTCGACCATCCGGTCGAGCACCTGCGGGAAGGTCTCCTCGATGAGCAGGTCTTTTTTCCACACGTATTTTCCGGTATGCGTTTTGTTATAATACAGCGTGCTCTCTTTTCGGGAAAGGTCGCCGAACGGCGTCATATAGCCGACGTACTGCGAAAAAATGACCTCCCGATCGTTAAGCTCCGGGCACCATGACGGCTCCCACACGAGTGACAGGAACCCGTCGTAGTTGATCGAGCGCAGTGCCTGCATAACATCGCCGATCGGCAGTTCGCCCTCGCCGACGAGGCAGTATTCTTTTTGGCCGGCATCCGTCCGCACGGCGTCGTTGACGTGCACGTGACGGATATAGGCACCGAGATTCCGTATGATCTCCTCCGGGCTTTCGCCGCCGTCAAAATACGCTTCCGAAATATGCCACAGCGCCGCCACGTTATCCGAGGCAAAGTCTTTGAGCACATCCGCAAGATCGGAGGTCTTGGCAAACAGCCCGCTCGTTTCGAGAAGCAGGGTGACGCCTCTTTGCTCCGCCTGCGGCAGATTCCGTCTGACGGCCTCATACACCCGTTTGACGGCTTCTTCTCTGTTTTCGGCGTTTCCGGCATGGATACGGACATAAGGGACGCCGATGTCACCGGCAAAGGTGAAGCACCAGTCAAGTTCCTCATCAACCGCCGCCGATTCCGCTTCCGACAGATCGCTCAAAGCGTCGATACAGCAGACCGCAAGTCCCTTTTCGTAAAGCATATGCCGCGTCTTCGCCACGGAATGCCGATGAAACGCGCTGTTCGGCGCCCGGAACAGCGTTCCGTATACGTCGTGAAGCTCGATCCCCGAAAAGCCGAGCGTTTCCGCCGCGTCGCAGAACCCGGCAAAGGTATTCTCCTGCCAGCCCTCTGTGGAAAAGGAAAGCTTCATCTTCCTGTCTCCTCGTACGCAATTTTATTGACGGCCGCCAAATAGGCACCGATGCTCGCACCGATGATATCGGTGGAAATCCCGTTTCCGGAATACAGTTTTCCGCCGAAACGAAGCTTCACCACGGCAAAGCCTACCGCTTCCCTGCCCTCCGTGACCGACCGGATCTGAAAATCGTCTAACTCATAGTGCTCGCCGATGATCTGATCCAGCGTGCGGAAGGCGGCGTCGACGGGTCCGTCCCCGGTACAGACGCCGTGCATCAGCCTGCCGTCACGTTCCAACGTGATCTGGGCGCTCGAAGCAATGGTGTTGCCGTTATTGATAACGTAATTCTTCAACAGATAGGTCGGCGTCACCTGCAAGGCAACGCTCGCGATAACGGCGTCCAGTTCTTTGGCGCCGATGCTCTTGTTCTTGCCGACACGCGCCACCTCGTCAAGCACCTTTTCCTCGTCCTCTTCGGACAGGTCGTATCCCATCTGCCGCACGATTTCCCGCACGGCGGAACGGTCATCCTCGGCGCTGATGCGAATCTCTTCCGATTCGGCTTTTTCCGCGGCGATCGCCGTTTTTTTGCCGTCAGTCTCTTCGGTGATCCATCGGATCTGCCCGAGGATGCGGTGCAGTTCGGTGTAGCGGATGCCGCTTTTCCAGTCATAACGGGCGCCGAGATTCTTGACGAACGCCGCCGCCACGTCAAGGCGTGCCGCCGTCTGTCCGCCGACCGCCGTTTTGACGCACGCCGCGCCGCACTTTGCGGCAAGCAGTGCCGACGCCGCCGCCATGCCGTTGGCATCCGAGCATTTTACGCCGACCGGCACGCCCATGCCTTCCGTCACGCGTGAGAAAAACGCGGCAAAATCATCCGGCAGCAGTTCCGCCGCCGTATCGCAGACCGAAACGCACGCGGCACCCGCTTCCACCGCCGTGCGGAGCACTTCCGTCACGAAGGCTTCCTCGGCACGCGTGGCGTCTTCCGCGCAGAATTCTACCGCCATGCCGTTTTCGCTTGCCTGCGTCACGGCTTTGCGGATGGCTTCCGGCATTTTCGGAGGCTTTATATGACACTTATATTCCATGCCGACCGGCGAGACCGGCACCTGTATGCGGATCATGGGCTTTTCCGCCCGATTGAGCGCCTGACGGGCATTTTCGATACTCTCCCCGTCAAGTCCCGCCGCCACCGACAGTACGCTGTTTTTTACGTATGCCGATGCCGTCCGGACAAGCAGAATATCCGTCTTGACGTCCGCGATCTCCGGCAGTTCTATGTAATCCACGCACAGCTTTTCAAGCTGCCGGGCAATCTCCAGCTTTTCCTTGAAACTGAATTTGCGTCCGGCAAAGCACAAAGTCGTGTCGGCTATCTGTACCGTTTGGCTCATGCGTCACTTCTGCCTCCTTTTCCGTATGATCTTCGCCTCATTCGGCGTCATAGTCCGCGCCGACCTTGATGGCCTTATAGTTGACTTCCAGCATATCGGCGTGCTTGGCGGAGATGACCTTTTTGAGTCCCGCGTCCACACTGTCCTTATCGAATTCGCCGAGTTCCTTCAAAATCTTTCCGATCAAGATCATGTTGGCAAGCGTCGGAAAGCCGTTCTGTCCGGCAAGCGTCGTCGCCGGTACGCGGAACACCTTGACGTCCGTCCGCTTTACCGGGCGCTCGATGAGGGAGGAATCCAAAAAGATATATCCGCCCGGCACCACGGCGTCCTCATACCGGTCAAGCGACGGCAGGTTCATGGCGACCAGCACGTCCGGCTTTGACACGATGGGCGAGCCGACCGGATCATCGCTGATGATGACACCGCAGCTTGCCGTGCCGCCGCGCATTTCCGGTCCGTAGGACGGAAGCCAGCTCACCTGCTTTTCCTGCGTCAGCCCTTTATAGGCGAGAAATTTTCCGGCAAACAGGATGCCCTGCCCGCCGAAGCCCGAAAACAGATACTGTCTGGTACTCATGCTCACTCGCCCTCCTTTGTCGATGCCTGTTCCGCCGAGCGATCCTTATACACGCCGAGCGGATAATACGGCAGCATTTTGTCGTCGATCCATTTGAGCGCCGCCTGCGGCGTCATGCCCCAGTTGGTCGGGCACGCCGACACCACCTCGACGAGCGAAAAGCCTTTGCCGTCGATCTGATTCTGAAATGCCTTTTTGATGGCGGCTTTTGCGTTTTTAACGGCTTTGACGCTGTTGACCGTCACGCGTTCGAGATATTCCGGTCCTTCAAGCTCCGAAAGCAGTTCGCACACCCGGATCGGGTAGCCGCACAGCTTGGGATCGCGTCCGTAAGGGGACGTCTGCGTCACCTGTCCGACAAGCGACGTCGGCGCCATCTGTCCGCCCGTTATGCCGTAGATGGCATTGTTGACGAAAATGATGGTGATATTCTCGTTACGTGCCGCGGCGTGCACCGTCTCCGCCATACCGATGGAGGCAAGGTCGCCGTCACCCTGATAGGTGAAGACGATATGCTTCTCGGGATTGGCGCGCTTGACGCCCGTCGCGACTGCCGGCGCTCTGCCGTGTGCCGCCTCGATCATGTCACAGTTGAAATAATTATACGCCATGACGGAACAGCCGACCGGCGCGATACCGATCGTTCTGCCCTCGATACCGAGCTCGTCGATGACTTCCGCCACAAGGCGGTGTATGATCCCGTGCGTACAGCCGGGACAGTAATGCATCGGCACGTCCGCCAGTGCATGGGGTTTTTCCATTACGACCATCAGTGGTTCCCTCCGTTCTTTGCCGCTTCACGAATGGCTTCGAGCACCTGCTCGGGCGACGGGATCATGCCGCCTGCCCGGTTACACAGCGTTACCGGTACACGGCACTGCGTCGAAAGCCGCACGTCTTCTATCATCTGTCCCATGGAAAGCTCGACCGACACGAAGGCTTTTACCTTCCCGGCGGCTTCGGCAAACGCTTTCTTCGGGAACGGCCACAGCGTGATCGGGCGGATAAGTCCTGCCTTGATGCCCTCTTTGCGTGCCTCTTCGATGGCGTTCTTCGCAACTCTTGCGGCAATGCCGAACGCCGCGATACCGATCTCGGCATCCTCCATCCGATAGGATTCATACAGCGCCTCGTTCTCTTCCACGGCGCGGTAGCGCTCGTATCGCTCGAAATTGAGCTGTTCCAGTTCCTCCGGCACGAGCGACAGAGAGTTGACGATATTGTGTGGACGTTTCATATCCGTTCCCGTCGTTGCCCACGGCTTTTCGGGAGCGGGCTCGATTTCCGACGTTTCGAGCGAGACCGGCTCCATCATCTGTCCGATGGTGCCGTCGGCGAGGATCATGGACGTCATGCGGTACTTGTCCGCAAGCGCGAAGCCCTTAACGGTGAGCTGCGCCATTTCCTGCACCGATGCCGGCGCAAGCACGATCATATGATAATCGCCGTGTCCGCCGCCGCGCGTTGCCTGAAAATAGTCCGACTGGCTGGGCTGGATGCCGCCGAGTCCCGGACCGCCGCGCTGCACGTTGACGACGAGTGCCGGCAGATCCGCACCCGCAAGGTACGAAAGTCCTTCTCCCTTTAAGGATATCCCGGGACTGGACGACGACGTCATGACACGGTAACCCGCCGACGCCACGCCGTACACCATATTGATCGCCGCGATCTCGCTTTCCGCCTGTAAAAACGTGCCGCCGATCTTGGGCATCTTCTTTGCCATATAGGCGGTGATCTCCGTCTGCGGCGTGATCGGGTAGCCGAAATAATGCCGGCAGCCCGCAAGGATCGCCGCTTCCGCGATCGCTTCATTGCCTTTCATCAATACTTTTTCTGCCATTTTCTTTACCGTTCCTTCTTTAATGAAATGATGGTTACCGTTCCACTTTGATGACGCAGTCCGGGCACATGGTCGCGCAGAAGGCACAGCCCACGCACGCACTCTCGTCCGTCAGTTCCGCCGGATGATGTCCCTTTTTGTTGATCTTCTCGGGAGAAAGCCGCAAGAGATGCTTGGGACAAGCATCAACGCACAGCCCGCACCCTTTGCAGTTATCGGTTTTGAACGTCAGTTTTGCCATTGTTTTTCCCTTTCTTTCTTGATACCTTGATACTTTATCTGAAAGATCGCCTTACCGTATCTCATTGAGATCGTACGGCGTCGTCTGATAAACAAAATAGTTGAGCCAGTTGGATACTAAAAGGTTGGCGCTCGACCGCCAGGTGACGACCGGATCCTTGGTATCGTCGTCGTTCGGAAAATAGTTTGCCGGCACCGCCGTCGAAAGTCCGGCGGCACGATCCCGCAGATATTCCCGTTTCAGCGTCACGGCATCGTACTCGGCGTGTCCCGTGACGAATATCTGTCTGCCGTTTTCCGTCATCATGGCATACAGTCCCGCTTTGTCGGAGCTTGCTAATATTTTGATCGCCGGGCACGCTTCCACGTCCTCCCGCTTTGCCGTCATATACCGCGAATGCGGCACCATGAATTCGTCGTCAAAGCCGCGGAACAGAATGCAGTTTTTATGCTCCACCCGGTGCGGGAACACCCCGAACAGTTTCTCGGGGAGCGGATGCTTGGGGATGCCGAAATGATAGTACAGTCCCGCAAGGGCGCCCCAGCAGATATGAAACGTGCTGTGCACGTGATGCTTCGACCACTCCATGATGGTGCACAGTTCGTCCCAGTACTCCACCTGCTCGAACGGGATCTGCTCCACGGGCGCACCCGTGATAATCATGCCGTCGAAATTGCGGTCCTTGACGTCGTCGAAGGTCTTATAAAACGTTTTCAGATGCTCGGGGGAAATATGCTTTGACTCGTGCGTCCGGGTATGCAGCAGTACCGCTTCCACCTGCAACGACGTATTACTGAGCAGGCGCATGAGCTGGGTTTCGGTATCCACCTTGGTCGGCATGAGATTGACGATGGCGATCTGCAACGGACGGATATCCTGCGTTTTGGCACGGAATTCGTCCATGATGAAAATGTTCTCTTCCGTCAGCGTCTTATACGCCGGCAGTTTATCGGGTATTCTGATCGGCATTCCTGCCCCTCCTTTCGCTGTCGGTGACTGATCGTCCCGTCAGATCGACCGCAAAGCGTTCGCGATGTCCTCGATGAGATCGTCGGCGTTCTCGATGCCGCAGGAAAGCCGCACCAGATCGGGCGACACGCCTGCCGCCGCCAGTTCCTCGTCGTTCATCTGTCTGTGGGTGGCGCTTGCCGGGTGCAGACAGCACGAACGCGCATCCGCCACGTGCGTTTCGATGGCGGCGATGCTTAAATGCTTCATGAAGGTCTCCGCCGCCTTGCGTCCGCCCTTGACGCCGAAGCTGACGACGCCGCAGGAACCGTTCGGCAGATACTTCTGCGCGAGTTCGTAATACTTATCCCCTTTGAGTCCGCAATAGTTCACCCATGCGATCTTTTCGTGAGACGCAAGGTATTCCGCCACCTTCTGCGCGTTTTCGCAGTGCCGTTTGATGCGAACGTGCAGGCTTTCGAGCCCCAGGTTGAGAAGAAAAGCGTTCTGCGGCGACTGGATGGAGCCGAAATCCCGCATGAGCTGGGAAGTGGCTTTTGTGATGAAGGCGCCGCCGAGCCCGAAGCGCTCGGTATACACCACGCCGTGATAGCTTTCGTCCGGCGTGCAGAGTCCCGGGTACTTATCGGCGTATTTCGTCCAGTCGAATTTGCCCGAATCGACGATACAGCCGCCGACCGCCGCACCGTGTCCGTCCATGTATTTGGTGGTCGAGTGCGTAACGATATCCGCGCCCCATTCAAACGGGCGGCAGTTGATGGGGGTGGCAAAGGTATTATCGACGATGAGCGGCACGCCGTGTGCGTGAGCCGCCTTGGCGAATTTCTCGATATCCAGCACCGTCAGCGCGGGATTGGCGATAGTCTCGCCGAACAGCGCCTTGGTATTGGGGCGGAACGCCGCATTCAGTTCTTCCTCCGTGCAGTCGGGCGATACGAAGGTAAATTCGATGCCCATGCGCTTCATGGTGACGGCGAACAGATTATAGGTGCCGCCGTAGATGGCGGACGACGCGACGATATGATCGCCGCACGATGCGATATTGAACACGGCGTAAAAGTTCGCCGCCTGTCCGGAGGACGTCAGCATGGCCGCCGTGCCGCCTTCCATCTCGCATATCTTCGCCGCGACGATATCGTTGGTGGGATTCTGTAAGCGCGTATAAAAATAACCGCTTTCTTCCAGATCGAAGAGCTTGCCCATATCCTCGCTCGTATCGTATTTGTAAGTCGTGCTCTGAATGATGGGGACCTGCCGCGGCTCCCCGTTTTTCGGCGTATAGCCGCCCTGTACACAAGTCGTTTCGATTCTGCGTTTCATACCGTTACCTCCGTTACCATGTTTTGGGTTGTAAGTCAAGCGGAAACAGCTCCGCTATTTTTCCCTTCAAGGGATCATACAGATCCCGTCTCACCGTCGTCATGACGAGCGGCAGTCCACACAGCGCCGCCGTTTCTTCGGCATAGCCGACCGAATCGAGCACCGTCTGCGCCGTCGTTTCCTCTCCGAGATGGGAGTTATTGACAAGCCCCGTAAAGGGCAGTCCGCACGCCGCCTCGATCTCCCGCCGCACTTCCTCCGTAGAGGCCGCGTCCGGCGTCAGCGGGCGGTAAGCGTTGATGACCATGAGCATTTCGTAATCGTTTTCCGCTTTTATCGCCGGTGCCAGCCGTCCGAGCGCCAGCGCTCCTCTGTCATCGCCGCCGACGTCCAGCACCGCGTACTGCGTTTTATCGTCGGTCAGTGCATACAGATCAGCCGGCATGGCGGGCAGATCGACGTTGCTCCCGGCAAAGTCCGAGCAGATGAGCCGGATGCCCGCCCTCTCGAACACGTCCTTACTGTCCCGCGTCCGAAAATACGGATTGACGATATCAAGATCCGCCACTGCCACACGCTCTTTTTTCTTTCGCAGCGCCAGCGCCAGATTGACCGCCACATTGGTTTTTCCGCTTCCGTAATGACCGCACAGTACGGTCAGTCTTTTTTCGTTCATATCTTCCTTACAGCAGATTGCGCTGTATCTTGCCGCTCGGCGTCTTGGGCAGTTCCTTGCGGAATTCCACGATACGCGGATATTTATACGGCGCCGTATGCTTTTTGACGTAATCCTGAATCTCTTTTTTGAGTTCTTCCGTCGGCGCTGTGCCGTCGACAAGTACAATGCTTGCCTTGACGACCTGCCCGCGCACCTCGTCGGGTGCCGCCGAAACGCCGCATTCCAACACGTACGGCAGTTCCATGATGACGCTCTCGATCTCGAACGGTCCGATGCGGTAGCCGGAGGATTTGATGACGTCATCCACCCGTCCGACGTACCAGTAGTACCCGTCCTCGTCGCGCCATGCCGTGTCGCCCGTGTGGTACAGTCCGTTCTTCCACGTTTCACCCGTCTTTTCGGGATCGTTATAGTATTCGACGGCAAGTCCGCACGGGTATCCGTTCCCGAGTTTGACCACGATCTCACCGACCTCGCCCGTCGGAACGGAGTTTTCGTTTTCGTCGACAAGGTCTACGTCATACACGGGTACCGGTTTTCCCATCGAGCCGATCTTATGCGGCGCACCGATGAGGTTGCCGATGATGACGGTGCTCTCGGACTGTCCGAAGCCTTCCAAAATCTGCAATCCCGTCGCCTTTTCAAACTGACGGTAGACCTCGGGATTGAGCGCTTCGCCCGCCGTCGTCATATGCTTGACGGACGACAGATCGTACTTTGCGATATCCTGCTTGACCATCAGCCGCAGCATGGTAGGCGGCGCGCAGAAGGTCGTGATCTGATATTTGGCGAACATCGGCAGTATCTCCGCCGCGTCAAAGCGGTCGAAGTCATACACGAAGGTCGCCGCCTCGCACAGCCACTGCCCGTACAGCTTACCCCACATGGCTTTTGCCCAGCCGGTGTCCGAAATGGTGAAATGCAGTCCGTCCGGATCGACGCAGTGCCAGTATTTTGCCGTATGGAAATGTCCGAGGGCGTATTTATACGAATGTGCCGCGATCTTGGGATAGCCCGACGTGCCGGAGGTGAAGAACATCAGCATCCGGTCGTCGCCGCCCGGCGCGTCCTCCGTGCGGGCGTAATGCGAGCTGAAAAGCCCGTATTCTTCATCGAAATTCCGCCAGCCCTCCCGCGTGCCGCCGACGATGATCTTGTTCTTGACGCAGGGGCATTTTGCCGCCGCTTTTTCAGCCTCCGACGCCGTATTGCCGTCTGCCGTGCACAGGATCGTGCCGATCTGCGCGGCGTTGAAGCGGTACTCGAAATCGTGTTCGAGAAGCTGGTTGACGGCGGGAATGGCGATGGCGCCGAGCTTATTGAGTCCGAGCATGGCGAACCAGAACTGATAGTGCCGTTTGAGCACCAGCATGACGCGGTCGCCCTTTTTGATGCCGAGCGATTTGAAATAGTTTGCACACTGCGCCGACGCACGCTTCATGTCGCGGAAGGTGAAGCGACGCTCGGTCTTATCGCCGGAAATGTGCAGCATGGCGAGCTTTTCCGGCTCTTTGTCCGCCAGCTCATCCACAAGGTCGAAGGCAAAGTTGAAATGCTCAGTGTTTTTGAAGGTGATGGAGGTCGGCGTGCCGTTTTCGTTCTCCGTCACGTCGATGAATTTCTGATAAATGCGCTTCTTGGTATCTTTTTCGACGCTTGCCGACGAAGCGATCTCCGGGGCGTTGACAAGCTCGGGGATGGGCTCGCCCGTCGGGTTGAGGACGATGGCGTAGAACAGGCAGTCCTCTCCGTCCACGGCGATCATGCCGTGCGGTGTCGAGCTGTCGTAATAGATGCTGTCGCCCGGCAGAAGCACCTCTTTATGCGAGCCGACCTGCACTTTCAGGTGTCCCGATATGACGATGTCGCACTCCTGTCCGGCGTGCGTCGTCAGCTCGATGTCACGGTGCTGGGCGTCCTCGTTATAGGCACTGCACACGTACAGCGGCTCGGCGATACGGTTCTGGAACGACGGCGCCAGGTTATAGTACACCATGCCGTGCGCCTGCTCGATGCGCTGTCCGGCACCGTTTCGCGTGACGGTATACGATTTCAGCGTCGGGCTGACGCCTTCGATGATGTCGGTCACGTCCACGCCGAACGCCAGCGCGCACCGGTAGATGAACGCAAAGTTCAGGTCGCTTTCTCCGCGCTCACACGCCAGATACTCCTCGACCGGCACGTCTGTCTTTTTTGCCATTTCCTCCGGGGTATACCGCGTGATCTCACGCAGTTCCCGGATTCTCTGCGCCATTTCGGTGATCTTATAATCCAAGCCTGTTATCTGACTCAAAGTTCTCCGTCCTTTCCGGAATTTCTGTTTTTCCGCTTACAGCTTACTGCGCTGAATCTTGCCGTTTACCGTTTTGGGAAGCTCGTCGCGGAATTCCACGATACGCGGATATTTATACGGTGCGGTATTCTTTTTGACGTAGTCCTGTATCTCTTTTTTGAGCGCCTCGCTCGGCTCCTTGCCGTCGACAAGCACGATGCTCGCCTTGACGACCTGCCCGCGCACCTCGTCGGGTGCCGCCGACACGCCGCATTCCAGCACGTACGGCAGTTCCATGATGACGCTCTCGATCTCAAACGGTCCGATGCGGTAGCCCGACGACTTGATGACGTCGTCTACCCGTCCCACGTACCAGTAGTACCCGTCCTCGTCCCGCCATGCCGTATCACCCGTGTGATACATTCCGTCGTAACAGACTTCCTTCGTCTTTTCCTCGTCCCGGTAATAGCCGGCAAACAGACCGCACGGTACACTCTTATCGGTCCGCACCACGATCTCGCCCGTTTCGCCGTCGGCAACAGGGTTGCCGTCCGCATCCACAAGGTCGATGTCATACGGCGGGACGGGTTTGCCCATCGAGCCGAGCTTATGCACGTTGCCGCGCAGATTGGCGATGGCAAGTGTCAGTTCGGTCTGTCCGAAGCCCTCCATGATCTGCAAGCCCGTCGCCTTCTCGAACAGGCGGTAGACCTCGGGATTGAGCGCTTCGCCCGCCGTCGTCATGTGCTTGACGGACGACAGATCGTATTTGGATATGTCCGCCCGCACCATCATGCGAAGCATGGTAGGCGGCGCACAGAAGGTGGTGATATGATATTTGGCAAACATCGGCAGGATATCCGCCGCGTCGAACCGGTCGAAATCATAGGTGAAGACGGCACCCTCGCACAGCCACTGTCCGTACAGCTTGCCCCACAGCGCTTTGCCCCAGCCGGTATCCGAAATGGTGAAATGCAGTCCGTTTTCGTCCACGCCGTGCCAGTATTTTGCCGTCATGTAGTGTCCGAGCGGATACTTATAGGTATGCGTTGCGATCTTGGGATAGCCCGTCGTGCCGGAAGTGAAGAACATGAGCATGGGATCGTCCCCGCAGGGCGCGTTCGCCTCGCGGCGGAAATGCGCGCTGAAAAGACCGTATTCCTCGTCGAAGGTGCGCCAGCCGTCCCGCTTGCCGCCCACGATGAGCTTATTGACAAGGCTCGGGCTGTTTTCCGCCGCAAGGTCGACCTGCTTTGCCACGTCGCCGTCCGCGGTGCAGAGGATGGCGCTGACGGAGGCGGCGTTGAAGCGGTATTCGAAATCATGCGCTTGAAGCTGGTTGGTGGCGGGGATCGCCACGGCGCCGAGTTTATGTAACCCGAGGATGGCAAACCAGAACTGATAGTGCCGTTTGAGCACCAGCATGACGCGGTCGCCCCTGCCGATACCGAGCGATTTGAAATAGTTGGCGCACTGATTGGAAGCGCGCTTGATATCGTTGAAGGTGAATCTCCGCTCGGTCTTATTCTTGTCGATGTGCAGCATGGCAAGCTTTTCGGGATCGCGCTTGGCGATGGCATCGACGATGTCGAACGCAAAATTGAAGCTGTCCGTCTCATGATACGTGACCTCGCGCGCTGCGCCAGACGCGTCCTCTTTCACGGTGACAAAGGCGTCGCTGACGAGCTTTGCGTTGTCGCGTGCCGGGAAGAAGGTATCCCTTAACACCGGCTCCGCCACGTTTTCGCCCGGCAGGACGACGGCGACGAAATAGCAGTCCGCTCCGTCCACGGCGATCATGCCGTGCGGCGTCGAGCTGTTGTAATAGATGCTGTCGCCCTCGCTCAGATACTCGATATTGTCGCCGATCTGCACTTTCAAGCGTCCGCTCATGACAAAGTCGAACTCCTGCCCGGAATGCTTGACGCGGTGGATGGGCTTATCCTGCAAGTCCTTGCTGTATTCGTAATGTACCCAGTACGGCTCGGCGATCTTCTGCCGGAACATGGGCGCAAGATTCTGGATCTGGATGCCGTCTTCCTTGGCGGTTTCCTGTCCCTGTCCCTTGCGCGTGACCGTGTAGGACGACAGATGCGCGCTCTGCCCTTCCAGAAGGTCGCTGATGCCGATACCGAACACGAGCGAGCATTTATGGATGAACGTAAACGGGAAGTCTGTCTCGCCCGCCTCATACTGACGGTATTCGGCCAACGACACTTCCGTCTCGTTCGCCATCTGTACGTCCGTGAGACCTATGATCTCCCGCATCTCGCGTATGCGTCGGGCGACTTCCTGCAATTTATCCGTCGATACTGTTGCCATGTCCGTTTCCTCCGATTATCATAAAAAAAGCATAACCCGTCCCAAAGACTTCTTTGAGACGGGTGAATATCATCCGCGGTACCACTCAAATTGCGGCTTGCGCCGCCACCTCTTGGAATCTATCAATTCCTTTGCCTTTACGCAGCATTCACGGGAAACGCCTACACCCCCCACTCGGTGGATCGGGCTCGGATCTCCGGCTCGGAAGTGATGGGCACTCGTAAATCCGCTGTCAATTCACACCCGCCATTGACTCTCTGGAAACGTCTTTGCGAACCGTCTTCGTCATCGCCTTTGCTTTATCTCATCGAAGAGATAAAATTTCCTTAAATTAAGAGAATTATATCACAGATAATTCCGCCTGTCAATAGGTTTTTTCAACTTTTTTCGATTTTTCGGCACCTTTTTTACACGTCGAGCGCCGTCACGTCCTCTTCCGTCTCCCGACGCACCGCAAGATAGCTCTTTCCGCCGCTCAACATAACGACCGGCGGGCGGGCGATGCGGTTATAATTGGACGCCATCGAGTAATGATACGCACCCGTCGTACAGCACGCGACAAGATCGCCCCGTGCGATATCATCGGGCAGCGTCACGCTCCTTTGCAGAACGTCGCCGCTCTCGCAGCACCGTCCGACAACGTCGGCCGTCACCGTCCCGCTTCCCGTCCGCCCCTTTACGGCAAGCACGGTATACGGCGCTTCGTACAGCGCAAAACGGATATTGTCCGCCATGCCGCCGTCCACCGAAACGTAGGTCTTATAGCCCTCGATGCGCTTGACGGAACCGACGGTATACAGCGTCATGCCGGCATCGGCGACGATGCGTCTGCCGGGCTCCATGCAGATCTCCGGCATGGGGATGCCGAGCGCTCTTACTTTTTCCTTAACGAAGGCGCCGATCTCGGCGACCATGCGCGGAATGTCGATCTCCGGCTGTTCCTCCACGTACCGTGCGCCGTATCCGCCGCCGAGATTGAGCATCCGCACGGCAAAGCCGCAGGTCTCTCTCATCCGTGCCGTGAAATCCAGCATAACGTCCGCCGTGCGTAAGAAAACGTCCGCGTCGAACACCTGCGAACCGACGTGGCAGTGATAGCCTGCAAGGTCGATATGTCCGCACGAAAGGGCGAGCCTTGTGATCGCCTCCGCCTGTCCCGTCTCGATCGCCGAGCCGAACTTGGAATCCACCTGTCCCGTGCAGACCGCTTCATAGGTATGCGGATCGATGCCGGGCGTGAGCCGGAGCAGCACCTTCTGCCGGATGCCGCGTGCCGACGCCTCCCGCTCGATGGCGGTCACTTCCTCGACGTTATCCGCCACAAAATACCCCACGCCGTTATCCATGGCGTAGGCAATGTCGGCGTCGGTCTTATTATTGGAATGGAAAAACGTCTGTTCCATCGGGAAGCCCGCTTTGCGCGCCGTGGCGATCTCGCCGCGGGAGACCACGTCGCTGCCCATTCCCTCTTCGTGCAGGATCTCGTACATCCGTTTGAAGGACGCCGCCTTGGAGGCGTACAGCACGCGTGCGTTTGTCCCGAAGGCATCCGCAAGCGCCTTTTTGTACATCCGGCACCGTTCGCGGATACGGTCTTCGTCCATCAGATACAGCGGCGTTCCGTACTCCGCGGCAAGCGCCGCTGTCTTCAAGCCCGCGAAGGTAAGCTCCCCCTCCGGCGTGCGTCCGATATTTTCACAAATCATGTTTTTTCCTCTTTGACAATTTACAGCATCATGGCGCGAAGCTTCTCGCCGGAATACGGCGAGAGATCGGCGGGTGCCACGTCGAACACCGTTTTACAGCCCGTGTCGCCGCGTTTCGCCATGCGGTCGACCGCCCGTGCGAACGCCACGATGGCGCTTGCCGTAAACTCCGGATTGGAATCGAGCTGCAAGCGGTATTCGATAACGTGACGGTGCTCGCCGTCAAGCCCCGTCTTTCCCGTCCGGATGACAAAGCCGCCGTGCGGAAGCCCGGCGTGATCGCGGGCAAGCTCCTCTTCCGTCACAAAGGTAACGGTGGTATCATAATCGGCAAAATAATTTGGCATGGTCTTGATCTCCCGCTCGATGCGGGCTTTATCCGCGCCGTCCTCTGCCACGACGAAGCATTCTCTCGTGTGCTTCTGCCGCGTGGTAAGCGCGGGCTGTTCGCCGGCGCGTACGCTCGTTAACGCCTCTTCGCACGGAACGGTATACTGTCTCGCGTCCTTGACACCCGCGATGCGGCGGATGGCGTCGGAATGTCCCTGGCTGACACCGCGTCCCCAGAACGTATAGTCCTTGCCGTCCGGCAGGATGGCAGAGGCGTACAGGCGGTTGAGCGAAAACATACCGGGATCCCAGCCCGCCGAGATGAGCGCCGTTTTGCCGCCCTTCCTGGCGGCGGCGTCCACTTTTTCAAAGTGCGCCGGGATGCGTGCGTGGGTATCAAAACTGTCCACCACGCAAAAATGCTCCGCAAGGCGCGGCGTCATGTCGGGCAGGTCTGTCGCACTGCCGCCGCACAGCACCAGCACATCGAGCTTGTCCGTAAAGGAAAGCACCTCGTCCGCCGCGTACACGGGACTTCCGGTAAGCGTCTTCACGCTCGCCGGATCGCGCCGGGAAAACACGCCGACAAGCTCTGCGTCGGCATTCTGCCGCACGGCAAGTTCCACGCCGCGCCCCAGATTTCCGTATCCGTATATTCCGATCCTCATATTGTTACCTCAAAATCAAAAATTCAGCATACTTTTCATGTTATAAGAGCCCG
Source organism: Eubacteriales bacterium (assembly GCA_045598975.1). Taxonomy (GTDB): domain Bacteria; phylum Bacillota; class Clostridia; order Oscillospirales; family CAG-382; genus UMGS882. The sequence goes on from JAZRVE010000038.1 coordinate 20,202, forward strand.
CCGGTTTTCCCATAAGGAACGCCGCCGCAAGGAGCGCTCCCTCGGCAAACAGCGAGCGGCTGTGCGCCTCGTGTTTGAGCGTCAGCGTCTGCCCCGGCGTGCCGATGAGCACCACGTGCTCGCCGACGATATTGCCCATGCGTATCGAATGGATGCCGATCTCCTCCGGCGTCCGTTTGCCGACGCCCGAACGCCCGCAGTGGAGCGTCGCGTCCGTCCGCTTTTCCCGGATGGCCTCGGCGATGGCGAGTGCCGTTCCGCTCGGGGCATCGAGCTTGCGGTCGTGATGCTTTTCGACGATCTCGATCTCGGCGTCCGGCATGGCCGCCGCCGCCTGCTTGGCAAGCTCGATGAGAAGCGCGATGCCGAACGAGTAATTCGCCGCGAAAAAGAGCGGGATATCCTTTGCCGCCCTCTCGATCTCCGCCTTTTCTTCCTCCGTCTGCCCGGTTGTGGCAAGCACGAGCGGCAATCTGTTTTTCACCGCGAAGCAAAGCAACTCATGCGTACAGCTATGGTGCGAAAAATCGACGATGACGTCAACGTCGGTCTTCGCCTTTGCAAACGAGTCCGCACACACGCCGTCATCGGACGGTGCGCACACGTCGACGCCCGCAACGATCTCGGCACCGCGGTAGCCCGCCTCGGCGAGCTTGCGCACCTCGTTGCCCATATGTCCGTTATAGCCGCTCAATAAGATTCTCATACCGTTTTCCCGCCTTTTTCCCAAGTGGCGGTGACTGCCGCCTGACCTGC
>JAZRVE010000039.1:0-7218 GCA_045598975.1 Eubacteriales bacterium
GCTCTCCGCCTGACGCCGCGCCGCGATTGGAAGCCTTCTTCACTCCGCCTACGGCTTCGTTTCAAAGGCTTCCAATCGCGAATAATGCCATATCTTTTATTTTTTCTTCCTAAATGGCTCATATCAATTGACAACGCAGAAGAAAATATAAAAAATATCGGAAATTGTCTTGACAAATCCGGAAATGTGTGCTATACTCATACGCGTTGACCGAAGAAAACAGGCAGCAGTATGCTCTAACGGTGTTTCACCGCCTGTCGAGGAAGATGTAAAAAGGAATATGAACTCCTGTACATTGTCCTGTTTCTCGGTGGAACGGACAATTTTTTATTAGGAGGTGAAATTTATGCCAAGTGCAGCCATTCTCGAACAAAAGAAAAAGCTGGTCGAAGACCTCGCTGAAAAGATGAAGAGCGCCAAGAGCGCCGTCCTCGTCAACTACAACGGGATCACCGTCGACAAGGATACCGCACTCCGTGCCGAGCTTCGCAAGGCAGGTGTCGATTACACGGTAATCAAGAACACCTACATCAAGAAGGCGGCGGATATCGCCGGCATCGAAGGCTTTGACCCCTATCTGGAAGGCATGACCGCGTTTGCCGTTTCGACGGACGATCCCATCGCTCCGGCAAAGATCCTCTGCAAGTTTGCGGAAGATAACGAAAGCTTCAAGGTCAAGGTCGGCATGATGGACGGTGCGATCATGAGCGCCGCAGAAGTCGATTCCCTTTCCAAGATCCCGTCCAAGGAAGTCCTCATCGGCAAGATTCTCGGCAGCATCCAGTCCTCTCTGTACGGTCTTGCTTACGTATTGCAGGCGAAGATCGACAAAGAAGGCGGCGTAGCCGCAGAAGCAGCGGAATAATCTCCGCACCATGTCCCGCTTGACCGTTCGGGGACAAAAACAGAACGGAAAAATAAAAATAAAAAAACATTGGAGGTAACTCAAAATGGCATCCGAAAAGACCACGCAGATTCTTGAAGAAATCAAGACTCTCACCATACTCGAACTCGCAGATCTCGTAAAGGCACTCGAAGAAGAATTCGGCGTATCCGCCGCTCCCGTAGCCGTTGCCGGCGCAGCAGCACCCGCAGCAGGCGCAGCAGCCGCAGAAGAAAAGACCGAATTTGACGTTATCCTTGCTTCCGCAGGCGACAGCAAGCTCGGCGTCATCAAGGTCGTCCGTGAACTCACCGGTCTCGGCCTGAAAGAAGCAAAGGACCTTGTCGAAGCCGCTCCGAAAGCCATCAAGGAAGGCGCAAGCAAGGAAGAAGCAGAAGACATCAAGGCAAAGCTCACCGCTGCCGGTGCAACCGTCGAAATCAAGTAATTTCGATTTTGCCGTTCAAAACCGCCGCTCTTTCGAGCGGCGGTTTTTCGTTACTCGAAAGAGTGGCGGTTTTTTTGTTTTGCGGGTATAATTCCGGCGCAAAAGGAAAGAATATCCATATATGATCTTGAACGGAAAACCATAAGCGGGGTGAGAGGATGCTGACGGCACAGGCTTTACGGGAAAGTCTGGAAAGAGACTTTGCGCTCTGCGGCGATTTCAATCTGCGAAGGACGGTGTGCGGCGGGACGGACGTGTATCTGGCAAGCCTCGGCAATTTTGCGGGGCGAAGCTATATCGCGGACAACATCCTGCGCCCGCTCGCTTCGCGGCAGACACTGCAAACGGGGGAGGACTTGCTTTCGGCGCTGTGCACGAGTGAAGTGAGCGCCGTCGGGGACGCCCGTGAAGCAAAGGAAAAGGTGCTTGCCGGGGCGGCGGTGGTGTTTGCGGACGTGGCGGACGGCAGTACCGCCGTGTATGCCTGCATGGCACGGAGCGATCCGGCGCGGAGCGTCAGCGAGCCGAACGGGGAAGTGGTGGTGCGCGGACCGCGGGAGGGCTTTGTGGAAAGCGCGGAAAATAACGTGGCGCTGCTTCGCAAACGCCTGCGCACCGAAAAGATGAAGGTGCTCGATCTGTCGGTCGGCAGGTATTCCGGCACGTCGATCAAGCTCGTGTACTTGCAGGGCGTGGCGGACGAAGCGCTCGTCGGGCGGATACGGGAAAAGATAGAGCGGATGGAACTGCCGTCGGTGATGGATTCGGGGTATATCGAGCAGTATCTGACCGACGGGGCACCGGCGCTGTTCACGGAGGTCGGCAACAGCGAAAAGCCGGATAAGGTGGCGGCGAAGCTCGCCGAGGGGCGGGTGGCGATCGTGTGCGACGGCAGTCCCGTGGTGCTGACGGTGCCGTACCTGTTCGTCGAGAGCCTGCAATCGGCGGAGGACTATCTCAAAACGCCGTATTACGCGACGTTTATCCGCATCATCCGTTTTGTCGGACTGTTTCTCGCGCTGTATCTGCCGGCATTTTATATCGCCATGCTCCAATTCCATAAGTACGCCGTACCGCATACGCTGTACGAAAAGATCGTCACCTCGCGGCAGGACGTTCCGTTCAGCGTGTTCGGGGAGCTTGTCGTCATCCTGCTCATTTTCGAGATCATCCGCGAGGTGGGCGTACGGATGCCGGGGGCGGTGGGAGACGCCGTCAGCATCGTGGCGGGGCTCGTGCTGGGAGACGCCGCCGTTTCGGCGGGCATTTCCAGTGCGCCGGTCATTATGGTGGCGTCCTTTACGGCGATCTGCACGTTCATCCTGCCGCCGTATATGAATTCGACGGTGCTGCTGCGGCTTGTCAATACCGTTTTGGCGCGGCTGTTCGGGATGGTGGGCATTGCGGTGTCGGTGACGGTACTGCTCGTGCATCTGTGCGGCAAGACCTCCTTCGGCACGCCGTATCTTGCTCCGCTCGCGCCGCTTTCGACGAAGGGGCTCGCGGACACACTGCTGTCACTGCCGCGCAGAGCGCTCAAACGGGCGGACAGAGAACTGAAAGGATGAAAAAGCAAAGTGAAAAGGCATACGGGAATACGGACCTTTGCCGTTCTGTGCGCGGCGGCGTGTGTACTGACCGGTTGTACGGCAAAGCGTCAGCCGGAGCCGTTATTCGTGTACGGCCTGGCGCTTGAACGCGAGGGCGCCGACGTATACGTCAGCGTCCTTGCCCGCAAAGGCGCGGAGGAAAACGAAAAAGACGGCGAAGCCGGAGAAAGCGCGGACGGAAGCAAAAAGCGCCGTATCACCCGACATCGGGGAAAGGACGTGGCAAGCGCGATGACGGCATTTTTTGACAGTTACCCGAATATCTATGCGGGCACCTGCGGCGTGTACGTACTGCCGAAGGAGGGGAAACAGACGGATATGGCGGATTTCTGCCGGTATCTGCTCTCGTCGCCGGGACTGCCGCTCAAAGTCGGCGTCATACTGTCGGAAACGCCGGCGGAAACGCTTGCCGAAAGCAATGAAGAATACGCCGACGCACGGGAGTGGGAGCGCATGGTGCGGGAACTGCCGGAAAACGTCATCCGCTACGCGGTGGGATATTGGGAGAAAAACGCATGGTGACGGCGGATAAGGATCGCGGACGGATATACGCCGCCACGGCGTTTTCGTTTCTCTACGCGGGAACGGTGCTCGGCTCGCCGCTGTATACCGGCGGGCACACGGTCGTGCGCTTTGCGGCGGATGCGGCGGCGATCCTTGCCTATACGCCGTTTTGTATGCGGTATTTCGAATGCCGCACGGAAAGTGCCGATAAGGGCGCTCTCCCCTTTGTCGCCGTGGCGTTTTCCTTTTTCTGCGGCGGGATGCAGGCGGTCTATCTTTCGCAGTTCGTCCGCTCTCTCGGGGATTTTTCCCCGTATTATGCCCGTCTGCCCGTCTGCCTGTTTGCCGTGCTTGCCTGTATCGGCTGTGCGCTGTACGGCGTTTTCCGGGGGAAAAACGCCGTGTTCGGGCTGACGACGGCGGCGTGCGGAGCGCTTTTGCTGTGGACGGCGGCGGGCTGGCTCGGTTTTCTTACGACGGGACGCATCGCGTACCCTTCGCCGCCTTTCGCGGGCATCACGCCGGACGAATGGGCGGGCATCGCGGCGGAAGCGCTCATGCCCTGCGCGGAGATCACGGTGCTTTGCCGTGCGCTGTACGCGGAAACGCCGCCCGATAAACGGAGCACTCTGCGCCGGTACGTGTACCGTGGCACGGCGGCGGGCGTACTTCTTGCCGGCGTGAACGTGTCCGGCAATCTGCTGCTACTCGGCGATGCACTGTGCCGGATGACCGATAACCCCGACCTTGCGGCGGTGAGACTCGTGCCGATGTTCGATCTGCCGGAGGTCAGCATCCTTGTCGGCGTATCGGCGCTCGTCATCAAGCTTGCGGTGCTGTCGTACGCGTCATATGGGATGCTGCGCGGCGCTTTCGGACGGGGAAAACGGGAAATCGTGAGGCTCGCGGCACTTGGCGGATGGACGGCGCTCGCGGCGGGACTGTTTTTGCTTTGCGGCGTGCGGCGCGGTGCGCGGACGGCGTTGCTTTTCGCGGTCGCGGGCGTGCTTTGTTTGATTTTTTGCTCCGGTCGGAAAATAACCGGAAACGGCAGACGGGATTCGACCGATTGCGCGGAATGAACGAGGTATAATAAAATAAAAAACAAGGAGGTACGGATCATGCGCATGAAGGCGTGTTCGACAGACGGCACGCTTGCCGTGAGGATCGAGGGCGAGGTGGATCACCACTCGGCAAGGGAAATACGGGAGGAAGTGGACAGGATGATCGCGGAAGGACGCCCGAAAACACTGCTGCTTGAACTTGACGGCATCGACTTTATGGACAGCTCGGGGCTGGGGCTGGTGCTCGGACGGTACAGACGGATGTTGGAGTCGGGCGGCAAGACGGTCATCCGCAATCCCTCGGCACGCACCGAGAAAATTTTACGGATGGCGGGCGTGGACAAGCTGATGAGGATCGTGAAAGAAGATAAAGAAAAAAGGAAAGAGGGCTGAAAAACATGAAAAAGAAAAGAAAAGTGTGCAATTCGTTTGCTTGCGTGATCCCGGCAAAATCGGTCAACGAGGGCGTAGCGCGCGGGATGGTGTCGGTGTTCTGCGCCACGCTCGATCCGACGGTGGAGGAACTGTGCGACGTCAAAACGGCGGTGTCGGAGGCGGTGACCAACTGCATCGTGCACGCATATCGGGCGGAAACCGACGAAAACAGAAAAAAAATATGGCTTGGGGGCGTCTGCTATGACGACGGGCTGGTGTGCATCACGGTAAAGGATAAGGGATGCGGGATCGCGGACATTACGCTCGCCATGCAGCCGATGTATTCGGGAGACGGCGGAGAGGAGAGGAGCGGCATGGGCTTTTCCATCATGGAATGCTTCACGGATAAAATGACGGTGCGCTCGGTGATGGGAAAGGGCACGACGGTTACGCTCAAAAAATACATAGGACGCCATGGATCGGACGCTTGAAAACGCGGAGTGGCTCGACCGCGTGGCGGCGGGCGATAAGGCGGCGGAAAGCGAGCTTGTCAAAAACAACATGGGGCTCGTCAAGAGCATCGCCGCCCGTTTTCTCGGGCGCGGGCAGGACATGGAGGATCTCGTGCAGATCGGCAGTATGGGGCTTCTCAAAGCGGCACGGGGCTACGATCCCGCCTTCGGGACGGCGTTCTCCACCTATGCGGTGCCGCTCATCAGCGGAGAGATCAAACGTTTTCTGCGGGACGACGGACTCATCAAGGTCGGACGGGACGCCAAGCGGAATTACGCGCGGCTGATGCGTGCGAGGGAGGAACTAACGGCGCGGAGCGGAAGCGAGCCGCGTCTGGAAGAACTGTGCGAAGCGTGCGAAATGAAAAAGGAAGACGCGGTCTATGCCTTAGAAGCCTGCGGACAGACGGTGTCCTTGCAGGAGAAGATCGGAGACGGAGACGGTGCGGCATGGGAGGATGTCTGCGCGGATGCGGGGATCGGGGACGTGACGGAGCGTATTGCCTTGCGGGAAGCGGTGTCGGGATTGGAGGAAAGGGAACGGATTCTGATTTTTCTGCGGTATTTCCGCGGACTGACGCAGAACGAGGTCGCCCGGCGGTTAGGCATGACGCAGGTCAAGGTCTCGCGCACCGAAAAAAAGATCATGGCAAAACTCGCGGAAAAACTGGAGGAAACCTGAAAACCGAGGACAAAACCGACACAAAGATATAGAAAAAGCCCCGCACTTTCGAAAAGTGCGGGGCTTTTGACCGGAACGCTTTCCGCCAAAAAAATTCACGCAAATGTAAGAAAATGGAACGGACATCTTGAAATTTGCAGCTTTCCGTGCTGTAATATAATAGTATATTTGTAACCGGGACGGTCGTGTCCCGAAAGAGTCGCATATGTTATTTCTGAAAAGGCACGGAAGCCTTTCGGGAAGGAGTTTTCGATCATAAAAACAAAAAGAATACGGAGCCTTATCCTGACGCTTTCTTTGGCGGCAGGGCTGATCCTTGCGATGTCGTTTGCCGCTTCCGCGGCGAATACGACCAAGGTCATCACGGGAGAGTATACCGTTTCGAACGCGGAATATTCCGGCAGTTATTCGGACAGCGTGTTTAAGATCACCGGGGACGGGAATTATACGGTAACGTTTGAGAACGTGCGTTTCCACAATATGTATGATGCCGTTGACGGAAACTGTGTGTATATCAGCCACAACAGCGGCACGGTGAACGTCAATTTCATCAACTGTATGTTTGAGTCCTGCGGGCATTCCGAATACTGCGGCGGTGCGATATACGTGGGCGGCGTGGGCACGACGGCCGTCAATTTCAGCAACTGCATCATTGACGACTGTTACGGTGAATACGGCGGTTTTCTGTACGTCGATAACACCAATGCGTCCATCAACGGCAACGGCACCACCATCTGTTACGGCTGCGTCGCGCACGAAGACGGCGGTGCGATATACATGAAAAGCGCCCGCATCGTGAACGGTTTCACCTTTTCTTCGAACACGGCGTACGAGGACGGCGGCGCAATAGCCAACGCCTGCGACGACGAGGATTACGGCAGGATCATGGATTGCCGCTTTTTCTCCAACCATGCCAACAGCGAGGGCGGCGCGGAAGCAGCCGGCATCGGCACGGGCAAGGGCGTCTATTCCGTCTGCTCCGAGGTCACAATCAAGGGCGGCAGCGTGCCGCTGCACCCGTACCGCGCCGCATGCGCGGGGCAAACCGCTTTGCGCCGCATGCGCGGAGCAAACCGCGAGCGCGGACGAGTGAAAACAACTGCTACAATGTCCCGCGGATAGGGGCAATGCCGCCGTTGA
>JAZRVE010000040.1:0-7741 GCA_045598975.1 Eubacteriales bacterium
TACTGCGGCAAATCTCTTCCTCCGTCGCAAAGATGCGGCGCATGCCGCCTTTGCGACGATGGGGTCTCGGGGCATGCCCCGAGCGGTCTTTTTGCAACTTTTTCGTCCGCACGAAAAAGTTGAGCGTTTCCCCGCGCCGCACCGCGGCGCCGTATGGGTGAAGCGGCACGCTTCCGCCGCTTGCGGCGCAGTATGGGTGCAGCGGCACGCTGCCCGCCGGAACCCGGCGGGCGAAGGTGAAGCGGCACGCTTCCGTTATGAGTGTTTGTTTTTTCTTCCGGTGACAATGTAGTTTCGGATCAGCCCGACAATCAACAGCACCGATACATATCCGAATGCCGAAAACAGCGTGCCGACAAGATCCGAGAAACCGAAACAGCTTAACAGATAGGCGACAAGACTGACGGCAAACATGAGCGCCGCCGCATGCTTTTCGCAAAAACGCGACTTCCGTGAAAAATACGTCACCGTCGGAATGAGGCAGGACAGCCCCGCTCCCGTCATGGCACACAGCAACAGCAGAGCGTACAGATACATGATCGCCGGCGAAACGCTTTCCGCCGCCGCCAACATGGGAATCTGCTCTTCTGCCGCTCCCGGGCATCCGGCAATGGAAAGCAGTACGCCGACCGCTACCAGAAACAGAAGCAGTGCCCCGACGGCAAGCCCGACAGATGCCTGCCGCTTGCTCCGGATACGTTTTCCGACCGGGCACATGACGCCGACACAGCAAAAGAAATTATACGCGGCAAAGGTGACAAACCCCACCTTCCACGTGGGAAGCAGAGGATTCACCTCTTCCCGCGGCACGAAAACAAGCCCTTCCGGCAGAGAGCGGACAAGCGAAAACACGCCGATGAACACCGTAAAGATCACAAGCGCCGGCACGGCATACGAAAACAGCCGGATGAGCCCGTTGATCCCATGGATGGCGATAAACGACAGCGTAAACGCGAAAATAAGTCCGCCGGCATAGCGGACGCCCGCAAAGCCCGTCACCTGCTCGATGAGCGCACCCGCTCCCGCGACCATAACGATATACGTGCCGAACATCATGACGATCTCCACCGCGCCGACCAGAAACAGCAACACGGGATTATCGCTTCCCACGATGGTGCGGTCGATGGCGTCATCGCCCGAACGTGCGACCTGCCTCACGAGCAGAAGTCCGAGCGCCCACAGCGTCGCGACGGCAAACAAAAGCCCGACGACACCCATTTTGCCGAAAGCGCCGAAAAACTGATAAATTTCCTGTCCGGAAACGTATCCGGCGCCGAGAAAACAGCCCGCGAACGTCAGAGACAGTGACAGAACGGATATTTTTTTCATACAGATCTCCTTACATGATCTTCTCGAAGATAGTATACTACGTTTTTCGCAGAAAATAAAGAGGAAATAAATAAATCTCATAAAAGGGGCTTCACGGCGCATACTATCGTCGCGGCAATCGTTTGCCGATTTCAGATTATGAAAGGATCGCCATTATGTCAAGAATTTCTTGTGAAGCATATAATTGTGATTTTAACCGTGACGGCGGCTGCCGGCTCGGTTCCATCCGCGTGGCGGGCGGCGACACCGGCACCTCGGCGGGCACCGTCTGTTCCAGCTACACCGATGCCGACGAACACGGCTGTATAAGCTGTGCGCCGAGCGCCTGCGCCTGCGAGAATTGCCGTATCGACTGCGACGCCTACGACTGTCGGTACAACCGTGACTGCGCGTGCACGGCGGATCGCGTCCACGTCGGGTGCGAGGATGCGCGCTGTTCCGACGACACGGAATGCAAGACCTTCCGCCGGGCGTAGTTTTTTTACGCCTCCGGCGCTGTGAACGGTGCGTCCTCACGCCGCCCGGTATTTGCACACAGTATAGCACCGTGTGTATATCTGCGCAAGGCTTGTATGTACGCTGTTATGCCCAATAATTCTTTTGGGAAAACGAACCTGCTTTTTTCTCACAAGAGAAAAAAGCAGGACAAAAAAGATTGCCGGGGAGTAACCCCGGACCCCCTCTCCGCAAAACGGAAGACGTTTTGCGGAGGTGCGGGGCGTTATCACGGCGGCATCGGTACAGGGCACGCACAAACTCCAAACCGTGCGGCACGGATACTTTACATAGCACAAACGGCGGCGTAGTGCCGGAAATTGCTGAAATGTACAAAAGGATGGGCTGGGTGTGATGTTGTTCTATTTGGCTCTGCGGCTCTATCCGTCGCGGGCGGGTTTGGCAAAAGTTTTCTGATGCTTCGAGCGCGGGATAGGGACGCAGAACTGGTTAGGGACGTATCTCACGGCATTATCCTCTTTCGCAAATCAAGAATTTCCGGCAGTACGCCGCCGTTAGCACAATAAAAACATACCCGAGCCCCCACGGCTCGGGTTTTGAAGGTGCTTCCATCGGTGATACTGCGGCAAATCTCTTGCTCCGTCGCAAAGATGCGGCGAATGCCGCCTTTGCGACGTAAGGGGGTCTCGGGGCATGCCCCGAGCGGTCTTTTTGCAACTTTTTCGTCCGCACGAAAAAGTTGAGCGTTTCCCCGCGCCGCACCGCGGCGCAGTATGGGTGAAGCGGCACGCTGCCGCCGTCGTTTTGGCGGGCGCGACCCCTGTCCGCGGGATACTGCGGCTGTTGTTTCCGCTCGTCCGCGCTCGCGGTTTGGGTGCAGCGGCACGCTGCCGCCGCAACGCGGCGCGGGTTGTGTGTAACCGCAGATATATTTTCCCATGCTCCCGCATATACATAACCGTAAGATCACTCAAAAAGAAGGATGCCATATGACATATTCCCGCGTGTCCGTCCCACTGCAAGCACAAAAAACCGTTCCGCCCGCCGATACGGTACGGTCTTTCCCCGCCGTTGCGGTCACCGCCTCGGCAAAAACAGAGAAAAAACGCCTCTCTTTTCCCTACCTGCTGACCGCCTGTCTGTTAAGCCTTTTTTCCTTTGTGGCAGGCTGTGCCGTCACCGATTCCGCCGTCAGCAAGCTCTTGCTCACCATCGGTGCGGCGTCCTCCGGCAGGATCCCCGCCCGCCAGCAGACCTCCGCCTATCTTGCGGCACCGCCCGCCCCGGAAATCGGACAGCCCGCCGACGTCTCCGTCTCCGACACGCTCTATCGCACTCTGACCGCTCCCGCGTCGCCGTCCGTGTCACAGACACCGACAGAACCCGCCGCCGAGCCCGTTTCCCTTGCGGCGGACAGCGCCGCTTGCTCGGACGGGGAAATATGGTACCCCATCGCGGCAAAAGACCTTTCCTGCGATGATTTCACGCGGCTGACCAACGAGACGTCCTACACGCCCGACGTTGCCGCATTAGCGCAAGACTGCCCGGAAATCCTGCGGGATTTCCCCTTTGAAACACAGGAACCGGTCGTTCTGCTCCTGCACACCCATGCGACGGAATGCTACGATACCGGAGAAAAGGCGGACTTTTACCGTCCGGACGCCCCCACGCGGACGGATGACGTCTCGGCAAACGTCGTTGCCGTCGGCGACAAGATCGCGGAGGTGCTCAACAGCTTCGGCATCACCACCGTTCACGACACCACACTGTGCGACGGAGAATCCTTCGTCCGGGCGTACGGCGTTTCATCGGCGCTCGTGCGGCAGTACAAAGAAAAATACCCCTCTTTGAGACTGATTATCGACCTTCACCGCGACGCGATCGAGAGTGCGGACGGCACCCGCACCAAGGGCGTTTTCTCTTACGGCGGGGAAACGGCCGCCCAACTGATGTTCGTGGTGGGCACTGATGCCGCCGGTGCCGCTCATCCCGCATGGCGCGACAATCTGGCGCTCGCCGCCTATCTGCAAAAGAGCATTGCCGGCAAAGAGCCGCTGTTGTTCCGGCGGATCAATCTGCGCACGGCGAGCTTCAATCAGCAGTTATCCCCCGGCTGTCTGCTTCTTGAATGCGGCACCTGCGCCAACACCTTACAGGAAGCGCAGAACGCCGCCCGCATTTTTGCGACACGGCTCGCCGACACCTTATACGACTGTCAATAAAAGCGTGCCGCTTCGCCCATATTGCGCCGTATCTTTGCGACGGAGGAAAAGATTTGCCGCAGTGTCACCAATTTCGCCATACAAAAATCCGAGCCTTGCGGCTCGGGTTGTTTTTTTATTGTACAAACGGCGGCGTAGTGCCGGATATTGATGATATATACAAAAGGATGGGCTGCATGAGATGTTGTTCTGTCCGGCTCTGTGCCTCTGTCCGGCGCGTGGGAAGCTACTGCAAATAAAAGATATGCGGCTCGCGAAAAGGTTTTGCGCAATGCCGCCCCAGTCAACGGCGGCATTGCCCCGGTCGCGGGCTGGCTTTACGGAGATTTTCACATATCCGGCTCGCGGATCGCCCCGCGCAAGCGGCGCGGTTCGGATGCAACGGCACGTTGCCGGCATGCTTCCAGCTCCTTGTAGAGCCGTACGTAGCTTTCGTGGCGGGAGGGCTGAACGTCCCCCTCGGCAAGCGCCTGCATCACACGGCATCCTTCTTCGCACAAATGCGTGCAGTTGGTGTAACGACAGCCATGCGCATACTTTTCGATATCGGGAAAAGCGTCGAGCAGTCCGTCAAACGGCAATAAATTGAATCCCGCCACGTCCACCATCGAAAAGCCCGGCGTATCGCCTATGTAGGAATGCGGCGCCGTTTTGTAGAGCTCCGTCACACGGGTGGTGTGCTTACCGCGCTCGATGCGGCGGCTGATATCGCCCGTCGCAAGGTGCAAAGCGGGATACAGGGCGTTGAGAAGGCTCGTTTTGCCCACGCCCGACGCTCCCGAAAAGAAACAGACCTTGTCGGCGGTGGCGGAAAGGATCTCGTCGAGCGCCTCCCGGGAATCTTCCGACCGGGAAGCGGACAGGCAGACCGTCCGGATACCGGCGGACGTGTAAAGCACCCGCAAAGCGTCCGCCGAACGCAGATCGCACTTGTTGATGATGAGTAAGACCTCGATACCGTGGTAGGCGGCGATCGCCGTCAGCTTGTCCAGAATGAACAGATCGGGCTCGGGCTTCGCCGAAGCGATAACGAGAGCAAGCAGATCGACGTTGGCAACGGCGGGACGGACAAGCACGTTGCGCCGCGGCAGGATGTCGGTGATAAACCCGCTCCCGTCCGCCATGCGGTCGAACGCCACACGGTCTCCGGTGAGCGGAGAAAGCTTTTCGTGCCGGAACGCACCCTTGGCACGGCATTCGACGAGCGTACCGTCGGTGTCTTCGACGGTATACAGCCCGCCGGTGCTTTTGCGGATAAGTCCCGTGTCCTGTGCCGTGACGGCACCCTTTCCGGCGGCGTTACCCATCGTTTCGCATATCGAACAGGTCGGACAGGTCCGGTTCGGGAGGCACGGTCTGCTCCTGCGGCGGCTGTTCCGTTACGGGCGGCTGCTGCGGAGGCTGTTCCGGCACGGTCTGCTGCGGCGGCTGTTCGACGGGCTTCTTTTCTTCGGGGGGCACGGGCGGCTGCGGCGGCAATTCCGGCACCGGTGCGTCCTTCGAGCCGATGCTCACCCACAGATCGACCGCCGTGATGCCTTGCGCGACAAGCTCGCCGGCGGTTTTCCCGGCCTTGATGACGACGCCTGCCTCGACGTCCTTGCTTTCTTCGTAATACACCCGTCCGAGCGACAAATTTGCCGACACCAGACGGCGTCTCGCTTCTTCATACAGCTCGCCTTCCAGCTCCGGTACGGCGACGTTGGTGATCTTCTGTCCCTTGCTGACGTGAAGCACGATGGAGACCGTCCCGTCAAGTGCGAGGACGGCGCCCGCCTCCGGCTCTGTGGAAATGACGTAGTCCGCCGGGAAGGTGTCGTGATATTCCTCGACGACGCGGATGGCGTCATCGGAAAGCCCCGCCACCGTCTGCGAGGCAAACTGCGCTTGCAGGAGTTTTTTGGCGTTGCTGACGTATAACAGCGTGCAGTCCGGCATTTCGATCTCTTTTTCACCCATGTTGACGTACAGCGTGAAGGCGAGCGGACTGCCGTCGGCGGGACGCAGGCGCACCTGATTCTCCGCCGGCTCCTGCGCCGTGATGACGCCCTCTCCGTAGCGGACGTTGCGGACGTTTTTGACGGTCTGCACGGCAAAGCCGTCCCGCTTCATCTGTTCAACGAGCTCCGGCGTGTATTCTTTTCCGACGTAGGACGGCACCGTCACACTGCGTTCTCCCGTGTCCGGCGTCAGCCCGAGCATCTGGTCGATGGCGGCACCGAAGCCGCTGCCGAGGGTATCTTTTGCCCCTTTTGCGGAGGGATCGGCGTTTTTCTTCACCATCGGCATCACCCACAGGAAGACGAACAGCAGTCCCACCACGAAGAACGACACGGCAATGCCGGCGATGACCGAAAAGAGCGAGCGGCTTCCCTCGGTCTTTTCCGCCGAAGCGCCGCGGTTTAAGAAGGGGCGCTTCCATTTGGAAAGGACGGTCTGCTTCTGTCTTTGCCCGACCTCGCCGCCCTCGCCCGAAAAAACGACGTCCGGGTGAGTGGCAAAATAGGCGAGCGCCTTTTCCATGGAGGCGGCGTCCGCAAAGCGGCCGTCGGGGCTCTTGCTCATGGCTTTGAGGATGATCTGTTCGAGCCCGACGGGAATCTGCGGATTGACCGAGCGCGGTGCGTCCGGCTCCGCCTGCACCTGCATCATGGCGACGGCGACCGGCTCGTCCGCGATGAACGGAAGCCGTCCGGTCACCATTTCGTATAACACCACACCGGTGGAATAAATGTCCGTGCGGGTATCGACGCTGCCGCCGCTCGCCTGCTCGGGACTGATGTAGTTGACCGTGCCGATCGCCTTGTCGGGGATGGTGATGGAAGCGGCGCCCGGCTGCTTGGCGATGCCGAAATCGGTGACCTTGATGGTGCCGTCGGACAGCAGCATGATGTTCTGCGGTTTGACGTCGCGGTGGATGATCTGCTTCTGGTGGGCGTGATCCAGCGCGTCGAGGATCTGACGGGCATAATAGACGGCTTCCTTCCACGAAAGCGCGCCGATGCTGTCGATATAATCCTTTAAGGTGATCCCGTCGATGTATTCCATGACGATGTATTTTTTCTCGTCCGAGATAACGACGTCCTGAATGCGCACGATGTTGGGGTGATTGAGCATGGACACCGTCTTGGATTCGTTGATGAAGCGCTTGACGGCACGCTCGTCGTCACGGCACTCCTCGTTGAGGATCTTGACGGCGACGTCCTTGCCGGTGATCAGGTCCTTCGCTTTGAGCACGTATGCCATGCCGCCCGCGCCGAGCACTTTTTCGATCTTATACCGTTTGTCGATGATGCGGTTGACCAGACGGTCAAAAGAATTGTTGCTGTCCATATCCGGCAGTACCTCTCTTTTCTTTTCCTCTTTTTCGGGGTTCAGTCGCGCTGAATGACAAGGGCCGTGATATTGTCTCCGCCGCCGCCGTCGTTGGCGGCCTGTATCAGAGCATCCGTCAGCTCCTCAACGTCATTATGGCACGAAAACAGCCCGTTTAATCCGTCTGTGTCCACAAAGCCCGACAGCCCGTCACTGCAAAGCAGTAAGGCGTCGGCGGTAAAATCGAGGCTGTAAGTATCCCCTTCGACGCTTTCCTGCGTGCCGACGGCTCGGGTGATGACGTTTTTCTGCGGATGGCGGCGGGATTCCTCTTCGGTGATGGAGCCGCTGTCCACAAGCGCCTGCACGTAGGAATGATCGTGCGAAAGCTGTGTGAGGATGCCGCCGTTTACCTGATA
>JAZRVE010000041.1:0-2713 GCA_045598975.1 Eubacteriales bacterium
ACTACTGCTTGCCTTTTTCGAGCTTCTTGTGCTATAATGTTCATGGGAAGTTCCTTCTTGATATGGTTTTTGGTCTTGTGATGATTCCATTATACCATATCTTGCAAGTAACTTCCTCTCTTTTTGGCTCACATCATTTTAGCACATACAATCCCGCTTATTTCTACGCAAAATATTATCCGCAAGAAAAAGAGTCCGCCCGTCGGCAGACTCTTTTTCGGGATCGGATTACCGGATCACGACCGCCTCATAGGCTTCGAGCTTATCAAGCGTAAAGGTGACGGTATTGCCGTCCTGCTTTACGTTCGTCAGTTTTCCGCCGCGAAGCGTCGAAAGCTCGTATTTGTCCTTTTCAATACCGAAGCCGTCGAGGTTGACCGTGACGGAATAGTCATAGTGCGTCATGACGCTCTCAATGGGACGTTGAAGAGCACCGGAGAAGTTGACGAGGTGCACGACGTAGCAGTCGTCCAGCCGTCTGAGCGTGATCTCGACAAGTCCGTCGTCTTTGCCCACTTTGACGACCGGTCTTGCGGAAATCTCCGCAAAGCGGGAGATGATGCGCCCGAAATCAAGGATATTGCGCTCGCGGACGGAGTTGGCAAGATTGCCCGACACGTAGAGGACTTCGCCCTTTCCGTAAGAATGGCGCATGACGCCCGGATACCACCCGTCCTTCGGGACGTCGTCGTAATAGCCTCTTGCCGGAAGGGATGCTTCCATCAGCACTTCGGCATCCTTCGCCGCCTCCCATGCCACCGAGGCACGAGGCGACGGGATGCGGAAGATACTCAACTTATCTACCGGTGCGACCTCTTTTACGAGGCGCATATTCGCCCAGCCGAACGGCTGATCGTGGAACGTAGGCGTTCCGCACACGCCGAGCAGGTCTTCGAGAAGCGATTCGCCGCGGAAGACACCGTGCTCGGTATACATGCCGACGTCGTAGTCGCAAAGCAGTTTGCCGCCGTTTTTGACGTAAGCTTTCAGCGCGTCCGCCTGCTCTTTCGTCATGCAGGAAACGCCCGGGAGGATGACGGCATCATAGCGGTTGACCGTACCGTCCGTGATGCGGTATTCATCGATGATATCAAACTGGATATGATTGCGGATCAGCGCATCGCCGACGGCAAACAGCGAGCCTCTGTGGTCATTGCGGGCACCGGCGGGAATGTCGCGTGCCGGCGTGAAATCCGACTGTGCCACGCTTGCCATATGGTTTGCCGTCATCTGCGACCACACGAGCGCCACGCGCGAGCAGGGCAAGGAAGCACCGTAGAAGTGCTTATTGGCTTGCAGGTAGGCATTGAACTCATTGGCGGCAAGGCAGGAAGCCGTTTTGCCGAATTCGCCGTATTTGAGATGCGCGCCGTACCAGATATTGGAGCCGTTGGCGTAGGTCTGCGCGTAGGTGTGCACCGTTTCGGCGGCGGTGTGCATATAGAAGGAGATACCGGACACGTTGCCGGCGAAGAAATTGACGGTCGGCATCCTGCCTTCAAGCTTATTATCCAAATAACCTTCGAGATACTTGGCAAACATACTGTTCTGCCACAGCCCGCAGACGTCGGTCTGCGGCCAGTAGAAGCCCGCTTCCGCGCCGAGCATATCGACGTACGGGACTTCATCGCGGGTGCTTCTTCCCGTATAGTTCGGTTGAAGCGCTTCGTTATTCATATAGATCAGAATCTCGGGGTTGATCTTTTTGACGACCTCGCGGATCTCTTTTACGTGCCGCGTGACAAGGCGCACGTTCTGCTCCGTGCGTTCCTCCTGCGTCGACGTATCCATGGAGTGTCCATAG
Organism: Eubacteriales bacterium; assembly: GCA_045598975.1. Lineage (GTDB taxonomy): Bacteria > Bacillota > Clostridia > Oscillospirales > CAG-382 > UMGS882. The sequence continues at coordinate 1,805 of JAZRVE010000041.1, forward strand.
GTCTCTTCAAACGTCTTCCGACAGACGGGGCAATAGCATCCGTTATCGCGCATGAGGGGACCGTCAAGGAAAATACCGTCGATGTCGTGATGAGCAAGCTGCGCCATCAATTTGAGCAAGGATTTATGAAACGGTCCGTCCGGGTTGACACAGGTTATATTATAAATATTGTATGCCGGCATGGTGTTACCGTTTATATCGAGTTGCAGCCAGTCCGGATGCTCTTTTGTCAGTCTTTCGTTGACGCAGTGGATATTGTGGTAAATGATCTCACGGATGCCGTATTTACGCGATTTTTTAAGATACCGGTCAAGCAATTCCCCGTGCTTTTCCTCCACGTAATACGACATACGTCCCTCGGCATGCAGATGGAAATTCTGCTCGGTATTGAAGCCGCATTTCGAGATATACTCGTCGATGAGCATATCGTCGTCATCCTCGCCGAACTGCACGGCGCTGATGATGATAGGCTGTTCTTCCCACCAATGTTTCTTCATAATGATCCTTCCTTTCTTCTGTCGGTTTTTCCGTTTTCCGACAGGCGTCTGATTAGCAAACGCCACTCCTTTCTTTGTACACGGTACGTCCCGTGCCGCCTTTACCATATCATACCGGGCATCAAAAGTCAATAGACAAACTTGATATTCTGACAAAAAAATCTGCGTTGTCAATTGATATGAGCCATTTAGGAGGAAAAAATAAAAGATATGGCATTATTCGGGATGGGAAGCCTTTGAAACGAAGCCGTAGGCGGAGTGAAGAAGGCTCCCAATCGCGGCGCGGCGTCAGGCGGAGAGTTTTTCGCGGAGTAATTGAACCGCGCTCTTCCTGCCAAGTGTCCGCATGGTTTTGTTGTTGCTCCATATGAGATGCTTGCAAAGCTTTTCATTGAGTTCATCCACGCTTCCG
>JAZRVE010000042.1:0-5979 GCA_045598975.1 Eubacteriales bacterium
AACTCTCCGCCTGACGCCGCGCCCCGATTGGAAGCCTTCTTCACTCCGCCTACGGCTTCGTTTCAAAGGCTTCCAATCGCGAATAATGCCATATCTTTTATTTTTTCCTCCTAAATGGCTCATATCAATTGACAACGCAGAGGTAAAAAGAACCATTTTTCAATCAAGACTTGCTTTTTTTGACAGTTTGTGGTATATATATAGTATAGATACTTGTCAGGAGGTCAGCATGGGTATTTCTTACGAACAGAAATGGAAACTGTATGCCAAGCTCTGCCATAGCGAAAGTGCGCACGTCATGATCGCAGATTCCCTTGCCTCCCGCTTGCTTTCGGATGACGAAAAACACGCGCTTGCCGCCGAGCTTGCCGAAAAAATCGGTGAGCCGGTCTCGCTTTCCAATAGGGAACAGGCTCTGCTTTCGGTTTTCGGTAACGATTTTACGGCAAGCACCCTTGCGGAAGACGCTTTCTGCGAACGGGCGCTTGAAGCGGCTCGCTTGCGCGGCTGCCGGCAGTGCTTTCTCTACGGTGCCGGCTACCGTGCGCACGCTTTCCGCCATACCGGCGATCTGATGCACTTTTTCGAGATCGACAAAGCCGACGTTCTGCTCGATAAATGCGCCCGTCTTCGCCGTGCCGGGCTTTCTCTCCCGCGCGTTTCCTATCTGCCGTGCGACCTTTCCTCCGGTGCCGGGCTTTCCTCGCTCGGCAGACACTATACCCCCGCACCCTCCTTCAACAGTCTGCTCGGCGTCAGCCGCCGCATGGAGGCAGACCGCTTCCGCTCGCTTATCGCAACGCTTTCCGGGCTGATCGCCGCCGGAAGCGATCTGGTGCTCGATTACCGCACCCGCCCGCATCCCGGCGACCGGTACGGTGTCTTCACCGATAAGGAAGCGGAGACGCTTTTGCAGGAAAACGGATTTTCTCTCTATGAAAAATTAGGCGAAAAAGAAATGACCAACGCTTTCTTTTACCCGTGTCCCACGCTCAGCGCACCGGCGGACACCGTGTATCTGCTCGCCGTCAAACACTGATCTCGGATCCCATTTCGGAATTTCGGAAAGGAACTGTCCTATGCCTTCTGCCATCGCCGTTATCGGCTCCGGCACGTGGGGACTTGCCGTCGCGGGTCTTCTTGCCGGGCAGGGGAATGCCGTCACGGTGTTCTCCTCTCATAAAACCACTGCCGACACACTGTGTGCCACACGAAAAAGCCCTCATTTAGAGGGCTTTGTTTTGCCGCGGGAGGTCGCCGTCACCACCGATATGACGCTCGCCTGCCGGGACAAGGATTTTATTCTGTTCGCCGTGCCGTCGGTCTACCTGCGTGCCGTTGCGTCCTCGGCAAAGGGGCTTGTCGCTCCCGACACGATTGTCGTCTGTCTGACAAAGGGGCTGGAAGAGCATACCTTCTGCACGCCGCTCGATATCCTGCGCGAGGAGCTTGCCGTTTCCGATCCCGTCGCACTGTCGGGGCCTACGCACGCCGAAGAGGTGGCGCAGAATCTGCCGAGCACCATCGTCGCGGCAAGCCGTGACGAAAACGCCGCCCGGCGGGTACAGGCGCTTTTCGCCGGGAGCTGTCTGCGCGTCTACACCAACCGCGATGTTTACGGCGTCGAGCTGTGCGGCGCTTCCAAGAACATCATCGCCATTGCCGCCGGCATTTCCGACGGGCTCGGTTACGGCGACAACGCCAAAGCCGCCCTCGTTACGCGCGGCGTCACGGAACTTGCCCGTCTCGGTATCGCCGCCGGGTGCGATCCCGCCACGTTTTACGGGCTGTCCGGTATCGGCGACGTTGTCGTCACCTCGACGAGCGTTCACAGCCGCAACCGCCGTGCCGGGTATCTTATCGGACAAGGGCTGTCGCCCGCCGATGCCGCCGCCGAAGTCGGCATGGTCGTCGAGGGCATCAACGCTCTGCCCGCCGCCGTGGCATTTGCCGAAAAACACGGCGTGGAAATGCCCATCACCTTTGCCGTGGATGCCGTGATCCGTCACGGTGCGTCGCCGCTCGACACGGTAAACGCGCTCATGAGCCGCAGGCAGAAACCGGAATAGTTTTTCTCTTACCGGCTGATGAGTCCCAGTCCCGCAAGGCAGACAATGACGCCGGCGATCTTGGAAAAGGAGAGCTGTTCCTTAAAGAAAACAAGTCCCACGACAAGCAGGCAGATTTCAAGAAGCGCACTGCACACGAGCTGGGACGTGCTGATCTGCCCGCCCGCCTTGTACAGCGCGAGATAACCGGCTTCCAGTCCCACGATGGAAAGACCGAGGATCCACGTGCTCCAATTGACGTTCTTGTAGGCGTCGAGCAGATTTCCGCCGCGGTTCGTCACAAAGAACAGCACACCCGAAAAGAGGGCGCCCACGAGATAGGTCACCGTCAGAGAGGCGAAAGGATCGAGATTTTCGGGAGAAGACTTGGTGCAGATGTTATAAAAGAGATTGGACAGAACGATGACGGCGACGGGGAGAAGGATGGCGGTGTTCATGTTTTTTTCCTCCTGTACGGTTATTGTTGATTGATCAAAAAAGACAGTCAGACCGTAGATAGCCTGACTGTCGGTAGGTGCTCACCCGTTTATTATTGATGAATATGTGAAAGCCGTGCCTCAAAGGGCGCTGTTTTTTTGCCTTATAAGACCTTCGAGAGAAAATCTTTCAAGCGCGGACTCTGGGGATTGGTGAACAGCTCGTTCGGACTGCCTTCTTCCACGATCTTGCCGTCGTCCATGAACAGCACGCGGTTGGCGACCTGACGGGCAAAGCCCATTTCGTGCGGCACCACCACCATGGTCATGCCGTCGTCGGCGAGCTCTTTCATGAGATCGAGCACTTCTCCGACCATCTCGGGATCGAGTGCCGAGGTCGGCTCGTCGAACAGGATGACATCGGGATTCATGGCAAGTGAACGGGCAATGGCGATACGCTGTTTCTGTCCGCCGGAAAGCTGTTCGGGGAAGGCGTCCGCCTTGTCGGGCAGTCCTACGCGCATAAGCAGTTGCCGTGCCTGCTCACGTGCCTCTTCTTTCGGCATTTTGAGAAGCTTTATGGGCGCGAGCGTGATGTTGTCTATGATAGACAGATGCGGGAACAGGTTGAAATGCTGGAACACCATGCCCATCTTCCGACGGAGCTTGTTGATGTTGCATTTGGGAGACGTGATGATGTCGCCTTCAAACCATATTTCTCCGTCCGACGCTTCCTCCAAACGGTTCAGACAGCGCAGGAACGTGGATTTTCCCGAGCCGGACGGCCCGATGATGACGACCTTTTCGCCCTTGTTGATGACCTGATTGACACCCTTCAAGACCTTGATCTCATCGTTTTCGCCGAAATTCTTATACAGATTCTTAACGACTATCACCTTTGCGCAGCCTCCTTTCCAAAAGCGACACGAGCTTGGAAAGCCCGAGCACCAGCACAAGGTATATGAGCGCCACCGCGATGAGCGGCATATAGTTGCTGTACGTGATGGAACGTATCTTTAAGCCTCCGAGCGTCAGATCGGCGACGCCGATGTAGAACGCGACCGACGACTCTTTGAGTAAGGCGATAAACTCGTTGGCGAGCGACGGCAGTACCGCCTTGAACGCCTGCGGAATGACGATGTACCACATGGTCTGCACGTAAGTGAAGCCGAGGCTCCGTCCCGCTTCCGTCTGCCCGCGGTCAATGGACATGATGCCGCCGCGGACGATCTCCGAAACGTACGCACCGGAGTTGAGCCCGAAGCACAGCACTGCCGCCGTGAATTTCTGCACGCCGAGCGGCAGCAGTATTACAAAGTACACGATCAGAAGCTGTACCATGACCGGCGTTCCGCGCATGAGGGAAACGTAGCCGCCGCAGATGCTGTCTGCAAGTTTAAGCTTGCCGGTAGTGGCGCTTACGCTGCGGATGACCGCCACCACGAAGCCGATGACGATACCGATGAGAACGGCGCACACCGTGATCTCGAGCGTGGTGAGCAGTCCCGTGAGCAGATACGTCCAGCGGTTCTGCACGATGAAGTTGCGCTCGAAATCATATTTGAAGGAGTTCCAGAATTGTTTGAGCGGAATGGAGGTGTCCGGCCGTTTGTCGTCGTAGTTGGTCAGAGACAGGCAGTCGCGGATACCGGTGCGCAGGGTGTTCTGGTTGACGATGGAGACCGTTTCGCCCTGATAGGTGACGCTGTCCGCCGCCTTGATGAGTGCGTTCGCTTCCAGTATACCGCCGAAAACGGTGTTGACCGTTTCCTCCGAAAAATACAGCGAATAGGTGCCGGGCGACGTTTCAAAAAGCTCTAACGTCACCTGTCCCGTCACTTTCTCGGCGGCAAGCAGATTGTTCTGCATTTCTTCGGCGAGAAACAGCTTGACCTTGGTGGCGTTGGTTTTGCGTCCGCCGTTGAGATTGTCCGTGTAAAAAGTATAGACGTCCGTCAGATAGCGGTCAAGATTATCCCTTACGATGCTCGCCGCGTCAACCGTTTCATAGGTGCAGTCGAGAAGGATGTTCTTTTCCGTGCCGTAGGACACATCCCGTACCGTAACGTGCGAGTTCTCCCCGATCCACTTTGCCCCCGGAGAAGCGGGATTCGGCAGAGTGGCGAGCTGCTGATCCGCAAGCGCCTGCGCTCCGGCGATATCCAATGAGCCGGATACCCGGTTGCCGAGCGTCTGGATGACGCCCGTCACGGCGATGCCGAGGATCACGACAAGCACAAACAGTCCGAGCCGTGCGAATTTCGATAAACGTTTTTTCTTCTTCATAACGGTAATCCTTTTTTTGTGAATATTCCGGGATAAAATAGCACAAACGGGAATGAAAGCCTTCATTCCCGTTTTTATGGCAGGTTAAGCGATCACGGTCAGCCGATGTACTTGGAAACGATTCCGTCGATGACGCCTTCCGCGGTCAGTTCGTCGATGGCACCGTTGATGGCGTTGAGCAGATCGGTGTTGCCCTTCTTGACGCAGATCGCGTAGTCTTCATCCGCGTAAGCGGTCTCGAGAATGACAAGACCTTCGTTTTCGGCGACAAGAGCCTTTGCCGGTTCGTTGTCGATGATGACGCAGTCAACGTCGCCGCCGACGAGAGCGAGGACGGCACCGTTGCCGTTGGAGTACTGGGTGACGTTTTCAGCGCCGAAGTCGTCGCAGGCATAGGTGTCACCGGTGGTACCGAGCTGAACGGCTATCTTGTAGGAAGCGCCTTCCGCAAACAGGTCGTCGACCGACGTGATGGGAGAGCCTTCCTTGACGATGACGGACTGCACGCCGTTTGCGTAGCTGGACGAGAAGTCAACGTCTTTCAGTCTGTCTTCGGTCACGGTCATGCCCGCCATACCGAAATCGATCAGACCGCTGTCAACAGCCGAAATGATGGAGGAGAATTCCATATCCTCGATGCGGAGCGTCATGCCGAGCTTATCGGCGATGGCGGCAGCGATCTCGGCGTCGATACCGATGATGTTTTCGCCTTCGTAGAATTCATAGGGCTGGAAATAAGCGTTGGTACCCATGACGAGTTCCTTCTTGACGAGATTGTCGGCGCCTTCGGGCGTTTCGGCGTCTGCGACAGGGACCTGTACGGGAGTTTCTTCCATCAGACCGTCGTTTTCGGCAGCATTGTCGTCAGCGGGTTCGATGGGCTGCGTCTGGGTGCAGGCACAGACAGCGACGAGCATGACGAGTGCCAGCAGAATGGCTAAATACTTTTTCATGATGTTTCTTCCTTTCTTTTTTGCGGTTTATTGACACCGCATATCTAAACACAATATATTATATACGAAATCGGGGATTTGTCAAGAGTTTTGGATAAAATGTTGCTTTTTGGGATGTATGTGTTAAAATGATGTGAGCCAAAAAGAGAGGAAGTTACTTGCAAGATATGGTATAATGGAATCATCACAAGACCAAAAACCATATCAAGAAGGAACTTCCCATGAACATTATAGCACAAGAAGCTCGAAAAAGGC
>JAZRVE010000043.1:0-17620 GCA_045598975.1 Eubacteriales bacterium
CGACAAAGGCGATCTTCTGACCGGGCTTTGCGTACAGTGAGATATTTTTCAGAATAAGGCGGTCTTTGTTATAACCGAAATTGACGTCTTTTAAGACGACCTCCCCTTTTACGTCGGTCAGCGTCACGGCGTTTTCGGCATCTTCCGCCTCGGAGTTCTCGTCCATGACGGCAAAAACGCGTTCGGCGCCCGCAAGAGCGGAAAAGATCGTGGTCATCTGCATGGAAATCTCGTTGACGGGACGGGCAAAGTTGCGGGCGTAGTTGACAAAGATGGTAAGTCCGCCGATATCAAATTGTCCGAGAGCGACCAGCACGCCGCCGATACCCGCCGTCACGCTGTAACTGATCTGGCTGGTATTGCCGAGGATCGGTCCCATGATACCGCCGAAAAAGGCGGCACCCATCTGCGTTTGCCGCAGATCGTTGTTGAGAAGGGAAAATTCATCCATGCACGCTTTTTCGTGGTTGAAGACCTTGACGACCTTCTGCCCGGTGACGGATTCTTCGATATAGCCGTTGACGGCGCCGAGCGAATTCTGTTGTGCGGAATAATACTTGCGGCTCTTGTTTGCGATAAAGCCGCCGGCTTTTATAAATATCGGAACGAACGCGACCGTTACGAGCGTCAGCCAGATATTGGTATAGACCATCATGACAAACGTACCGACAAGATTGATGACACCGGAAATGAGACTGACGATCGTGCTGTCAAGCATGACACCAATGTTATCGACGTCGTTTGTGAAGCGGCTCATGATCTCGCCGGTGTTTTGATTGTCGTGGTAGCGGAGCGGCAGCGTCTGCACCTTTTCGAACAGCTCGTTGCGGAGCTTTTCGATAGCGTTCTGCGAGATTTTCAGCATCATCCGGCTTTGCAGATAGGTCGAGCCGATCCCGACAAGGTAAATGACAAGCAGTACCCCGATAACGAACAGCAGATAGGCAACGCGATCCCATGCCGGTGTATTGACGTCGGCGATGCTGTTGATGACAGGGCGCAAAACGTAAGAGCCGGCAAGCGACGACAAGGTACTTAACAGCATAAAGAACAGTACGAGTACCATTCTTCCCTTATATGCCGCTATGTAGGAAAAGAGGCGCCTGATCGCGGCTTTTGTGTCTTTGGGCTTTGATTTGGACTGCATCGCCCCTCTGCCGCCGGGTCCTCCCGGACCGCGACCGCCGCCGCGCTTATCGGGAGCCGCGTGATGATAGCGTTTTTTGAGTTCTTCAAGTGTTCTTCCCGCCATCGTCACGCCTCCTCTTTATCCATCTGCGAGTAAAAGATTTCCTGATACTCGGTGTTTGTCCCTATCAGTTCCTCATGTGTGCCGATGCCGGTGATCCTGCCGTCACTCATGACGATAATGAGATCGGCATCGCGGACGGAGGAAATACGCTGGGCAATGATGATCTTGGTGGAATCGGCGAGCTCCTCGCGGAAGGCTTTGCGGATACGCGCCTCGGTCGCGGTATCGACGGCACTCGTCGAGTCGTCGAGAATGAGAATCTTCGGTCTTTTGAGAAGCGCCCGTGCGATACACAGTCTCTGCTTCTGCCCACCCGATACGTTTGTGCCGCCCTGATCGAGCACCGTTTCATAGCCGTTCTTCATGGCGGTGATAAAGCCGTGCGCCTGTGCGCTTTCCGCGGCATCCGCAAGCATTCCGTCATCGGCGTTTTCAGCGCCCCAGCGCAGGTTGTCGGCGATGGTACCGGAGAACAGCACGTTCTTCTGCAACACCATGCCGACGCCGTCGCGCAGGTGTTCGAGGGAGTACTCTTTCACGTTGATGCCGTCCACGAGCACCTCGCCCTCGTCCACGTCATACAGACGCGGGATCATGGAAACGAGTGTCGTCTTTCCGCTTCCCGTCGAGCCGATAATACCGACTGTCGTGCCGGGCTTTATGGAAAGACTTACATTGTCGAGCACCTTTTCTTCGCTGTCTTTATAGTAGCGGAACGAAACGTTACGGAATTCGACGCTTCCCTCGGTCACGAGTCTGTCCTTACAGGAAGAGTTTTCGTCGGTCAGCGTGATTTCCTCGTTAAGCACCTCTTTGATACGGCGGGCAGAAGCAAACGCACGCGATGTCGTCATGAACATCATGGTCAACATGCTGAGCGCCATGAGCACCTGCGTGATATAGGTCACGAAAGCCGAAAAATCAGCGACCTCCATGGTGCCCACGATGACCTGATTGCCGCCGAACCACATAACGGCAAGCGTCGTCAGATTCATGAACAGCATCATGACGGGCATCATAAAGATCATAATGCCCATGGCATCGAGTCCCGCGTTTTTGAGGTTGCGGTTGGCCTCGTGAAACTTATTGTTCTCATGCTCTTCACGGACAAACGATTTGACGACGCGGACGTTTGTGAGGTTTTCCTGCACGTCGGCGTTGAGAACGTCCATTTTCTGCTGTACGCGGGCGAAACGCGGGAAGCCGCGGAAAATAATAAACAGGATGAACAACAGCATGAGCGGAATAGAAACAAGCAGTACGGCGGCAAGTCCGGGATTCATGGTGATCGCCATGATGAGCGCACCGATGAGCATTCCGGGAGAACGCAAGCACATCCGAAGGAGCATATTGATGAAATTCTGAAGCTGGGTAACGTCGTTTGTCAGGCGCGTAATGAGAGAGCCGGCATGAAAGCGGTCGATGTTGGCAAAAGAAAAGCGCTGGATCTTGTTATAGATATCCTGACGCAGATCGGCACCGAAGTTGACCGATGCCTTGGCACCGAAATAACAGCCGCCGACGCCGCCGAGCATCATGAGCACCGCCGCAAGCACCATAAACAGCGCAAGCATTATGACCTTGCTCACATCTCCTGTTGCCGTGCCGGTTTCGGCATCAAACGAGACCTTGATGATGGATGCCATGAATTTCGGCATGAAGACTTCTCCGAGCACTTCAAGGATCATGCAGAGAGGTCCGAGAATAAAGTAAAGTCGGTACGGCTTTACATATTTCAGCCATTGTTTCACGATATATCAAATCCTTTCCCTGTGATTATACGCTTTATCCCGTTTCGATTCAAGGGCTGTCGGCAAACTTTTGGAATAATTTCACACAAACGACAGATAGCCTACCGTTTGCAAGCCGAACGCACGTACGCCGTAAGCGATTCACGCGTATTTTCGGCTTTTCCCGTCCAGCAGGCTTCGAGCGCCGTTTGCAGGATTTCCCCTATCCGTCTGCCCGTATAGCCCATTTGTTTGAGATCGTCTCCCGTCAGAGCAAGCTCCGTTACCGATAGGCACACGGCGTCATTTTCTATGTTTTCCAAAAGCGAAAGCATCTTCCGCTCACCCGTCACATCCGACAGAATCTTCGCCGTCTCTTTTGCAAAAGTCAGACCGTAAGCGGAAGCATACCGTTTGGCGCCGAGCTCGCCTTCAAAAGAGGATACCGCGGCAAGCGCCTCCGATACGGTTTTGACATAACAGAACTGTTTATTGCTGAGGCGCAGATATTCCGGCAACGCCGAAAGTCCGTCAAAAACATAGGCAAAATAGGCAAGCCTTGACAGTGCGCCGCCGCTGATGCGGGCGATCTCACGGCAGAAAGACGGAAAGTCCCGCGTTTTTGACTTATCAAACGGCAGTATGACCGAAAATACGTCGGTAAACGAGAGCCATATCCTTTCGAGAGCGTCCGCGTGCGGCGTGTCAAGCATTTTCAAAAGTTCTGCCGTGATGCGCTCTTTTGACATTTTTTGTAAAAGGGCCGACGCCCTGCGAGCGGCATCTGCGGTCTGTGGCTCGACGGCAAAATCAAGCACGGCGGCAAAGCGAAGCGCACGCAAAATGCGCAGCGCATCCTCGTCGAAGCGTTTTTCCGGCTCCCCGACGCAGCGTATCACGCAGCGTTGCAGATCATCCGTGCCGCCGAAAATATCCGTAAGCCCGACGTCGGGCGCATATGCCATGGCGTTGACCGTAAAATCACGCCGCGCAAGGTCTTCCCGCAAATCGGCGGAAAAGGAGACAGACGTCGGGTGACGGTGATCCGCATAATCGCCGTCGGTACGGAAGGTCGTGATTTCGAGCGGATGTCCGTCGGAAAGCACGGTGAGGGTGCCGTGGGCGATGCCGGTGGGAATGACGCGGAAACGCCCGGAAAGAAAGGACATCATCTCATCGGGCGTCGCATCCGTCGTCATATCATAATCCGACGGTGTCACGCCGCGAAGCATATCCCGCACACAGCCGCCGACAAGATAGGCGGCATGACCGTTTTCCCGAAAAACCGACAAAACCTCCGTAACGTACGGAGGTATCTTCGGGGTAAATCGTTCGGTGCCGGGCGTCATGATACGACCGGCTCCTTTTCGGCCTTTTTCGCCGCTTTTTTGGCGGCACGTTTCTTAGCGCGGTATATTTTGCGGCGCTCGGCGTTTTTTTGTTTGCGATATTCTTCGGCGTGCTCCAATTTGTCGAATTTGTCTTCAAAAAAAGCACGGTTGTAATCGTTCACACTGTAACACAGTTCCGTTGCGGAAAAGTTCTCGTTCTCATGCTTGTGAATTTTATAGGAGTGCACAAATTCGCCGTGTTCGCCGCATTTTCCCCACACGAGAAAGTCATAGACGCCGTTCTGCGCCTTCAACGTGACGTCAAGCGGCTCGCCGCACCGACAGCACGCCGGGTTTTCAAGCCGCGTATGCTTGTAGAGGACGGCATACTCCTTCTGTGGGATATAGTTTTTGCGGTAGCAGATATTTTTCATGTGTTCCGGAATGGATCTGTCACGGAACACCATGGCTTTATATTCCGATATTCCCTTCTTCACGTCCAGCTTCTGCGCGATCATCGCCGTCACGTAGGCATCTGTCAGCGCGTTATGCATAGGCTTGTCAAGAACGACGGACAGGCTTTCCGCCGCCGTTGAGAGCGCGTATTGGCGGTTTTCGTTATCGGTCTGCGCACAATAGATCATTTGCAGATTGTAGCAGGCAGGAATCCACGACGTATCCATGCCGAAAAAGCGCAGATTGTTGTCGAGCACGTCGATATCGTCATAGCCCCATGAAAAGAGCGCGAAATCGCTTCCGCAGAAATCCTTAAATGCCGTGATCGCCTCTTCGAGCGACGTACCCGCTTTGAGGTCCTTTTCGGTGATGCCGGTCAGCTTGCGGACGTGCCAGTGCATATGTTTGAGTCTCTGCGGCTTGATAAGCGCGGTAAAGGTATCGAGAATCTGCGCGTTTTCGTCCGTTCTTACGGCGCCGATCTGAATGATCTCGTTGGAAAGGCACATTCCGTTCTGATATTCCAGGCGCATTCCCGGCATGGGCTGATTCCATTCCATATCAAAAATTACGTAGTTCATTTCTGTTCCTTTGCTTATGGTTTTTTACTCACTCTAACATTCTAACATACTGTTATTTCTTCGTCAAGTGCGCTTTTTTCTTTTTTTCTCAAAAATACCGAAGACGGCACACCCCGCGAGAAAAAGAGCGCAGAGCACGGGAAACACGTCGCCGATACGCGCATACAGCGTTATGCCGTCCGATTTATGAAGCGTTGCCGTGACGGCACCCGTGACGTTTTCGGAAAGTTGCGCCGCGATAAGACCATTCGGCTCAATAAGCGCGGATATACCGGTATTTGCGGCACGGATGACCGGTCTTCCCGTCTCGATGGCACGCATGACTGCCTGATACAGATGAAAGGACAGCGCGTGACTGCCGGCAAACCACGAATCGTTGGTCGAAACAAGCAGTATTTCGGCACCGTCAAGTACCGTCTCTCTGACGGTTTCGGGGAAAATAGACTCAAAGCAGATAACGCCGCCAGCCTTCCCAGCCTGCGTCTGCCAAATGACGGTGCTTTCGCCGCTGTACAGGTCTTCTCCCATCATATTGATGTCGTCGAGAAGTTCGATGCGTCCTTCCCACAGCCTGCGGAACGGCATATACTCGCCGAACGGAACGAGTTTGCGCTTGGTATATACCGTCACATCCGGCGTTCCGTCGGGCATGACGGCAAACAGAGAATTGCCCGGCACGCCGTCACGGTTTTCCGAAAAAGCGCCGAGAACGACCGTCACGTCATTCTCACGGCAGAAATCTCCGATGCGTTTTACCCAATCGCTGTTTTCATCGAAGGTATCCGGCACCGCCGTTTCCGGCAGCAGTATCAATGCCGGTTTTCCGCCTTCAAGCCTTTCCGCCGCCAGCGTGAGCAGCTTCTCGTACCGATCTGCGCTCATGCCGACGGAGCCGCTCCATTTTTCGGTGGACGGGACGTTGCCCTGAACGGCAACAGCCGTAAAGGCTCCCTCTTCCGGTAAAGAAAACCGTTCCGATCTGACGGCACCGAAAAGAAAATCGCAGATAAATACCAGAACCGCCGCCGCGTAATAGGCGAATCGCTTGCTCTTACGGCTCTGCATCGAGGAACGTGCCGCAAGTGCATTACACAGCATGACGACGTAGGCGACGAAACCGGCACCGAACAGCGATCCCGTCTGCAAGAGCGGAAGAAGCGCCGTCTGCGTCAGAAAAATACGGCACCACGGAAAGGCGAAGGTGCCGAAGGTTTGCAGATATTCCGCAAGCACCGTGATACACGGAAAAGCGAGCGTGCGGCAGAATATTCCCGCATTTTTCGTCGCTTCGTCACACAGCACGGCACAGATCAGAAACAGAAATCCGTGAATACCGGAAACGAGCAGGTCGCAAAGGATCGCCGCAGGCAGCCCGATAATGCCCGTCACGCCGACCGAAGCAAAACTGCCGGCAAAGTACAGGGAAATGAAAAATGAATTTCCGACAAGATAGTAGCCGAACGCAAAGAGGAAATAACCCCGCCGTTTGTCACGCACGGGAATATCGTTTCTCAGAAAAAGGCGTGCAAGCGGCACGGCGCAAATCCACATCAGAAAAAAGGTCTTGTCAACGATAAACGGAATCGCGCAAACGATTCCGCTGATCAAGTATATCCAATCCCGTCTGACGTGACCGGCTTTCATATGTCAGTTCTTCCCGAGCAGTCCCGCGAGATATACGGAAAAATCGCCTACCGTGATAAGCGTGTGCGCTTTTTCCTCGTCGATATCGACGCCGTATTTGTCCTCGCACATGACGATCAGATCGGCGAGCTCCAAGGAATTACAGCCGAGATCCTTGACAAATTCCGCTTCCTCCGTTATGAGCTGTGCGTCGATAGACATTTCTTCAACAAGAAGATTCTTCACTTCTTCAAACATTTTGCTTTCTCCTTATCTGTGAATACATAATGATTTGTTACTTGACAAGAAACCGTTTGATCTTTTTACTGGTGGTCTTTTCAAATTCCGTCATGCGGATCTCGATATTGCGTATCTGCTTGAAGGACGGAAGCTTGCGGTTGAGAGACAACACGCTTGCTTTGATATCGTCCGCGATGTTCTCAACGGGCTCCCCTTCGGGATATGCCTTGAAATCGGGATAGATGACCGCCGTGAGCACCACCTCGCCGGTTTCCTTTTTTGTCCTGCCGACGACGACACATTCGCAGATGGTCCCGATTTTCCCGAGATACTCTTCTATCTCCTCCGGGAAAACGTTCTTGCCGTTTTCCAACACGATGACCGTTTTTTTGCGTCCCGTTAAGAACAGATAGCCGTCGGCGTCCAGATACCCGATATCGCCCGTGCGGAACCAGCCGTCGTCGGTAAAGACGTCGTTGTTGGCTTCGTCGTTATCAAAATAGCCGATCATGACGTTCTCGCCCTTGACAAGCACTTCGCCGACCGATCTGCCGGAGGCGTCCGTCGTTTCGACGTCGATGCGCACGTCACAGCACGGCACCGACGGACCGACAGAGCCCTTTTTGCGGTGAAAATACGGATTGACCGCCACAAGCGGCGAGCATTCGGTGATGCCGTAGCCTTCGCATATCTCGATGCCGAGCGCGTCAAAGGTCTTGACGGCTTCCGGATCCATGGCGGCGCCGCCGCAGATGATCTTATTCAGGTTGCCGCCAAACAGTGCACGCACGTCCGAAAACAGCCGTTCGCTCATGTCGACGCCGACAAATCTGAACGCGTTTGCTGTGGTGACAGCCGTACGGAACTGCGACTCCTTGCCCTTCTTTTTCACTTCATCCCATATTTTCTTGTGGAAAGTGGAAACGAACATCGGGACGAGGACAAGTCCGGTCGGCTTGAACAGTTGAAGATTTTTCAGAATATGTTTGAGCGAATCATTGATGGCCACTGTGATACCGTACAGCATTTCCGCAACGGTAATGGCAAGCTCATAGGTATGGTGCATCGGCAGAACGGAAAGGAGCGTGTCGTCCGCCGAAAAATTGACCGACTCGCATGCCGCCGACGCGCAGGACATCAGGTTGCGCTCCGAAAGCATGACGCATTTGCTGGTGCCCGTCGTGCCGCTGGTAAAGAGCATGATGCTCATATCCCCGCGCGGGTGAGCGCGCATGATCTCCGACGGCATAACGGCTTCGGGAGCATAGCCTTCGCAGAACGCGGAAAGCGTCATGACGCGGGTATCCTCGTCGGCATTCTCAAGCTCGTTGTGATCCGCCGTCAAAATATAGCGCAGACCGTCGAGTGCGCCCGTCTCTTTGATTTCGCCGTACTTTTTCGCGTATTTCGGCGACAGAAACAGCACGTCGGCGGCGCTTCTTTCGAGAAAGCCGCCAAGCTCCGAAAATAAGATTTCTTTATCGAGCGGCACCACGACGCATCCCGCCGAAATCGCCGAAACGAAGCACGTGAGCCACTCCGGGCAGGTCTCGCCTATGACGGCGATGCGGCAGCCCTTCAAGTTTCTCGCATGAAGCGAGGAGATCATGCGTTCGGTAAGATAATAAAAGTCACCGTAGGAAACCGATTCGACGGCATCACCGCTCCCTTTATAAAGAAACAGCGGTTTTTCGGCACGCTTCTGCATATTGATGAGCGTCATCTGCCGGAGCGTTGCCGCCGGCGAGTAAACGCGTTTTGTTTTTTGAGACATGAAACAGTTCCTTTCGTTTAGCAAAAAGTACATAAACGGATTGAACAAAATCAATCGAATCCCGAATACTATTATAACGATTTTCACGATTTTGTCAAGACACATTCGCCAAATCCCGCATATTCCGTCAAATTCGCAAAAAATCGCCGCTTTGTCTTGACATCTGCGGGAAAGTATACTATAATATCATATATTTATGATATTGTGGAGTGGAATGGATTATGAAACGCAGACAGGCACGCGAAGCCGCTTTATGTATGCTCTTTGATTACGGTTTTCATGAAGATGAAAAGCCGGACGATCTGCTTGACCTTTATCTTTCCTGCTTTTATGACAAAAAAGAAAAATGCATCCGGGAAGAATTAAGGGAAGACAAATATTTCACGAAAGTATATTTCGGTGTATTGGCGGAACTGCCGAAAATCGACGAGATCATCGAAAAATGCTCGGAAAAATGGAAAAAAGACCGCATCTCGCGCATTTCCATCTCCATTTTGCGCATCGCCATATACGAGATGCTGTGCCTTGACGATATCCCGCACGAGGTCTCCATCAACGAAGCCGTCGAGCTTGCCAAGCGCTTCGACACCGATGACAGCTATACCTTCGTCAACGGCGTTCTCGGCGCCGCACATAAAATGATGATCGCCGACGAGCCCACTGCCGCCGCAGAAGAAGAAAAGAATGTCTGACACGACGGGACGCCTCTTTCTCGGCGTCGATACCAGTAATTACACGACGAGCCTCGCCCTCTGCGGCGGCGGAAAGCTTATCAAAAGCGTACGCCGTCTGCTTCCCGTAAAGGACGGCGAATGCGGGCTTCGTCAGAGTGACGCGGTGTTTCTTCACACAAAAGCGCTGCCGGAGCTTGCAAACGAATTGTTTTCCGATCCCGCCTACCGTCCGGAAAGGCTTGCCGCCGTCGGCGTGTCGGAAAAGCCGCGCGATGCGGAAGGCTCTTATATGCCCTGCTTTCTTGCCGGTATTTCCTTTGCCGCTGCCGTATCCGACGCCATGCGTCTGCCGCTTTTTACATTTTCCCATCAGGCGGGACACCTCATGGCGGGTATCGCCACGGCGGATCATCCGGAGCATACAGACCTTTCGCCCCACAAACCGTTTCTTGCGTTTCACGTTTCGGGCGGCACAACGGAAGCCTTGCTCGTCACGCCAAATGTAACTTCCTTTTCCTGCAAGATCGTCGGCGGCACGACGGATGCCTCTGCCGGGCAGATCATCGACCGGTGCGGCGTGATGCTCGGGCTGCCCTTCCCCTGCGGAAAAGCACTCGACGCGCTCTCGCTCACATCGGACGATCGGACAAAGCCGAAATCCTCCGTCTCCAGCACGTTTTTCTCGCTGTCGGGATTGCAAAATCAATTTGAAGCGCTTCACAAAGGCGGCGCATCCGCCGAGGCCGTTGCGCGTTTCGTCTTTTTGAGCATTGCCGAAAATCTGCTACGCTGTACCGAAAACCTGCGCAAAGAATACGGAGAGCTTCCGGTCCTATACGTCGGCGGTGTCATGAGCAACACGCTCATCCGAGAGCGCCTTTCGCCCCTGCCCGGCGTTTCCTTCGCGTCTGCCGGATTTTCGACCGACAACGCTTTCGGCACGGCGCTTCTCAGCGAAAAACAGTATATCCGCCAAGGAGGCGCCTTATGACAAAAACAACGCTTACGGTGTCTCAACTCAATGAATACGTCAAAACGCTCATCGGCTCATCGGCCTTTCTTTCCAACGTCTGCATCCGCGGCGAGATCACCAATTTCAAAAGGCACTATCAGTCCGGGCATCTCTACTTTTCCTTAAAAGACGAAAACGCCAAGCTCAACTGCGTCATGTTCGCGTCCTCCGCGCAAAAACTGAACTTTGAGCCGCGCGACAACATGAGCGTCCTTGTGAGCGGGCGTATCTCGGTCTATGAGCGCGACGGCGTCTATCAGCTCTACGCTTCCTCCATGGAACAGGCAGGGCTCGGAGAGCTTTACGCGGCGTTTGAAAAATTAAAGGCACAGCTTGCCGCCCGCGGCTACTTCGACGAGGCGCACAAGAAGCCCATCCCGCGTTTTCCGCAGAAGATCGGCATCATCACGTCTCCCGTCGGCGCCGCCGTCGCCGACATGAAAAACATCCTCGAACGGCGGTATCCCGTTGCCGATATTTACATCTATCCCGCTCTCGTGCAGGGCGAAGGCGCGGCGGAAGACCTCTGCCGCGGCATCCGCTATTTTGACGGGCAGGTCGACGTCATCCTCATCGGTCGCGGCGGCGGCTCCATCGAAGATCTGTGGTGTTTCAACCACAAAGACCTTGCCGAAGCGATCTACCGATGCGAAACGCCTGTCATTTCCGCGGTAGGTCACGAGATCGACTTTACCATCTGCGACTTTGTCGCCGATCTGCGCGCACCGACACCGTCTGCGGCGGCAGAACTGTGCGTGCCGGACAAAAAAGACCTTGCCGACGTGCTGACGGCGCTTTCACAGCGTCTGACGAACGATATGCTGTCTCTTGTAAGATCAAAAGCTACTCTGCGTGACGGCTATGCGGCGAAAGCCTGCTTCGTGTCCCCTGCTTACTTCACGGACAGACGGAAGGACGAATTGCAGAGCATCGTCAAACGTTCCGCTTTTGCTTATTCAAAAGTACTGTCGGAAAAGCGGCAGTCTCTCGCCGCCGTTTCCGCCCGTCTTGCCGCCCTCAATCCCATGCAGGTCCTTTCGCGCGGCTATGCCGCCGTATATGACAAAAACGGAGACGTCGTCACGTCTGCCGAAGCCGTAAACAAAGAAGACGCCTTGCGCCTCGTTATGAAAGACGGGACGGTAAACGTCAGAGTTACCGATAAGGAGGTACATCATGGATAACACGACCGAAAAAACGGCAAAAACAAAAAAACAGCCGACCTTCGAGCAGGCGCTCGAAAGACTCGGCGAGATCGCCGATATCCTGGAAAACGAAAACCCCGCTCTCGACAAAGCACTGACGCTGTACGAAGAGGGGGCGTCGCTCATCAAGCTCTGCTCGGCACAGCTTGAAAAAGCAGAAGCGCAGATCACGCTCATTTCCGGCAAGAATTGAGGAACACGCCATGACACTCAACGAATCCTTCCGTGAGACGGAGCTCGCCGTCGAGGCGTTCATGAAAAGGCACACCGACGCTTTTTACCGTCAGCATGATTTTGCTTGCTCTCCCGAAACGGTATCACCGCTTTTCGACGCGTTTTCTTACAGCTTATACGCCGGCGGCAAACGGCTTCGTCCGTTTCTCGTGCGGCAGTTCTGCACACTGTGCGGCGGAAACGCCGACGACGCGCTTTCCTACGCCGCGGCGATCGAAATGATCCACACCTTTTCCCTCATTCACGACGATCTGCCCGCCATGGACAACGACGATCTGCGTCGCGGCAAGCCGACCAACCACAAGGTGTTCGGCGAAGCGGGCGCCATCCTCGCGGGCGACGCTCTTTCGCTGTATGCGTTCGAGGTGCTTACCGACAACGGTTTTTCCGCCGAGCGTAATCTGCGTGCTTCAAAGCTGCTTGCCTCGCGTGCCGGCGTAAACGGCATGATCGCCGGTCAGCAGATGGATATGTGGGCGGAAGCGCATTCGGCGAACGAAGCACAACTCACGCTTTTACAGAACAAAAAGACGGGCGCTCTTTTTGAATGCGCCTGCTTGCTCGGTTGTATCGCGGCAGACGTTCCGGAGGACGCACCCGCGTTCGCGGCGGCAAAAGCGTATGCCCGCCATTTCGGTCTTGCTTTTCAGATCACCGACGATATTCTCGACGTCATCGGCGACACCGATCTTCTCGGAAAAAAGGTCGGCAGTGATGAAAATAACGGAAAATCGACCTTCGTCACACTTCTCGGGCTTGACGGCGCCGAAAAGAAAGCAAAAATCGAGTCCGAATCCGCGAAAGAGGCGCTGTACGGCGCAGGGTTTGATGCGGAAAGAGCGCGGCTGCTCGCAGAGCTCGCCGATTACGTCATAACCCGCAAAAACTGATACCAAGGAGTACGACATGTATACACTTGCCGCATTATTTCGGAATTTCCCCTTGATTTCCGCTTTTCTTTCCTGGTTTCTTGCGCAGCTTATCAAGTTTATTCTGATATTTGCCTTTGACCGGGACAAAATCAATTCCAGAACCTTCTTTTCTTCCGGCGGTATGCCGTCCTCCCACACGTCTTCCATGATCGCACTGACAACATCGCTCGTCCTGCAAGAGGGCTTTGCCTCCCCGCTCGTTGCCGTTTCCGGCGTCATGAGTTTCGTCGTCATGTACGACGCCATGGGCGTGCGCCGCAGTGCCGGTGAACAGGCACGCACCCTCAATCAGCTTCTTGCCGCACTTGCGGATCAGAAACAAATTCCCTTTGAAAGCACCGTCCGCGAGATCTTCGGCCATACGCCGTTACAGGTCGCCGTCGGCGCCGTTATCGGCGTCATCGTTCCGCTTGTCCTGCATTTTGCCTTCGGCATGTAACACTTTTCAGAAAAGAGAATCATTATGTCCATCAAATGCGCCTTTGTTTCCCTCGGCTGTCCCAAAAACACCTGCGACAGTGAGGTCATGCTTGCCCTTTTACATAAAGCGGGCATCGAGATCGTTCAGGACGACATCGATGCAGACGTCGTCGTCATCAACACCTGCGCCTTTATCGAAAGTGCCAAAAAGGAAGCCATCGACACCATCCTTGACGTGGCGTGGCTTCGCGAAAACCGCACGCTTCGCGGCATCGTGGTGACGGGCTGTCTTGTCCAGCGCTACCGTGACGAGCTGCTCAAAGAACTGCCCGAGATCGACGCCTGCATCGGCGTCGGCGACCTCGATCACATCGTCGAAGCCGTTAAGAGCGCCTACGAGAACGGCGGCAAAAAAGACAAACCGAAGTATTCCTGCGTCACGCAGGCGGAAAATCAGACGCTTGGCGGCGACCGCATCGTCACAACGCCGGAATATACCGCCTACATCAAGATTTCCGAGGGGTGCGACAACCACTGCACCTACTGCGTCATCCCCTCCATACGCGGAAAATACCGTTCCCGCCTGCTTGACGATATCCTGAAAGAAGCATACGATCTTGCCGGAATGGGTGTACGTGAGCTCATCGTCGTTTCGCAGGATACCACGAGCTACGGCAAAGACATCTACGGAAAACCGTCGCTTGCCCTTCTGCTAAAAGAGCTCTGCAAGATCGACGCGTTCAAATGGATACGCGTTTTATACGCCTACCCCGAGGACGTGACGGAAGAGCTCGTCGACACGTTCGCCGCCGAGCCCAAGCTCGTCAAATACCTCGATATGCCTATCCAACACATATCCGACAGCGTTCTCAAACGTATGGGACGCCGCGGAGACTCGGCGCTCATCAAAGAAAAGATTGCGCTCCTTCGTAAAAAAGTGCCGGGGATACTCCTGCGTTCTACCGTCATCGTCGGTTTTCCCGGTGAAACCAAAGAGGATTTTGCCCTGCTTGCCGAATTTTTGAAAGAAGTAAAATTCGAGCGTCTCGGCGTGTTCGCTTTTTCCTGTGAGGAAGGCACGCCTGCCGAAAAGATTAAGGACGGCATCGTTCCCGAAAAGACCAAACAGAAGCGGCTGGATACCCTTATGAAAAATCAGTATGCCATCCATGCGGCGCGTAACGAATCCTTTATCGGAAAAACCGTTGAAGTACTCTGTGAGGGCTATGACAGACCGAGCGGCGTATGGTACGGAAGAAGCGCGGGAGACGCGCCGGAGATCGACGGAAAGGTATATTTCCGCTCGCCGCGCAAGCTCAAAGACGGCAAATTCGTAAACGTGAAGATCACCGAGGTCATCGACTATGATCTGCTCGGCGATGCCGTACTGTAAGACTTTATTCGAAAAAAGAGAGGTCATCGTATGAACGAGAAACGTCCCATCGACAAAGATCTGCCGAACAAGCTGACCTTATTACGCATTTTTCTCATTCCCGTATTTATGATCGTGCTGTGGCTTCCGCTCATCCCCGCCCTTTCGGGTGCGGCGCTTATCTGCCGTATTGCCGCAGCCGTACTGTTTTTATTCTGCGCGCTGACCGACTTTTTCGACGGACGCATCGCACGAAAATATAATATCGTTTCCAATTTCGGGAAATTCATGGACCCGCTTGCCGACAAATTCCTTATTGTCGGCGCCCTGCTCGCCGCCGTCATGGTGTATGAGAAATTCCGCTTTGGGCTCGTTGTGGCGCTGACGGTCACCATCTTCCGCGAATTTGCCGTTTCCTCCATGCGCCTGATCGCCAAAAACGCCGACGGCGTCGTCATAGCCGCCGCCCTGCCCGGCAAGATCAAGACCTTTTCACAGTGTGTATTCGTCCTTTTATTATTATTGGAAGAATACGTCTTTGCATTCTGCGACTTTTTCGTCGCCTACCGTCCGCTGACGTGGGCTTGTCTCGCCGTCATGCTCTTTTTCACGGTATATTCCGGCATTCAGTACTTTTGCGCCTACAAAAAATATATTTTTGACTGAAATTCGGAGGAGTTCCCTTGTTTAACAGACTCATTTACGATCTTGATGCCATAAAAGAGCGCGATCCCGCGGCACGGAGCCGCATAGAGGTCTTTCTGCTCTATTCCGGCTTTCATGCCGTCATCTATCACCGTATCGCGCATTTCTTCTATCGGCATCGTTTGAAATTCCTTGCGCGGCTCGTTTCGCAGACCGGACGCTTTTTCACAGGCGTTGAGATTCACCCCGGCGCCACCATCGGCAAGGGACTTCTCATTGACCACGGAAGCGGCGTCGTCATCGGCGAGACCGCCGTCGTCGGCGACAACTGTACCATCTACCAGGGCGTGACGCTCGGCGGTACCGGCAAAGACGTCGGCAAACGCCATCCCACCATCGGCAACAACGTCATGATCGGCTCCGGTGCCAAGGTGCTCGGACCGTTTACGGTCGGCGACAACGTCAAGATCGCGGCAGGAGCCGTCGTGCTGAAAGAGATACCGGCAGGTGCGACTGCCGTCGGCGTTCCGGCACGCATCATCTTGCCGGAAGACCGTGCGGATAAGCCCAAAAACGATCTCGACCAGATACACATCCCCGACCCCGTACAGAATGAACTGACACGCCTTCGTGAACAGATAGACGCTTTGCAGAAAACCGTCGATGATTTGCGGAAAAAACCATAATTCGGAAAGGAACGAACCATGAAACTGTATAACTCTCTCACCCGCACAAAAGATGAATTTATTACGCACGAGCCGGGAAAAGTAACCATGTATACCTGCGGTCCGACCGTGTATCATTTTGCTCACATCGGCAATCTGCGTTCCTACATCATGGAGGATGTGCTGGAAAAATATCTGCGCTATGCGGGCTACGACGTCAAGCGCGCCATGAACATCACGGACGTCGGACACTTAACGAGTGACGCCGACACGGGCGAGGACAAAATGTTAAAAGGCGCTCGCCGCGAGCACAAGACCGTCATGGAGATCGCCAAGTTCTACACCGACGCCTTTTTTGAAGACTGCCGCAAGCTCAACATCAAGAAGCCCGACGTCATCGTGCCCGCTACCGCCTGCATCGACGATTTTATCAAGGTCATTTCCGCCCTTTTGGAAAAAGGCTTCGCATATCCCGCCGGCGGCAACATTTATTTTGATACCTCCAAACTCAAACAGTACTACGTTTTCAACAATTTTGAAGAAGAAGACTTGCAGGACGGCGTGCGTGAGGGCGTAGAAAAAGACGACAACAAGCGCAACAAAGCCGATTTTGTTCTGTGGTTCACCAAGTCCAAATTCGACGATCAGGAGCTCAAATGGGATTCCCCCTTCGGCGTCGGATATCCCGGCTGGCACATCGAATGCTCCTGCATCTCCATGAAGCATCTCGGCGAATACCTCGATCTTCACTGCGGCGGCGTCGACAACGCTTTTCCCCATCACACCAACGAGATCGCGCAGAGTGAAGCCTATCTCGGGCATGATTGGTGCAAGCAGTGGTTTCACGTGCTTCACCTCAACACGGAAAGCGGCAAAATGAGCAAGTCAAAGGGCGAATTTCTGACGGTCTCCCTGCTCGAAAGCAAGGGCTATGCGCCGGTGGAATACCGCTTCTTCTGCTTACTCTCGCATTACCGCAAATCCCTTGTGTTTTCCTATGAGAATCTTGACAACGCCAAGGCGTCCTACAAAAAGCTTCTCGAAAAGATCGCAAAGCTGTCCCCGGAAGACGGAGATGTAAATACCGAAAAGTTCCAAGCCCTCAAAAAGGACTTTAACGACGCCATGGACAACGATCTCAACACGTCGCTCGCCATCACCGCCATCCACAATGTGCTCAAATCCGATGCGAACGACGCCACCAAGCGTGCGCTTATTGCTGATTTTGATAAGGTTTTATCTCTCGATCTGCTTGAAAATGCCGAAAAGATGCTCTCATCTGCCGACACCGGCGCAGACGATGAGCTTGCCTCGGTCGTCGAGCCGCTCCTCGAACAGCGCACCAACGCCAAGAAACAGAAAAACTACGCCGAAGCCGACCGCATCCGCGCCGCGCTCACCGATATGGGCGTGACACTTGTCGATACCCCGCAGGGAACCACCTATAAAAAGCAAGTCGGAGGCCAAGCGGTCT